>DWXS01000079.1 GCA_019119045.1 Candidatus Mailhella merdavium | reverse complement strand
CTCCGGCAGCCCTTGCCGTGGCACCGGCCACAAAAAACTTTATGAGTTCGGTCTGTTGCCGATTATTTAGTCTGCTGCGTCTTTCATACATGCCGGTATCCTAGCTCTTTTTTCTTAGCTAGGACAGCCCCAAAGAAAAATCCGATCTGCCCCTGAAGCGATCTGCCCAAAAAAGCAACGCCTGAACCCCATGACAACCAGACGGAGGCTCCGGTTCCGCAAGGTCGGAATCGGAGCTTTTTTCGGCGATTGAAACGCGCCGGGAAAGGAACATGTTTGCAGATTCCGCCGCAGCGCATTCCGCAGGCGGCTGGGTGGCCGGGCTGATCTGATCGAAGCAGAGCCATCGGACCGCATATCGGCAAGTACAGACGGCATAGCCCGGGCCATTCCCGGACACAAGCTCTGTCATATGCCGTTCAGCGTTTCCGGCACGAAAATGCCTCCTGACGCGCTGCTTCCTTTCATAGCATCTGCATCCGTATGCCCGTGAGGGAAAACGCGCCCCGTTTTCCACCTTCCGCGGACGGAACCTTCGCCCCCCTCTGATACAATTTCGTATCGAAACCCCGCTCCGCGATACGAACAGGTACTGTCCCTTACAGACTCATCATAAAAAATATATATTATATCAATATATTATAGTGCAGCATCTTTTGGCACGTTCCATGCTTAGTCCTTTTCAAATCAGAACGCGGCATCCCCGCGCAAACAAGGAGAGGAACAAACATGTCTGCACGCACAGGACTATGTCTGACAACGGCTCTGGCCTGCTGTCTTCTTGCCGGCCCGGACCCGGCTCTGGCAGAAGACGGGCTTTCTCAGGAAAATGCCAACATTCTCTGGACGCTGATCGGCGGTATGCTGGTCATGTTCATGCAGCCCGGTTTCGCTCTGGTGGAATGCGGTCTGACACGGGCAAAGAATGCGGCCAACATCATGATGAAAAACTATGCCGACTTTCTCATGGGCGGCATCATCTATTTCCTGATTGGTTTCGGCCTGATGTTCGGCACCGATGCCGGCGGCATCGTCGGTACGTCGATGTTCGGCATGTCCGGCTCAAGCGGCACGGGCGAAGGCGGATGGTTGTGGACCTTCTGGTTCTTCCAGGCCATGTTCGCGGCCACGTCCGCAACCATCGTTTCCGGAGCCATGGCCGAACGTACCCGTTTCAGCGTCTATCTGATCGGCAGCGCCGTCATTTCCGCGCTCATCTATCCCGTCAGCGGTCACTGGGCATGGAGCGGTCTGTTCGGCGAAGGCGGCGGCTGGCTTGAAGGACTCGGCTTCATCGACTTTGCAGGTTCCACAGTGGTGCATTCCGTGGGCGGCTGGATTGCTCTGGCCGGAGCCATAGTCATCGGGCCGCGCATCGGCAAGTACAGTGCCGACGGCATAGCCCGGGCCATTCCCGGACACAACATTCCCATGGCAGGCCTCGGCGTGTTCATTCTCTGGTTTGCCTGGTTCGGATTCAACTGCGGTTCCACCACCACGCCCGACGGCACCATCGGATTCATTGCCGCCAACACCTGCCTTTCCGCCTGCGCGGGCGGTCTTGCGGCCATGCTGACCATGTGGGTGAAGTTCGGCAAGCCCGATCCTTCCATGACCTTCAACGGCGTGCTGGCAGGACTGGTCGGGATCACCGCAGGCTGTGCGGAAGTAGCTCCGGGCGGAGCCATCATCATCGGCCTTCTCTGCGGTGTGCTGGTCGTGTTTTCCGTACTGTTCATCGATCAGAAGCTGCGTATTGACGACCCGGTAGGCGCGTCCTCCGTACACGGCGTATGCGGGTTCTTCGGTACCGTGATGGTCGGACTCTTTGCCTCTCCCGACTACGGAAGCTGCACGGGCCTCTTCTACGGCGGCGGAATTCATCAGCTTCTTGTCCAGCTTGCCGGCGCCTTCAGCGTATTTGTGTGGGCCTTCGGCTGCGGATTCATCCTCTTCAAGCTGCTCGGCATGCTGATGCCTCTGCGGGTCAGCCCGGAAGAAGAACTCAAGGGTCTGGATATTCCCGAACACGGCGCGAACGCTTACAGCGGCTTCCAGATCTTCATCAACGAATAGGAGGACGGACATGAAAATCATCATTGCCTATATCCGGCCGGAACGTCTGTCCCACGTCAAGAAGGAACTGTTCGCCCACGGGCTGTATGCCCTCTCCGTCACCAACATCCTCGGTTCGGGACGTCAGAAGGGTTATACGGAAATGTACCGCGGCGTCATCACTGAAGTCACCCTGCTCAAAAAACTGCGCCTTGAGCTGTGCGTCGAAGACGACAAGGCCGAGGAGGCCATGCAGGCCATTGCCGAAGGCGCGCGCACAGGTAAGGAAGGCGACGGGGTCATCTATATGGTGGAAGGGATTAAAGGCTTCCGTGTCCGCACGGGAGAAGCACTCTGACACCAAAACCGGCCGTATGGCTCCTCTCCCTCGGGGAGCTTCCCCGGACGGCGTAGTCCGGCGGAGGCTCCCCCCTGAAAAACATGTCCGCAGCAGGATAGAAGTTCTGAACGCATACAGTGCGGACAAGAGGATGAAAACATCTTCAGAGAAGTTGCATTTCTGTCGGTTGACATCATACAGGAACAGCCCTGTACTCCCGAAACAACATACCGCAGAGCGCATCCCGAAACGTCGGAAGCTCTCTGCGGTATGTTGTTTTGACAAAAAAGTCATAATTTATTACTGCAAAACTTTGTTATTAAACCACCTCGAGCAGTAACTAACATTTTTGTCAAAACATGTCCGTACCGTCTTCCCTTCCGATTCTGGATGCCCTGCACGATATTGCCGGATATCTTGCCGAACGAAAGTCCCTGCGCACAACGCTGACGGATATCCTGCGCACGCTGGAACAGCGTCTCGGACTGCTGCGGACGCATATTGTCGTCGAAGATCCGGAAAGTCACAATCTGCGCCTTTCCCTGTGCTGCGGTCAGGCCTGCGCCCATGTTGCCTACATGCCCGGACGAGGCGTGACGGGCAGAGTCTTTTCCAGCGGGAAATCCATCATCGTACCGCTCATGAAGGATCATCCCGACTTCCGCAACCGGCTTTTTCTCCGTTCGGAAGAGGAGCTGGCCTCTCTGGGTTTTATCTGCGTGCCGGTACAGGCAAGAGGCAGAACGCTGGGAACCCTGAGCGCGGACACTCCGGCAGGAAACAAAGACGACGCATCTAAACAGAAAACACTGTGCGACTTTCTTGAATGTGTGGCCCTGATGATCGGCAGTCATGTGGCATGGATTCAGAAAGATATGGATGCAGGTGCGGAAGAACGGAGCGGAGGAGAAGAACTTCCCGTCGGCATGGATGATTTTGTCGTCGGACAGGCTCCGGCCATGCGCGCCGCCCTGCGTCAGGCTCTGCTTGCCGCCCCCAGCCGCGCCACCGTTCTTATCCTCGGCGAATCCGGTTCCGGCAAGGAACTCATGGCGGAAGCCATTCACAAAACCAGTCCCAGACGTGCCCGCCCCTTTGTGACGCTGAACTGCGCGGCTCTGCCCTCCGAGCTGCTGGAAGGCGAGCTGTTCGGCTGGCGCCGGGGCGCGTTCACCAACGCGGTGCAGAATCACCGGGGCCTGTTTGAACAGGCAGACGGGGGCACGCTTTTTCTTGACGAAATAGGCGATCTTTCCCTTCAGGCCCAGGCCAAGGTACTCCGCGCCATTCAGGAGCGACGTATTCAGAGTCTGGGCAGCGAACGTTCCGTCTCCGTGGACGTGCGCCTGATCTGCGCGACAAACCGTCCTCTGGAACAACTGGTACGCGACGGACGCTTCCGGGAAGACCTGTACTACCGTATCAACGTCTTTCCCATAAACATGCCCCCGTTGCGACGGCGCAAGGAAGACATCCCCCTGCTGGCAGGGCATTTTCTCCGCCGTTTCCAACGGGAATACGGCACCTCTCCCGGCGGCACGGGGCAGGTTCCCGAGCTTTCCTCCCCCGCGCTTGAAACACTGCTGGCATGGTCCTGGCCGGGCAATGTGCGCGAACTGCAAAATGTGATGGAACGCGCCTTTCTGCTCTGCGAAGACGGCGTCATAAGCACCAGAGATCTTCCCGATCTCATCCGTTGCTCCACACGTCATGAGGAAGAGGTTCACGACGACGGAGCTTCCGAATCTCTGCTCGAAAGCGTCAGCCGTCTGGAAACGCGGCTCATCGACGAAGCTCTGAAGGCAAGCGGAGGCAATATTCACGAAGCCGCCCGCAAACTGCACATAACCTATCGGATGCTGTATTATAAGATGAAAAAATACGGCATGGACTATCGCCGTTACGCCGCCCCTGAACAGGTGGCATGATTTCCTGCGCCGCTCTCGCGCCGCGGACTGGACATTCCGCCCGAAACACGGGAAAATAGCCGCGCAGGAGGTTTCCATGCGTGAGGGATACTTCACCCATGAAAAGCTGGCCCGCCTTTTTGTCATGGGAATGTACGCTGCGGGCACGCTGCTGACGCTGCTGCTTGTGGTGGAAGCTCTGCGCTGGGGCTTTCTCGCCAGCTTCGGACGCTGGCGCATGATCGGCCTGCTGTTCAGCTTTGCCAGCGCGGGATTGTTGATTTCCCGGCTGATTGCGGGCCGCTACGGCAACCGCCTCGCCGCACGCCTTCTTCCGCGCCGCCTGCCCCGCGCCGTGTCAGCTCGCCGGGTCATGAGCGATTTCGGTCTGGTATCGATCAGAGATCTGTGCGCCTTCATCCAGCTCTACCGCCTGAATGCCTATTCCGCCCGCAAGGCCATGGAAGGAGATTTTTCCCATAATCTCGACTGCCTGCTGGAACCGCTTTTTCTGCACAACATGTATCTGCCCATGACCCGGGCCTGGCTGGTCAGAAGCGGGCGTCTCGTCTTCGACGCCGACGCGCTGGAACGCATGTTCGAGCGCGAAAAGGCCAGACTGGACGCTCTGCCTTCCTTCATCAACTCTTTTAAACAGGAAGAAGGCCCCGCCGCAGGGGAAAACACGGCTCCGCTGACGGCTCGTCTGGAACAGGCGCAAACCGCCGTGGAAGCGGACATTGTCGAAGATATTGCGCAGGGGCTGGAACATGAGTTCCACCATACAGAGGAAAAAAACGTAAACAATACCGCCCCCGCCCCTTCAACTCAAGACAAAGGATAGCTGCATGCGTACCATTTCCGCCCTTTTTCTGGCCTGTTCCCTTCTTTTTTCCGGCTCCGCTCTGGCTGCGGGCGAAAGCGTCAAACTGCCCGAACCGGACAAAAAGGGCGGCATGCCCCTGATGCAGGCCCTGGCGGAGCGTCATTCGACGCGCGCCCTCAGCCCGGAGGCTCTTGATGAAACCACGCTCGGCAACCTGCTCTGGGCCGCATGGGGAAAAAACCGCCCCGACGGAAAACGCACGGCCCCCAGCGCATTGAACAAGCAGCAACTGGAACTTTACGTCAACAAGGCAGACGGCGTGTGGCAGTATGACGCCGGCAATCACGCGCTTGTCCGCGTTGCGGACGCGCCTCTGGGCAAGCCTCTGAACGACGCTCCCGTCGTGCTGATCTTTGCCGTACCGGAAAACGATCCCTGCGGAGGTATGCACGTCGGCTCCGTATATCAGAACGTCGGGCTGTTCTGCGCTTCGGCCGGTCTGGCCAATGTGGTCAAGGCCTCCACCACCCGGGATCAGAGCCTGTTCTCCTTCCTGCCGGGAGGCTGGAAGGCTCAGGCCACTCAGTCTGTGGGCAGACCCCGCCAGAGCAAATAATTCTGTCCGATTCTTCCGGACAGGGACGCTCTGCCCCTGATTTCCGACCAGATTCTGAACCATGGGCAGAAAAAACGGAAATGTACAGGTTCCCGGCGGAACAGAGGCAGGTCTTCTTCCGCCGGGGCCGTCATATCTTCTGCGGAAGCCTGCTCCGTCCGGCCTCCGCATTTTTCAGGACAAACTTCATGGAACGTATTCTTCTGGCCGATATCGGCAATACCTGCATCAAGCTCGGTCTGGCGGACGATTCCGGGCCGGAAGGCGTCGGGCCGTTTCGCACCTGGTCTCTGCCCACACGCATGCCCCACACCAGGGACAGCCTCGGCCTGGCCCTGATCGGACTGCTCGGCCGGGAAGGCCTTGGGGAAGGCGATTTTTCAGCCTGCGCCATCTGCTCCGTCGTGCCGGATCTCACCCCGATCCTGCGCGATGCGGTAAGGCTCTATCTTTCCTGCCCCGTGCTGAACTACCCCGACGATTTTCCTCCCGGTCTGGAAAACCGCTACGATCAGCCGACTCAGGTCGGCGCGGATCGTCTGCTGGCGGCCTTTGCGGCCCGGACTCTCTTCCCGGAACCGGCATCGCTGATTTCCGTGGATTTCGGCACGGCCACGACCTTTGACTGCGTGACGGGGCAGGCCTATCTGGGCGGACTTATCTGCCCCGGCGTACTCTCCTCGCACGGCGCGCTGGCTTCGGGCACGGCAAAACTCCCGCGCATTTCTCTGGAAGCAGACGCCGATGCGCCGCTTATCGGAAGCAACACTTCCACAAGCATGCGGCACGGCTTTGTCTTCGGCTTTGCCGCCATGACGGAAGGTCTGTGCGCGCGTCTCAAAAAGCAGCTGCCCGGCCCCTGCCTTGTTCTCGGAACGGGAGGCTTTGCGCCCGCTATTGCCGCAGTGAGTTCCTGCATCGATCATGTCCGCCCGGATCTGATCCTGGAAGGACTGCGCCTTGCGTGGAAGTCGGGCCGGAGGTAAACTCCGGGCTGTTCCTTCCGGGAACTCCGAGCCGGGGCTGTCCCGGCTTCCCTATGAACATCACGGGCCGTATGCCCGTCAAACACAAGGAGATACTATGGACAGCAGCACGATTACCTCGGTCTGGGCCCGCGAGGTTCTGGATTCCCGCGGCAATCCCACCGTGGAAGTGGAAGTGGGGCTGGAATCCGGTCATGTAGGACGTGCCGCCGTACCTTCCGGCGCATCCACCGGCACGAGGGAAGCCCTTGAACTGCGCGACGGAGATCCCGCCCGCTATAAGGGCAAGGGCGTCTCCAAGGCGGTGGAGCATGTGAACGGAGAAATAGCGGAAGCCGTCATCGGACTTGACGCGCTGCGTCAGGTGCAGGTGGACACCACGCTGCTTGACCTCGACGGCACGGACAACAAGTCCCGCCTCGGAGCGAACGCCATGCTCGGCGTATCGCTCGCCACGGCACGCGCCGCTTCGGAATTTCTCGGCCTGCCCCTGTATCAGTACCTCGGGGGAATCAACGCCAAGATCATGCCTGCGCCCATGATGAACGTGATCAACGGCGGCGCCCACGCTCCCAACAATCTGGACATTCAGGAATTCATGATCATGCCTCTCGGCGCGGAAACCTTCCACGACGCCCTGCGTATCGGCGCGGAAGTCTTCCATACGCTCAAGGCTCTGCTCGCCCGCGACGGTCATGTCACCAGCGTGGGAGACGAAGGCGGCTTTGCCCCCAACCTCAAGAGCCATGACGAAGCATTCCGCTATCTTGTGGCCGCCATTGAAGAAGCCGGCTACATTCCCGGATCGGAAGTGGCCCTTGCCATCGACGCCGCCGCTTCGGAATTCTATCAGGACGGCAAGTATTACATCAAAGGGGAAAACAAGGTGCTGTCCTCCGCGGAAATGGTGGACTGGCTGGCCGATTTTGCCGAACGTTATCCCCTCGTCTCGATAGAAGACGGCATGGCGGAAGGCGACCGCGACGGCTGGCGTATGCTCACGGAACGCCTCGGGGACGACGTACAGCTCGTCGGCGACGACGTGTTCGTCACCAACCCCTACATTCTTCAGGAAGGCATTGAAGACGGCATCGCCAACGCCATTCTGATTAAAGTGAACCAGATCGGCACGCTGACCGAAACCATGGACACCATTGAAATTGCCAAAACCGCCGGATATGCCACGGTCATATCTCACCGTTCCGGCGAAACCGAAGACGCCTTCATCGCCGATCTCGCCGTGGCCGTAAACGCCGGGCAGATCAAGACAGGCTCTCTTTCCCGTTCCGACAGAATCGCCAAATACAACCAGCTTCTGCGCATCGAGGAAGACCTCGACGACACGGCCATGTATTTCGGCCCCGTTCTCGCGGACAACTTCGGCTTTGTTGCCGACGAGGAAGAAGAGTTCGACGAATAACCCGGAGGCCGGGACTTTCGTCCCGGCCCTGCCCCGGCGATTGCCCCCGCTTTTTCTGCGAAGCGGCACAGGCGCGCCGGGGCTGTTTTCCTGCCAGAATGGCATTCCCGATATCAATACATCCAACGGAGCAGGCGGCGCATCCCCAGCATCCATCGCATCCACAGCGTCCGCCGCATCCGCCCGGAGTACCCATGTTGATTTCCCGTTTTTTCCCCGGCGTCCGCGCAGCGTTCCTCTGCCTATGCTTCCTGCTTTGTTCCATCCCCGCAGACGCCGCGCCCTCCCTCAGGGACACCGTGGCCGCAATGCAGGCCTCATACAAGGCTCTGAACGGTTTTCGCGCCGACTTCACCCAGGAACTTACCCATCAGGAAAGCGGCACGACGGAAACCCGCACGGGTACGCTTCTGTTTAAAAAGCCTCTGCTCGTGCGCTGGGAAAGCGTTCCCCCGCATCAGGAACTTCTGCTCGTGGGGGAAAAGGACATCTGGAACTGGCTGCCGGACGAAGAGCTGGCCTATCGCTATAACCTTGATATGGTAAAGGACTCCCGATCCCTCATCGCCGTACTCACCGGGCAAAGCCCTCTGGACAGGGATTTTGACGTGGAAGCCATGAATGAAATTCCGGCCGGCGAAACTTCGGATAAGGAACAGGAACTGACCGGAACCACGCATCTGCTGCTCTACCCGAAGGAACCCACTCCTCAGATGGTGGAAATTCAGCTCTGGCTCGACATAAAAACCGGCTTTATCCGCCGTGCGCAGGTCATGGATTTCTACGGCAACACAAACCGGATCACTTTCACGGCATTTCATCCGGACAACAAGCTCTCTGTCAAAGAATTCAGCTTTGTTCCTCCGCAGGGTACGGAAGTGGAAGACCACCGGGAGGACGGAGCTATGCCGGGCAATGTGCTGCTGAAGTAGTTTCGCGTCACCATGAGCGGCCGCATGATTCTGGGTGCCGTTCCGCCTGACCCGGGCTTAACGCGGCCGCCGTAACGCCGACGCCCCTGCGGCGCGAAAAAACAGCAGAGAAACGCTTTCGGCAAAATGTCCGAAGCAGGTGAAAAAATACCCCTATCCCCGCAGGCAGACATCGTCAGATCTGCCCTGTTTGTTCCGGATGCCGTTTCGAATTATACTGCCCTCAGGCCCGGAATCGTCCGGAGGCAGTGCATGTTGCGACACTTCCGGAACCATGAGGGGGCATATTCAGCGTCCCGCCACGCACGAACGGCGGCGAACGCAGTTCCGCCCCTGTTGTCAGAAGAGGCACGCTGTTTCCCGGCTCTGACCGGCAACCCGTTCCATCGCAAACAGTCCTTCCGTCCCGGCGCAGCTTGCGAAGGGAGCAGGGCAGCAAGGAGAAAGACATGGCCGTCATCATGGGCACCGCCGGACACATCGATCATGGCAAAACCAGCCTTGTGCGCGCCCTCACCGGCATAGACTGCGATCGTCTGGAAGAGGAAAAACGCCGGGGCATCACCATAGAACTGGGCTTTGCCTACTTCACCCTGCCCGACGGCGAGCGCATGGGCGTGGTGGACGTTCCCGGGCACGAACGCTTTGTGCGCAACATGGTGGCCGGAGCGACGGGCATAGACTTCGTGCTGCTGGTTATTGCGGCGGACGAAGGCGTCATGCCGCAAACCCGCGAGCACCTGGAAATATGTTCCCTGCTCGGCATACGTCAGGGGCTGGTGGCTCTGACCAAGATCGACATGGTGGAGCCCGATCTGCTGGAGCTGGCGAAGGAAGACGTCGCCACATTTCTGAAGGGCACCTTTCTGGAAAACGCCCCCATATATCCCGTTTCCTCAGTCACGGGCGAAGGTCTGGAAGAACTGCGTCAGGCCATCTATGCGCGCAACAGGGAAATGGCCCCGAAACGACGCGAGGATCTGTTCCGCCTGCCCGTGGATCGTGTGTTCACGCTCAAGGGACACGGCACAGTCGTGACGGGTACGCTGATTTCCGGACGGGCAAAGCCGGGCGACGATGTGGAACTGCTGCCCTCCCGTCGTCCTTCCCGCATCCGCAGTATTCAGACTCACGGCATGGACGTGCAGGAAGCCACGCCCGGGCACCGGACATCCATCAATCTTGCCGGGCTGGATGTGGAAGATATACGCCGCGGAGACGTCGTCGCACGGCCGGGGACGCTCTTTCCTTCTCCGCGCTGGGTCATTTCCCTCACCTGCCTCTCGTCTTCGCCTCGGGCTTTGCGCCACAGAGCGGAAATACATTTCCACCACGGCGCAAAGGAAGTTCCCGCACGTCTGTATTTTTACGATCGCGACAAACTCGCCCCCGGAGAAACTGCGCTGGCAGAAGTCCGCTTCTCGCCGGAAAACGGTGAGGAAACGCTCATGGCGGGCGTCTTCGGCGACCGCTGCGTCATCCGGGCCTTTTCGCCGCTGCGTACCGTGGCGGGCGGCTCCGTCCTCATTCCGCTGGACAGCGCGCCCCGCCGCCGCGATATCGGCCCGGACATGCAGGCCCGACTGCTGGCCATGCCGGACGCGATCGATCAGGCGGGAGAAGAAGAACGCCTCGTCACCCAGCTGGAACTTGCCGGCTCTCACGGCGCGACACAGGCCGCGCTGTCCGTGCTGACCAATCTGGATAACAGACGCCTGGAAAAGCTGGTGCAGTCGCTGTCCGGCAAGGGACGCATCGCCTGCTATGACAAGGAAGGACGCGCCTGGATTGCAAGTTCCGCCCTGAACAGACTTTCCGAAACGGCTCTGGCCCGTGCGGCGGAATTCCACAAGCGGGAACCCCTCAAGCCCGGCATGGCCAAGGGCGTTCTCATCCCCGCCCAACTGCCCCCGAAGCTGGCACATTTCATGCTGGAAAAGCTGATCCGTTCGGGCGCGCTGGTGGCGGAGGGCGATCTGGTACGTCTGGCGGATCACCGGGTTTCGCTGGCTTCCGATCAGAGCCTGCTGCGGGAAAAGCTGCTGAAGGCCCACCAGAATTCCCCCATGACGCCGCCCAATCTCAAGGATGTGCTTGAAGAGCTGGGCGTTACGCCCAAGGAAGCGGCCCCAGTATTGAAACTGCTTCAGCAGGAGGGGCTTCTGATCAAAGTTTCCGAAGGTCTGTGGTATGACGCCGACGCCATTGAGGAACTGAAAAAACGCACCCGCATGTGGTTTGAAACCCATGACGATCTCACCCCCGGCGACTTCAAGGAAGTGACCGGAGGACTGACCCGCAAGTATCTCATTCCTCTTCTGGAATATTTCGATCGGGAACGTTTCACCATGCGGGTCGGGGATAAGCGTCAGCTCCGGGGCAGGGCCTCCTGACAGGCCGGAAACATATCGGCATGCGCAAGGAAAAGTTCTTCATGAACACTCTTTCATTCCCCGCCATTCCTGAAACAGTCGTGGCGCTGGACTTTGAAACCTCGGATATGCGTGCGGACAGCGCCTGTGCCCTCGGCATGGTCCGCATTGAGGGCGGAACCGTCACGAATACGCTGTGCGAGCTGATCCGTCCGCCGCGCCCCCGCGTCATGTTCACGGAAATACACGGCATTACCTGGGAGATGGTCAAAAACCGCCCCACCTTTGCAGAGCTGTGGCCGGACTTCGCCGCCTTTCTGCGCGGAGCGGATTACCTCGTTGCCCACAATGCCGGCTTCGATCGCAGGATTTTGCGCGGATGCTGCTTTGCGACCGGAATCAAGGCCCCCGCTCAGCCCTTTCTCTGCACGCTCGTCGGATCGCGCAGAGGATTCCGCCTGCGCCACAACCGCCTGAACGACGTGTGCGAGTACCTCGGCATTCCGCTCGAACACCACAAGGCCGATTCCGACGCGCTGGCCTGCGCCGGTATCTATCTGCATCTGCGTCGGGCCGGACTTACGCCGGAGCAGATGCGGCTGCGCTAGCGTGTTCTGTTATCCATAACATTCTGAAGCGGGGAGAACGCTCCCCCGGAAACAGCCTTCCGTATCTGTTTCCTGATGCCGCTCATCCTTCTGCTCATCCTTTCGGCGCAGCCCGGAGAGAGCACGCTCACAGCAAGGTCTGCTTTCCAGACAGCTCCGACAAGCACCGCCCTGTAAAACGCAACGTCCATGAAGTGCGCTCTGTTCTCCGGGACTCAAGTTCTCCGAATGGTTTCCCGTTCGTCCAGCATCTGCACAAGCGCGTTCGCCGCCTGCACAGTTCCTCCGGTTCTTGCCGCCAGCCATGTTCTGAAGCGCGATCGTATTCCAGATCTTTCTGATTCCGTTCTGCGGGAAGCCGTTTCCCTGATCATATGATCACGAACTTCGGAGCTTTTCCGGCAAATGCGGAGCAGCCCCGCCTCAACGAGATCCGGCGGACTATCCTTTCCCAGCGCCCAGAGAAAATTCCCCAAGCCGGGGCCTACGCAGGGAACCACGCCTCCGGCAAGGGCTTCCAGAAAATTCTGTCCTCCCTGTCCGAACGCGCCTCCCACATAAACGGCATCCGCCGCAGCATACAGATACGGCAGATCTCCGAAGCGATCCCAGAGTATTATGCTCCCGGGCGCAAGCGATTCGCAGGGCGCGTTCATATCCAGCGAGGAAGCAGATACGCAGGACAGCCCCAGATCATGAAAACGCTGACGCCACGGCTCCACCCTGTGCATGTGGCGGGGAGCGACGATAATGCTGCAATACGGATTTTTCCGACGCAGTTCCAGTATGCCGGGGCAGAGTCTGTTCTCCTCCTGCTCCCGGATCGAAGCATACAAGGCCAGAGGCACCCCGCCGAACAGCAGATGGAGGTCTCCGCCGCAGCTCATTTCCGTCAGGACATGAGCGGTGTCTGCGCATGTATCGTCCAGAACGCGGGCCGCCAGATCAAACTTGATGTTGGGCATACGCTCCAGCCGACAGACTGGTTCGCCCGCACCCTCGAAAATTCCGGAAAAACGGGCAAGATCGTCTCCGCTCATGGCCAGCACGCGCTGCGGCGGCGCCGCACGCAACATAGCGCGGATGATCCTGTAACATTCGTAACTGGAGCTGGTCATTCTCCCGTTGACGACCGCCAGAGGCACCCCCCTTTCCCGGCAGGCGGCCATCAGGCCGGGCCAGAGTTCGGTTTCCAGCATCGCCATGAGGCGCGGCTCCGCCAGATCCACCGCGCGAAGCGCAAGAGCCGGAGCGTCCAGTGGCGCGAAACGGACGGCACAGAGGATGTCGGGACGCTCCCTGCACAACTGCGCTGTTCCTTTTTCCAGTATGTCTCTTCCCTGCCGCGTCCAGGTGGTCAGCAGCACGCGCCATGCATTCTCTTCCTCTCCGGGGCGTTCTTCTCCGCTGCGCTCTCTGCGGGGCAGTGCGGCAAGTACGGCAAGCGCAAGACGGGCCTCCCCGCCCGAAGCCGCCTGAAGCCATATGTCACAGCCGCGACGTTCCCGCATCGCCCAGGGCACATGCGCCAGCCAGTCTACAGGGATGCGGCGTTCCTTCCAGCCATCCGCCAGACGGGCATTACGATGCAGAAAAGGAGTCAGCACCCCCCACAGCATGCCATACGCCTTCAGAAGAAGCCCCTGCTTCATGCGTCCACCTCATCCCGTAAAAGTTCCTGATCCCATCGTTTTCTTGTACCCGCTCCCCCTCCCGCAGGCAACATACGGCCCCCCCCTTTCGATGACAGAATCGGGCATGTTTTTGCGAGGATATCATCTTTACCGCCTTTCTTTTCCGCCCTATTTTAAAAAAATAATGCAGGGCAGTTCCGGGAACGAGGCTTCTGCCGCGTTCTGGGTCTGCCCAACACGTCATGTTTCTTTCAGAACGGCCCGGAGCAGCATCCCGACAGGAGAACAGCCAGAAGCGGCCGCTTTCTTTCAGAAACGCCGCATTCCTCAACAGACAACGCGCAGACGTGCGTTCAGCACGCCACAGGAGCTTCCCATGCTGAAACGAAATCTCATCATGACGCTCATCGCAGGATTTATCCTCAGTACATACGGAAACGCACAAGGCGGCGAAGAACCGACGACAATACGGCTGGTTTTCGAAGGCGGAGAACTTGTCGTCGCCCTGGAGGACAATGCGGCAAGCCGCGACCTGCTCTCCATGCTGCCCCTGACACTGACCTTTGAGGACTACAACGGAACGGAAAAAATCGCCTATCCTCCTCGAAAACTGAACCTGGGGGATGCTCCGGACCGTTGTGATCCGGAGGAGGGGAGCTTCACCTACTACGCTCCATGGGGCAATCTGGCAATTTTCTACCGCGACTTCCGAGAATCCCACGGCCTTGTTCCGCTGGGAAACATTGTGTCCGGTACGGAGGCTCTGTCCCGTATGGAGGGGAGCTTTTCCGCACGGCTGGAAAAAGTGAACTAGGGAGATATATCCCGGATCAAGCCTTCGGAGCATGCCAGTTCGTCTCAAAGCGGACATAGTCCGGACGGTATCGAATACATAGTTCGCGCAAAAGTCTCTCGGGCAAGCTCTCAAATACGACTCCCCAATTCGTGCAGAGCTTTCCGGCGTACTGCTCCGATTCAGGCATAGTGACCGTACACAAGAGAAAAGCAATCCAAAGGCCAACAGACCAAAGCAGAGCGCGCCTGACGTATACGACCTTCAGGAACGCCTGTACCTGCCGAATATGCGGCTCTCCCGCCGCTTCATGAACAGGGAGCAAACGGGGCCGGAGGCGATACGGGCAACGCGACGATATGCTCGTTTCTGCGCAGGAAGCCTTGCCAGACAGAAGATTCCGGCAGTTTCTGATGCGCTTTTGCCATACCCATACAGAACGCCCTATTTTCGGATCAGCGGTCGGGACAGGCCGAGGGCTTTCATCCTGCTGCGGAGCGTACTGGGGCTGAGTCCCAGCAGGGCCGCCGCCCCCTCCTTTCCCTGAATTTTGCCATGGGCACGGGAAAGAGCGTCAAGAATATCCGCCGCCGGAACGGAACGACGCTTTGAGGATGGCGGAGGCAGAACCTGAACGTCCCTGCCCGCAAGATGCAGTTCGGGCAGGCCGGCCGCCAGACTCTCCAGCATGGCCCGCTCCATGACATAGCGAAGTTGACGCACATTCCCCGGCCACGGGCGCGAGGCCAGATCCAGCAGAAAGCGACTGGACAGAACAGGAGGAGAAGAGGCCTCCATTTCGCGGGCGTATACTGTGTAAAAATGCGAAGCCAGCACGGGAATATCCCCCGGACGGTGCGCCAGCGCGGGAATATCCAGAGGATAGACGCACAACCTGTACCAGAGGTCTTCCCTGAATCTTCCGTCCCGTACCATTTCTTCAAGATTACGATGGGTTGCGGCAATAATACGCACATCCACAGGAATGCGTCTTGTCCCCCCGACGCGGCGTATTTCGCGGGACTCCAGCACTCGCAACAGACGAACCTGCACAGGAAGTTCCAGCTCGCCGATCTCATCCAGATAAAGAGTTCCGCCGCGGGCCTGTTCAAAATATCCGGCATGTGCCGAAGCTGCCCCGGTAAAAGCACCCTTCTCGTGTCCGAACAGTTCGCTGTCCAGCAGCGTCGGCGGAATGGCTCCGCAGTTCACCTTGATCAGCGGCCGTTCCGCCCTCGGGGAAAGGCTGTGAATGGTCTCCGCCACCAGCTCCTTGCCGCTGCCGCTCGGCCCCTGAATCAGCACGGTACTGTTGCGCGGAGCCACGATATCCACCTGACGCATCACGCGCTTCAGCCCGGGACAGCGACGCAGCAACGCCTCCGGACTGGCATGACGCACGCCGTCGTCCGTAAAATGGATGACGGAGCTTTCCTCTCCCTCGCCGGCGTAATGCCCGAGCAGATGCTCCAGCATGGGCCGGCAGGAGTCAGCATGTCTTATACACCTGTTTCTCCAGAATGCCTTGAGCCGGATTCCCGCTGGCCTGTGGGTAAGAGCTCGGCATTTTTCACCCTGTTCGTCACGCTTGCCCTCGGAATATTCGACTTCATCGACCGGCAGGTTCTTGCCGCACTTTTCCCCTATATCAAGGCGGAATACTCCCTGTCCGATACCCAGCTCGGTATGCTCGTTTCCGTCGTGAACATTGCCATTGCCGTACTGGTTATCCCCAGCGCCTATCTTATTGACCGGTGGAGCAGAAAAAAGATGATGGCTCTCATGGGCATAGTCTGGAGCCTCGCCACAGGAGCCTGCGCCTTTGCCGGAACCTTCTCGCATCTGCTGATTGCCCGCTTTTTCATCGGCGCGGGAGAAGCCGGCTATAATCCGGCCGGCCAGAGCCTGCTGGCGGCAAGCTTTCCCCGCCGTCTGAGAGGTACCGCGCTCTCCGCCTTTCAGTGCAGCATGGGCATCGGCGCGCCCCTGGGCCTGATTCTCGGAGCCTACATCGCCGAAACCTGGGGCTGGCGACACGCTTTCGGCATTGTGGCCATACCGGGTTTGCTGGTCTCCTTTCTGGCCTTTTTCATCAAAGACTTCAAAAACAAGGCTCCCGATCCCTGCGAGCCTGACGCGCTCGTAACACCTGAACCGTATTGGAAAACTGTAAGCTCTCTGCTTTCCAAGCCTACCCTGTTTTTCGTCTTCATCGCTCAGGCCATGCTCGTGCTGGAAGCCATTACCCTGATGAACTGGCTTCCCTCCTATTTCAACCGCGAAGCAGCCATGCCGATGACGGAAGCAAGTTCGCTGAGTGCGCTTTATCTTGTCATTTACAGCATTGCCATATTTGCCGGCGGACCTTTTGTAGACTTCATGCGCCGTTACGGCATGAAAGCCACGTCCTATCTTCAGGGACTGGCCTGCCTGCTTGCCTTCGGGATGTTGTGGGTGGCGTTTGCTCTGGCCACGCCGGGAAGTCTTGTTCAGCTTCTGCTGCTCTTTGCACAGAATCTGTTTGCCCAGACAGTAGTGACCGTCGGCATTTCCATCACCGCCGATCTGTCCCAGCCTCAGCAGAGAGGAACCGCCGTAGGACTGCTGGTCACCTTTCAGAACATCTTCGGCATGGCTATCGGCCCCTTTATCACCGGCGTGCTGTCCGATCACTTCTCTCTTGGTAACGCCATGATCTTCATGTCGACTTTCTATGCCGTATCCGGACTGCTCTATTTTATCATAGCTCAATGTTATAACCGCGATATGGCAAAAATGACCACCGTTGAAGCGATCTTCTGAAGCGTACCCCTTCGCTGATTCGATTTTATCATAAAAATACTTTTTCGTCTGCCCCGACATCATCAGATGGTGTCGGGGCAGATTCCGTTCAAAGCCGAAAACGGATTTTTCAGCATGCGACCCTTCGTACAGTCCGCTATCCCCACACAATACCTTCTGCCGCCTTTCTCGGAACTTGGCCCTGCCCGGGAAATCACATTCCGATTTTATCCAGAATGCCTCCGGCGAGACACCATGAAACCAGACTCCGCCCTGTCCTCATTGAAATTTCCACCCTTTCCTGTCTTCGCTGTTCCCGATATCGGGAAGGTCTGTTTCTGTCCTCAACAATTCCCCGTCATCAAAGTTTCTTCCGGCTTCAGCCCTGTATAACGTCATACCATACTCTTTATGAGAGCGACCTTTCCGCAAAGCGGAACGGCAGCTTCCAGCCTTTTCCTTTTCTCCGGCATGAACCTTGACAGTTTTGAAACACAGGTATAAAAACTCCAGCTCAAGGAACCAGGCCAGATCAGAAGATCTGCAGGGCGGATTGTGAGACATTTTTAAACGGTTATTTCATATGGCCAGACCATCCCAGCAACTTGATCTTGCACTGCTTGAAGCAGGCGAGGAGGAACTCCGCATTAAAGGAGTACGAGGTCTTTCCGTGCGCGCGGTTTGCGCACGGGCCGGGGTCAGCCCGCGGATGCTGAACTACTATTTTAAAAGCAAGGATAAATTTGTCCGTACCCTGCTGACCCGCGGCTACAAGAACTTCTCCCGCGAAGTGGAGGAAAATTCCAGAGGAGACGACTCACCTCTGGATCGTCTGCGTCGCGGTCTGCGAGTTTGTCTGCGGCATTCCATCGAGGGACAGGTAGTTCTGCGCAATCTCATCCGCGATGTCTATGCTGATGAAGTTGCCGTTTCAGACATGATGGAAGAACACGCAAAGCATAACCACACGCGCATTATGTACGACCTTGTGGAGGAAGCCTGGCGGAAAGGATACTTCCGCAAGGATGTCACGCCGTCGGAAATTTTTACGAACATCATGCCCGGGGTATTTCTCCCCGCATTGAAGATAGACCCTCCATTTCCCTTTAATCTCCAGTATATCCGCGAGCTTGCCGAAAAAGACAAGCTCCCCTCCCCGGAGGGGGACAACAGCATTGCTCAGGAAGTGGAGCGGGGAATGCGGGCCTTTGAACTGCTGTTGAAGGGATTTCTGGCGGAAAATCCGGAAGCCTCTTCCTTCAGAAGGCCCCGCGTTCCCCGCCGCGCAGGCTCATTCCGGAGGCGTCTTACCCCTGCGAATTCTGGCCAGAGTAAGTCCGGCAAAAAAGCCGCCGATCATGCCAAGCCCGAAGGCACGGGCCATATTGTCCACCACGCCGAACAGTGCGGCGAAAACGCCGAGTGATCCGCCGATGAGTATGCCGCGCACAATAAAGGGATTCATTTACGCCTCCGCCTTCCCTTCATCATGGACGACTCAGGGCGTCCGTGCTAGGGGAAGTATTAATTTTCAGTCTTCATTATGGCCGCAACCAGCGAGCCTGTCCATACACACACGGCCGGCGGAATATCGGGTCCGCGAGCCATTACGGGCTTTGCCCTTCATAGAGTAAGGAGTCGTTCATGCGCTCTCAAGTCACCATTTCCCGCGGTGTTTGTGCCGCCCTGCTCGTAACCCTGACCTTCAGCCTTACGGCCTGTTTCGAAGAAAAGGACAAGCAGGCAGCCCCTCAGACACCTCCGCCCCTGGTCGGTACGCTGGAACTAAAAAAAGAAAATGTTCCCCTTCAGGCCACATATATGGGACAGACCCTCGGATATCTCTCCGTCGAGGTACGCGCCCAGACTTCAGGCATTCTCAAACGCCGTTTCTTCAAGGAAGGGGATTACGTCTATCAGGGTCAGACACTGTTTGAAATCGACCCCGCTTCCGCTCAGGCCGCACTGGATCAGGCCAAGGCTCAGCTGACCGTGGCTCAGACCGAATACGCCAACGCCCAACGCGAGTGGAATCGTATTCAGCCCCTTTACGCCCGCAATGCAGTCAGCCAGAAAGACCGCGATACGGCCAAGGCGGCCTACGACAGCGCCAAGGCGCAGGTGGCTTCGGCGCAGGCCAGAGTGAACGAGGCGCAGATACAGTTGGACTATACCAATGTTGTGGCGCCCATTTCAGGCTTTACCAGCCTTGCGGCCCGCGATGAGGGAGATCTGATCACCATGGACTCCCAGGGCAGTCTGCTCACTACCATCAACCAGACCGATCCCATGTATGTCACCTTTGCCATTCCCAGCGCGGACATGATGCGCATGAAACGCCTTGTGGCACAGGGCAAGGCCAAAGTTTCCACCGAAGGAACCCCGGCGCGTCTGGCCATGCTGGAAGGCGGCGTCTATCAGTACCCCGGCTTTGTGACCTTCGTCGACACGCAGGTGGAACCGCAGACCTCGGTCATCCGTGCCCGCGCCCAGTTCCCCAACCCGGAAAGCTCGCTCCTTCCCGGTCAGTATGCCTCCGTCACCATCAGCGGCACCTCGCTGGAAGATGTGATCATGGTTCCTCAAACGGCCGTCATGAACACCGCTCAGGGCACCATGGTCTATACTGTGGGCAAGGACAATGTCGCCACGCTGACGCCCGTAACGCTGGGAGACATCTTCGGCAGTGAATTTATCGTGACGGAAGGTCTTGAACCCGGCACGGTGATTGTGGTGGAAGGCACCAACAAGGTGCGTCCCGGCGCGCCGATTCAGGGCAAACCTGTCCAGCGTCCTTCGCGGGAACTGGCTCTGCCTACGCCTGATTCGGTTGCCATGCCGCCTTCCGACGACAAGAGCGAGGTCACGCTCACCGATCTCCCCGAAATGGAAAACGCCGGCAACGGCAAGACCCAGGCGGAGTAAGATATGTCTCAGAATTCCAACAAGGCTCCTCTGGAGCAGGCGCCCGTCCGGGAAGGATTCTTCCTGCAGCGGCCCGTCTTCTCCGCCGTCATTTCCATATTCATGATCCTGCTCGGCGTACTGGCTATCGGCAAACTGCCCGTTTCCCAGTACCCGGAACTCACGCCGCCTTCCGTGCAGGTTTTCGCGCAGTATCCCGGCGCGACGCCGGAAACCATCGCTCAGAGCGTGGCCCAGCCCATCGAAGAGCAGATGAACGGCGTGGACGGCATGATTTACATGAACTCGGTATGCTCCACCAGCGGCACCATGTCGATGAACGTGTATTTTGAAATCGGTACGGATCCCGACATGGCCACCGTCAACGTAAACAACCGCGTACAGGCCGCTGAGGCCAGCCTGCCGGAAATTGTGCGTCAGTACGGCGTGACGGTCAAAAAACAGTCCTCCTCCTTCCTGCTGGTGGCCTCCCTCAGCTCGCAGGGCGGCGTCTACGACGATACCTACCTCAGCAACTACGCGCTGTTCTATATCATGGACGGCCTCAAACGTATTCCCGGCGTGGGCAATGCGGAAATCATGGGGTCCAAGGACTACGCCATACGCATCTGGCTCAATCCTCAGCGCATGGCCCAGCTCGGCATGACCACGGCGGAAATCGCTCAGGCCGTACAGGATCAGAACAATCAGTATTCCTTCGGTTCCGTAGGCGCCATGCCCAGTTCGGACGAAATCCAGATGACCTGGCAGGTCAGCGGACTCGGCCGACTGACTACGGCGGAAGAATTCGGCAACATCATATTGCGCACCACCTCCGACGGCGGCGTGCTGCGCCTCAAGGATGTTGCCCGCGTGGAACTGGGCGCCATGCAATACGCGGCGGAAGGCCGCACCAACGGTCAGCTTTCCGTGCCCATCGCCGTGTATCTCGGCACCGGCGCCAACGCGCTGGAAACGGCCGAACGGGTGGAAGCCTACTTCGAGGAAGCCTCCAAAACCTTCCCCACCGGCATTGAATATTCCATTCCCTACAATACCACGACATTCGTGAAAATCTCCATTGAGGAAGTCATTCACACCCTGGTGGAAGCCATGTTCCTGGTGTTCGTGGTGGTGTACCTCTTCCTCCAGAAGTGGCAGGCGACGCTTATCCCCTGTATTGCCGTGCCCATTTCTCTTGTGGGAACCTTTGCGGGGATTTACGCGCTGGGCTTCTCCATCAACACGCTGACGCTTTTTGCGCTGGTACTGGCCATCGGTATCGTGGTCGACGACGCTATCGTCGTTATGGAAAACATGGCCCGTATTCTGGAAACGGAAAACCTGACGCCGCGTCAGGCTACGGCCAAAGCCATGAACGAAGTGACAGGCGCGGTCATCGCCATCGTGCTGGTGCTGTGCGCCGTGTTCATTCCCGTGGCCTTCATGGGCGGTCTGGCAGGCGTCATGTATCGGCAGTTCGCCATTACCATCGCCATTTCCGTAACGCTTTCGGGTATTGTGGCACTGACGCTTACTCCCACGCTCTGCGTGCTGCTGATCAAAAAATCGCACAAGGAACCCAATTTCTTCTTCCGCTGGTTCAACAGGGCCTTTGACGCTCTTACCGGCCGCTTTACGCACGGGGTACGCTTTTTCATCAAGCACGGCCTTTTTACCGTGATGCTGGTTGCGGCCGTGTGCGTGGCCACCTGGGATCTGTTCGGCCGCGTGCCTACGGCTCTGGTGCCCGATGAAGACCAGGGCAGTATACTGGTCATGGGCATGATGCCCGACGGCACCGCCCTGCCCCAGACCATTAAAGTGATGAACAACGTGGCCGACAAGGTTCAGCAGTTGCCTGAAGTGGAAAATCTGCTCTCCGTAGCCGGGTTCGACATGATGAACGGCGCGCTGAACACCAATTCCGGCGTCATGTTCGTCTCGCTCAAAGACTGGGCCGAACGTGAAAAAATGGGTATCAGCCTTGAGGATACCATAGGCAGAATCTACGGCATAGGCATGGCCGAAACCAAGGGACTGATTCTGCCCTTTAACCCGCCGCCCATCATGGGCCTGAGCAACACCGGCGGCTTTGAAGCCATGATCCTGTCCAACGAAGACAATCCCAAGGAGCTTTCCGACATCACCCTTGCCGTGCTGGCCGAGGCTGCCAAGCGTCCTGAACTCTCCGGCGTGACCAGCACCTACAGCGTGAACTCGCCGCGACTCTACGTCGATCTTGACCGCGAAAAGGCCCGCATGCTCAACGTCAACGTGGCGGACGTATTCAATACCATGGGCGCAACGCTGGGGGCCTCCTATATCAACGACTTCAACATGAACGGCCGCACCTTCCGGGTGTACATGCAGGCGGACGAACCTTATCGCTCCCTGCCCGATGAAATGGGCAGCATCTATGTACAGAGCCGCGACGGCAACAACATTCCTCTGGTCTCGCTGGTCAGCGTCCACAACGACAGCGGCCCGCAGCTCGTCACGCACTTCAACGGTCTTCTGGCCGCAAAAGTGACCGGCAACCCAGCCTCTGGCTACAGCTCCGGTCAGGCCTTGCAGGCCATGCAGGAAGTATGCGCAAAGGTTCTTCCTCAGGGCTATTCCCTGGCCTGGTCCGGATCCAGCTATCAGGAAGTGGCCACAGGCGGTACGGACTTCTCCGTACTTGGGCTGGCCCTGCTCATGGTCTTCCTCATTCTGGCGGCCCAGTACGAACGCTGGACACTGCCTCTGGCCGTACTCACTGCCGTACCCTTTGCTGTGTTCGGAGCCATTTTCGGCAACTGGATAACCGGACAGAATAACGACGTCTATACGCAGGTGGCCTTCTTCACCCTGCTGGGGCTGGCCTGCAAGAACGCCATTCTGATCGTGGAATTCGCCGTGGATCTGCACAAACAGGGAATGAGCGTCATCGAATCGGCCGTGGAGTCCGCAAAGCTGCGCTTCCGTCCCATCATCATGACTTCGCTGGCCTTCATCCTCGGCTGTGTGCCTCTGGCCATCAGCACGGGTGCAGGCGCATCCAGCCGCCGGGCCATCGGCATCAGCGTGGTCTTCGGGATGCTGGCGGCTTCCACGCTTGCGCCGCTCATCGTACCCTTCTTCTATAAGGCAATCATGTCCGCAGCCGAAAAACTGGGACGCGGACGCAAAGACTCCGGCGAACAGGCCGAATGACGGGGGAACTGACATGAATGGTACTGCATTCCGACGCACGGGCGCGATACTCTGCCTGCTTTCAGGCATGGCTCTGTCCGGCTGCTCCTTCGCACCGGAGTACACTCGTCCGCAGGTGGAGCTGCCGGAAACATGGAGCAAGGCTCCCTATAACCTGCCCATGGCGAAAAACAGTCTGGAAGTTCAGTGGTGGAAACGTTTCAATGACCCCGTACTGAACAAACTGGTGGAACAGGCCCTGCTGCATAATCAGAACCTTGCGGCAGCCGTGGCCAGAGTGGATCAGGCCAGAGCCCAGCTGGGAGTGGCGCGCTCCGCCTACTTCCCGACGCTTTCCGGCTCCGGCAGCGCAGGGCGCGCTCAGGTGACGGAAAACGATATCGCGGCAGGTCAGGGCATCAGCGACATCATGAACATGTTGGGCAGGAATGTCCCGGGCCCGAACCGCATCAACAATTCCTTCTCTCTCGGACTTCAGGCTGCGTGGGAACTGGATTTCTGGGGCAAGGTACGCAATACCACCGCGGCCGCCCGTGAACAGCTGCTGGCCTCGGAGGAAGGTCAGCGGGGTATGCTCCTCAGCCTTGCCGGGGAAACGGCCAACGCCTATATAAGCCTGAGGAACTATGACGCCCAGCTTGCCATTGCCAAGCGCACGCTGGCCTCCCGCGAAGAAGCCCTGAAAATTTACCGGGCCAGATACGACGAAGGGCTGATCAGCGAACTGGACTTTCTCCGGGCCAAAACGGAAGTGGACAGCGTGCGGGCCAGCCTGTACACCGCCCAGTATCAGGTTGCCACGGCGGAAAGCGCGCTCATGGTACTGACCGGCCGTTCCCCTCGCGATATCTTTGAAAGCTCCCCGGAACGCGGCCTTGAACTGGATGCCATGCCCAGCGCGCCGCAACTGCCCGTGGGTATGCCTTCCGATCTGCTGGAACGCCGCCCCGACCTGCTTCAGGCGGAGGCTCTGCTGCGGGCGGCCAACTTCAAGATAGGTGCGGCAAAAGCGGAATGGTTCCCCTCCATCTCCCTGACCGGACAGCTCGGCTCGCAAAGTTCCGAACTCGATCAGCTTTTTGAAGGCGGCACGAATATCTGGAGTCTGGGCGGAGCCATAAACCTGCCCATCCTCACCTTCGGACGCATCTCCAACAATGTGAAGGCCAGCGAAGCCGCTCAGCGCGAAGCGGCCGCAAACTACATCCTCGCTGTACAGCAGGCCTTCCAGGATGTACGGGACGCTCTCGTCATCCAGGATCGCTCCGTATATGTTGTCAGAGCCTTGAGCGAATCCGTGGACAGCCTGCGTAAGGCCACGGAACTGGCCCGTCTGCGCTATGATAACGGTTATGCCTCCTATCTGGACGTGCTGGACGCCGAACGCTCGCTGTTTGATGCGGAAATTCAGCTGGCAAGTATGCGCGCCCTGCATCTTTCCTCCATTGTTAATGTGTGCATGGCTCTCGGCGGAGGCTGGGAAGACGATGCAAAAGCGACGGAACATGCAACGCCTGCGGAAGAATCGGCAAAAACTCCTGCCGCCTGAGTCTACAGCTCCGATATAACATACAAGGCCCCGGAACCAGATGCGGTTCCGGGGCCTTGTATATCGATCCCCCCACGGCTCCAAGGGAGAATCCTGCCGGACAGTTCCCTCCCTGCATACGCTCCCCGTGTACTGATCGCCGGCTTAACACTTTTTACTAGTGACTTTCATACCGTCGTTATGGAGAATATATATTCAACATGGCTTTGAGCGCGGGATTCAGAAGCAGCCACTTTTTCTTGCCAACGATATATACTAGTGTCGTATCAGGGGTTTTCGGGGAAACGGCAAAATTTTGTTTATTGAGAAGAAACAGTGAATGAACTATATTCGCCGTTTCTCTATCGGCATTGAAGGCTTTGTAGGAAACAGAAATTCTTCCGTGATGCTGCACATCAAATATAAATTCTTGCTTATCAATATTATTTCCAATGTACTCAGACGATTTAGGAGCTGAAAGCCAATAGACAATTCTGTCTTTATAGCTGTATATATAGCATCCAAATATAAAAATAGCGATTGTATATACAAAAAAAATAAACTTTTTGAATATACTTGGCATTTTCATAGAGTCATGCTTCAACTTTCAAGTTTGCTTTCAATTCGTAGGACATTTGCGCGATAATCTATATGGAAAAGTGTACCCATTCAGCGCGAAGAATAAAAGTCTACGATGAGAGGTGACAGAACACCTGCTCTTAGAGGGCATCTACATCAAGCATGGCTCTCAAGACGGGATTAAGACAAAGCGTATTCCCATTGCCAACGACAAATACCTTTGTGGTATAGGGTGTTCCGGGAGCAACAGTGACCCCTTCTTTCGCAGTGTTATGGGTAAACAAAAGATCAAGGATTTTGGAAGTTTGCGCATCAGCATCAAGTGACATGTAGGAAATGGGCATTCTTCCATAACGAAATACATCAAATATAAATTCTTGCTTCTCTCCGTCATTTCCAATGTATTCCGCTTCTAAGGGATCATCAAGTCGATAGATAATAGCATCTTTGTAAGAAGATGCATAATATCCCGTTGTAAAAACGGCAATTGTATAGATAATAAAAAATATTATTTTTAATCTATTTGGCGTTTTCATAGATTTTTTCCACCATTTTTTCAATTTTGATATCAATCAGCATGGTTTTGGAAGAATATTCAATAGGTGAAGAGAACGTCCAATCCGCATGTGGGGGCAATGGCCGGTATCGATCATCAACCATTCAAAATCTGGTTCGTCGATCAATATTTCAAGAAGTTTTTCCCATATCCGCTTGCCTCGCCAACGAATAAAGCGTTGGTGAACGGTTCCCCATTTGCCATATTCCGGCGGCAAATCTCGCCACGGCGCGCCGATACGCAATATCCGGAAGACGGCATTGATGAAGAGGCGATTATCCTTTCTACACCTCCCCATTGCCCGTTTTGTCAGGCAGATGAGGTTCCAATAAGGCCCATGCGGCATCTGAGATGTCATGGCGGCCTTAAGGATTCGTCATAAGCACATCCTTGCAGAATTGCGCTTCTTATAACACAAATCTCGTGTAAACACTACCTAGCGTTGCTTCAGATAACGATCGAAAAACTTCCCGACTTCACGAAAATGAAACTGCGTTTCCGGCGCATCCGCCGACATATGATACTGCGCGTGCGACATGCCCTCAAAGACCATCAGATCTGCCGGAACGCCGGCCTCACGCAGTTTCAGATGCATGCGCACCGTATTGCTGAGAAAGAGATCTCTGGTGCCGGAAGTCAGCATCGTGGGAGGAAAGCCTTTGACATCCCCGTAAACAGGAGAAAGCATGGGATCACGGAGATCATGACCCGCCGCATAGAGCCTGGCGGCGTCTCCCAGCCAGCCGTCGTAGCTGACCAGAATATTGTCCACGCCCTCATTGGTCGCATAGGTATCACCGCATTTGCTCAAGTCCGTCCACGGCGTTCCGGCAGCAAGGGCCGCCGGCAAAGGCAGACCTTCTTCCCGCGCGCGCATAGCAAGAATCAGCGT
The DNA here is from genome assembly GCA_019119045.1 of Candidatus Mailhella merdavium. Classification (GTDB taxonomy): domain Bacteria; phylum Desulfobacterota; class Desulfovibrionia; order Desulfovibrionales; family Desulfovibrionaceae; genus Mailhella; species Mailhella merdavium. Next base: position 19,370 of record DWXS01000079.1, on the reverse strand, counting down.
CATGCCGCCCCCCGTGGATGTGCCGAACACACCTATGCTCTCCGCCGCCGTTGTGGTCAGCAGTTCGCGATATACCGCGATGGCGTCATCAATGGCCGCCGGCCAGGGGAAATCCGGAGCCATTCTGTAATCCGCATACACAACTTTGAACTTTCCCATCCCTGCCATAAGAACGGCTTCCAGCGTTCCGGACTCTCCCGCTCCGAGGACATAGCCGCCGCCATGCAGATTCAACAGCACGCGATCGCGGTTGGCTTCCGGCAAATCCTCCGGGGTAAAGATGAACACCGGCACACCGCCCATTTCACTCCTTATAACGGAAACACCAAGTTTTTCCCGTAATTCGGGGAGCCCTTTCACAGCTTCCTGCGCCAGAGATGAAGCCCAGGCTTTCCATTCCTCCGTTGTTCCGGGATGTGCGTTCCAGTAGGCGGGAGGAGCCGCATCTATCATCTGCTTCAATTGCGGACTGACCGTATCCGGAGCCGGAAAATGCCTCCCTGTGTCCTGCGCAAATGCGGGCATGCCCATGACCACCAGCAGTCCCGCAGCCAGTATTCCATGAAATATATTCATATCAGTTTCTCCTCTCCGTCTTTCACCAATAGGCTGCGTTACAGCATCTTCCCTGTACTGCGCACAAACAGATGCAGACTGACGGCAACCATAAGAGCAGCCAGGGCACTGATTCCGGCAGCGGCCAGAAAAATACCGCCGATTCCCTGATGATCGTACATAACGCCCCCCACGGCAGCGGCAAGGCCTATGGCAAACTGTGTCCCCGCAACGGACAGTCCCCCTGCCAGTTCGGCTCTGTCGGCAAGAGTTCTGGCAATCCATGTCGACCAGCCCACGGGAATGAAGCCGAAGATGAATCCCCACAGCACGGCCAGAATCATTCCCACACTTGATGCTCCCTGATGAAAGAACAGAACAAGGGCTACGAACGTGAAGGACAGATGAACGCCGATCATGAACGCACGGAAAAAGCGGCCGATCAGGGCCCCTGCAACCACCGTCCCCAGCATGTTTGCAATGCCGAAGGCCAGCAGCGTCAGCGACACGGTACCGGCCCCCAGTGCGATATCAAGTTCAAGAAAAGGTCGCAGATAGGTAAAGAACACATGATAGCCGCCGTAACTCAACATGGTGCCCAAAAATCCGGCCAGCGTCCATCCGCTGCCGAGCAGAGCGAACATACCCCGAAATCCGTTACCGGCTCTCGCGGGCAGGACAGGCAGGGTGCAGTATTGCCAGAATCCCCCTGCGGCGGCCAGCCCCGCACCAAGGAAAAAGACATTTCTCCAGCCTATCTGATGCCCCAGCCAGCTTGCCACGGGCAGGGAAATGATTGTCGCCACGGACACCCCGGCATAGACAATGCTCAGGGCACGCGGCACATCCTTGCTCGGAACAAGCTGCAAGGTAACGGAGGAAGCCAGAGCCCAGAAGCCGCCCACGCAAACGCCGAGCAGGGCGCGGCCCAGCAGCATGATGTAATAATCGGGCGCCACGCCGATCAGCACGCAGGAAACAATCAACAGACAGGAAAGCGTCAGCAGGACTTTCCTTCTGTCTATATTGTGAGTCAGCGGAGGCAGCAGCAGGCTGGAAAGCACGGCAAGCACGCCGACAGCCGTAACGGTCTGCCCGGCCGCTCCTTCGGAAACGGACAGATCCCGCGCAATGGGCGTCAGCAGACTTACGGGAATGAATTCGGCGGAAATCAACGCCATAACACCCATGAAAAGGGAAAATACCGCAGACCAGTGCGCTTTACCCGCACGAAAAAGTTCCTGTTGCATATCTGATATCCCGGACAGGAGACCGGCCCCCTGAAAGCCGTATCTATCCCACCATGTTTTTATTCAGACGGATCAAAACTGCCCGTCATGCCCCAAAACAAGATGAGCATCCCCCCGCTTGCGCCCTATTCCGACGGCAGAAGAGATGCTTCCCAAAAATCCACCGCAACTCAGCCGAACTTTTTGCCGCGCCTGACGGCGGCACAGGCTCCCCCTCTCCCAACAGAATGCACTCGAGGCAAACGCTTTCAGTATCCCGGCAATGCTCCTGCCGCAGCGACCGGAAGCAACCGTATGCTTCAGGCATAGATCTGGGCTGCACGCCCGGAATGACGGTTCCGCCGAGACATACACGCCCGCGACAGGGAAAACACTGCGTTTTTTCAGACATACGCCGGAAAACCTCTGCATACGCCCTGGGCTCTTCCTTTTTTATTCGTGCAAAACGAATTTATTCCGCAGAGAAAGGAGGCATACAGGCCGGCGATACACCTGCCGTTCCGTCATGCTCATACCCTCCCCCCATGCGACGAATATATGACAGAGACTCTTTCTCTAGGCTGAAGACAGATTCACGCTTCTGAATACGTTCCCATTCTCTATGAGAGACCATAAACAATAGCAAATACTTATATTGAATACTTTACCATACCCTGTACGCATGATAAATTAAACCGGTATCCGGCAAAGTGGAGGGAGTTCATGGAATTGAGGGTTCTACGCTATTTTCTTGCCGTAGCCAGAGAAGAAAGTATCTCCGGAGCGGCGCAGGCCGTACATGTCACCCAGCCCACGCTCTCCCGGCAGATGATGGAACTCGAGGAGGAACTGGGAAAAACGCTGTTTCTGCGGGGCAAGCGGAAAATTTCCCTCACGGAAGAGGGCCTGTTCCTGCGCAAAAGGGCACAGGAAATCATCGCATTGGTGGAAAAGACCGAATCGGCGTTCAGTAAGCCGGAAGAACACATCAGCGGCGACGTCTATATAGGCTGCGGCGAAACCGAAGCAATGCGGATTCTTGCCCGGGCGGCCCGCAAACTGCAAAGAATCCACCCAGATGTTACCTATCACCTCTTCAGCGGACAGGGAGAAGATGTCCGGGAACGTCTGGATGAGGGCCTTGTCGACTTCGGCGTCTTCATCGAACCCGTGGATCTTTCAAAATACGATTTCATCAAGCTCCCGACAAGCGATATCTGGGGCGTCCTGATGCGCAGAGACAGCCCCCTTGCGTCCCGGACTGCCGTTACCCCGTCCGATCTGCGGAATCTTCCGCTGATATTTTCCAATCAGCCCATGGTCAAAAACGAAATTTCCGGCTGGATGGGGGAGGGCGTAGAACACCTGAATATCGTCACCACCTACAATCTGCTGTTCAATGCCGCCCTCATGGTGGAAGAGGGCATGGGATACGCGCTTGGTCTGGACGGCATCATTTCCGTATCCGAAAACAGTCCTCTCTGTTTCCGTCCTCTGGAACCGCGTCTGGAAGTAGGGCTTGATATCGCCTGGAAAAAGCACCAGATTTTTTCCAAGGCTGCAGCAACATTTCTTGAATTTCTGCAAAAGGAAATTGCGGATATGAATGAGAACTCCACCGCATCCTCCGCGAAAAAAAACCGGGCACCCCTCTCTGTCGGCTGAGCGGCGGAAAAACTGCGGAAAAACTTTCGCATTCCAACATAGACAGGGCAGCAAAGCATGTTCGTCTTGAACATGCTCCCGGAGTCAAGCAAGGCGAGGCTATTCCACGACACCGGAGTCGCCGCAAGGTACTTACGGCATAGACACCCGACGGGCGGCCCGCAGGGTATACAGGCATGGCCTGCAGAACAAGCTCCGGCAGAGCTGCGAGCTGGAACACAGCGTCCCGACTTGCAGACATATTCAAAACAACATGCTCTAATGGATAACACAGCCTCGTAAAATTCCCGTATCGTGCCGCGAGGCCTGCCTGCACGGGAAAGGGCCGACACAGCCCGACAGGCGTTTGCTTGTCTCCCCGGCCGGACAAAATACTCCGACAGATGAGCGGCATTATCTTCCGGCGTGTCTGGCGGAAATGCTTCTGGGTTCCGGCGAGTCAGAAGCTTGAAAAAAAGACGCGAGGTTCCGTCTCCCCGGCCCGAGTCGGATGCAAAAAAAGGCCGCCCGCCTGCTGCGAACGGCCTTTCCAGTTCAGAGATGCCGCCCGGTGGAACACCGGACAATTCAGCGTGAAGGAATGGGTTCCACAGGTTCGCTCAGCAGGAATTCTCCCGATTCGATCCAGCTTTTGAGTTTTTCCGCCACTTCGCGGGACATGGAATAGGAAGTCAGAGGAGACGTTTCCACTTTCTGCCCTTCAATTTCTATCTCCCCGGAGCGCAGTTCCTCATAGCTGACATGCCTGATCACCCTGCTCACGCCGTTGGGGTAATCAAGTCCGTAATCCTTGACCGGCATGAGAATATCCGCATCGGAAACGCCGGTGAAGGCCGCCATTTCCGCATCGAGAATGGGAATGGGAATCCCCACGCCCACAGCCAGAGTGCATCCGTAGCCGAGGAAGGAGTGGCCGCGCAGATAACGTCCATTCATCCCCTTGAGATTGCCCTTGAGCATGAGCGTACCGGCAGCGGTCAACGGAATGCCGTTTGGCGCACGCTGCGGCTCTTCCACATGCTGGCTCCCCGCGCCTATCACATACCCAACGCCGCCTCCCAGGAAAATGCGCGTTCCCAGACCTATGGTACGCAGATACGGGTCATTGAACAGAGGAGACAGGCAGCCGGCTGTGGCATAGTTGGCGTTGCGCATCCCCGGTTTGAGCGGCCCCATATAGGTATAGGCAATCCTTTTACCTCCGTTCACCGCCACATTGTAATTCTGATAGCAGTTACGGGGATTGACCAGCTGCGCCCAGGGCAGATCATCCAACGTCACGTCCTTTTCAAGAGAGCGACGGGGATAACAGTCCGTACCATAACTTTCCGCCCGCAGATGCACCGTTCTGCCCGAGGCAAGATCCTCGATCACATGCCCGCCCCCATATCTGAAACGCCCGGGATGCACCTTGTTCAGAGGGTCGTCCTCCGTCGGTTCCGTGGCGCCGATAAAGCCGTCTACCGCGGCAAGTCCGCCGGCACAGGGGACATTGTTGAGCCAGATGCGGGAAGCACGGATCACTGGAGGTTCCGGCTGGCCGAAATTGAAGAACAGACCGGAAGAACACATGGGAGAAAAGGTGCCCGTGGTCACGACATCCACTTCCCGGGCAGCAAGTTCAGGCCCCATGTCGCGCACGGCCTTGGTCATGGCTTCCGCCGTAAGAACCACGGCCTTGCCCTGTCGTATGCGCGCATTGATTTCCGCTATGGTTTTAACAGTTTTGTGATTGTCGGCCACATGGCACCCCGTCAAAGGCCCAGCTTGAGCAGGGCGCGCTGCGCCTGTTCCATGCCGGGGTTGAGTTCCAGAGCAGTTTCAAGACAGCGGCGGGCCTGCTCTCTGGCATCCGCCTGCAGGAAGACAAAACCGATGTTGAACGCTATCCCTGCTGAAGTACGGATAAGATCCGGATTCAGCTTCAGAGCTTCCGTCATGCTCAGACGCGCGTTGCGGAACTGTCGTCCCTCCGCATACGCCATACCGATATTGTAATAAAGATTTTCGTCCCGGGGAGCAACGCGCAGAGCCTTGTTGTATTCCTCTATGGCCTCTTGCCATTTGCCCTGCTGACGCAGCGCAATACCCAGCTTGTTGAACAGCCTGACATCGTCGCGGGTCAGATATTTGCCCTTGGCTTCCAGAGCCTTGCGAAGAAACATGACGGCCTGTTCGGGATTCTTCTCTCCATATGCTGCGGCAATACGCTCCGCCACGCTCCCGATATTCACCATGGCGTCTCTGATTACCTGGGCGACAGCGGCGGAAAACATTTCCTCCGCCTTGGCAAAATCGCCCTTTTCCAGCATCAGTTCCCCCATATTGAGCTTGCGCTCAGAATTCAGCGGCGAAAGCTTGTCCAGCTTTTCCAGATATTCGTAACAGCCGTCCGCATCGCCCGTCTCCCGCGCCAGACTGGCCAGCTTGTGCAGAGGTTCCAGATACAAATCGGCATTCTGGCTTGCGGAAATATAGGCTTCCTTCGCAGCCTGCGTATTGCCCAGAGCCTTTTCGGCGTCGCCCAGCACCATATATCCGGCCGCACTGCCGGGCTTGAGTTCCAGCACCTGACGCGCCACGTCGCGCGCCTTCTCGGCATTGCCCTGCTCCAGCAGCCCCTTTGCCAGATCGAGTACCTGTCCCAGCTTGCTCTGGGGCTTAATCGTGCTGGCCAGCTTTTCAATAATGGTATTGGCGGAAACGGGCTTGGTTATGAAATTGTCCGCACCCACTTCGTGCAGATACATTATGCGCGCCTGTTCGATTTCCACCCCCAGCATCACGACATATATCTTGGGGTAGGCTTCCTTCAGCTGACGTACAAGAAAGGTGAGATCCTGTCCGAGAATCGTGCGCTCCATGAAGACCACGATATTCGGGCTGATTTCTTCCTCCTTGCGGAATTCCTTGAGCAGCTGTACCGGCTCGGGAATCCAGTTCAGTAAGTCGGGAGAAGTCAACGCAAGATCCTTGGTCAACACCGTCCGCAATACGGAAAGAAAGGCCAGATCGTCAGTCACGGCCAGAAAGTGACCTTTCTGATCCTTAACGAAATCGATGATCGTGTCCTCGTACTGTTTCTGCCTGGCCCGTATGGCCGCCTCATTGATCGCCATTGTGCGCCTTTCCTCCGCCCGCCCTCCCGCAGGCAAATCATTCCGGGAGTCCGTCCGACGCTCCCCGCTTTCCCTTCAGTACGCCGTGACGAACGCACAGTCAAAGCGTCTCAGCGGCTCTTATGCTCCCCACATCTTCCGGCCTTCAGCTTCCGATGAACATAGCTGCGTTCCAGCCCGACAAGCTCAGCCAGACGGGTGATGTTGCCCCCCGCTTCCTCAAGCTTCCTCTCCAGATACCAGGACTCGAACGCCGCCTTTGCACTCTTGAAATCCATATCCGGATCAAGAAACTGCTCCAGCCCGGCGTCCTTTTTTTCCTCTTCGGGAGAGGAAGAAGAGAGTTTCGGGGAAGAGGGAGCAGGCGACGGAACTTTTCCAGAAGCGACCCCGCTTCTCATTTCCGCAGGAAGTCCGGCCGGTTCAATTATAGCTCCGGGATGCAGGATGCTCAAGCGTTCCACCAGATGAGCCAGCTCCCGCACATTCCCCGGCCATGGCCAGCGTTTCAGGGCCTCTACTGCCATAGCCGAAAACACGGGAGGCGTCAGACCGCGTCTGTTCATGCGTGCGGCAAAGGCCGCCAGCAGCAGGGGAATATCTTCCGTTCTTTCGCGCAGAGGAGGAAGACGCAGAGGAAACACCTTCAGTCGATAATAGAGATCTGCCCGGAATTCCCCGCGGGCGATGGCTTCCTCAAGATTTTTGTTGGTCGCGGCAATGACGCGCACATCGACCTTGAGCGTCTGCATTCCACCGACGCGCTCAAAACTCTGTTCCTGAAGAATGCGCAGAATCTTTGCCTGTGTCCGCAGGCTCATGTCCCCGATTTCATCAAGAAACAGCGTGCCCTTATGCGCAAGTTCGAATTTCCCGACCCGGGTGCTGTCTGCTCCGGTAAAGGCCCCTTTTTCGTGCCCGAACAACTCGCTCTCTATCAGTTCATCCGGTATGGCCGCGCAGTTCACCGCAACCAGAGGAGCATCCGCCCGTTTGCTGTTGCGGTGTACGGCGCGCGCAGCAAGTTCCTTGCCCGTGCCGTTTTCCCCCGTGATCAGCACCCAGGCATCCGTCGGGGCCACATGCATAAGCTCCTGCCGGAATTCGGTCATGGCAGGGGACTGCCCGACAATTTCGTCCTCTCCCTGATCCATTGCGGCGCGCAATGCCCTGTTCTCCCTGCGCAATTCGCCCATTTCCAGCGTGTGCTGGACAAGCAGCAGGATTTTTTCCAGAGACAGGGGCTTTTCGATGAAGTCGTGCGCTCCGCGGCGCAGTGCGCCCACCGCAGTTTCGATACTGCCGTGCCCGGATATCATGACCACGGGCACATCGGGGAAGCGCAGCTTGAGCAGATCCAGAGCTTCCAGTCCATCCATGCCCGGCAGCCAGATATCGAGAAATATCATGTCCGGAGGATGCGCCTCCGCCTTTTGCAGACCTTCCTCGGCGGAGGGAGCCTCTTCCACGACGTAGCCCTCATCCTCAAGAATGCCGCGCAGAGAGAGGCGTATGCCCTCTTCGTCGTCGATAATCAGAATGGAAGACGCCATGATATTCTACATGCCGAGATAGGCCCGACGCACAGCCTGATCGTTGAGCAGGGCTTCGGCGCTGTTTTCCATGACAACCCGACCGTTCTCCATCACGTAGCCGCGATGCGCGATCTTGAGCGCCTGGTTGGCGTTCTGTTCCACAAGAAACACCGTCGTGCCGTCATGATTGATTTTCTGAATGATGCTGAAAATCTGCTGAATGATGATGGGCGCCAGCCCGAGAGAGGGTTCGTCCAGCAGAAGCAGTCTGGGGCGTCCCATGATCGCACGGGAAATAGCCAGCATCTGCTGCTCTCCCCCGGAGAGCGTTCCCCCTGCCTGACGACGACGCTGGGCGAGAATGGGAAATAGGGAAAAAATATAATCCATATCCCGCCGGATATTTTCCTTGTCGTTGCGCAGAAAGGCACCGAGATCCAGATTTTCCTGCACGGTCAGCTCCGGAAAGATAAGTCTTCCTTCCGGAACCTGACTGATACCCAGACGAACGATCTGATTCGGCCGCATACGCTGTATGGCCTTGCCGTCGTAAAGAATCTCTCCGCTTCTGGCATGAATGGCGCCGCATATGGTCATCAGGGTTGTGGTCTTGCCCGCCCCGTTGGCCCCGATCAGCGTGACGATTTCTCCCTCGTTCACCTTGAGGCTGATGCCGTGCAGCGCGGGAATATTGCCGTAAAAGGTGCATACGTCGCGAAGCTCAAGCATTGTCGGACTCCCCAAGATAGGCGCGGATGACTTCAGGGTTGTGGCGGATCTCCTCCGGCGTTCCGGCCGCGATCCGGGCCCCGTACTCCATGACGAAAATCCGATCGGAGAGCGACATCACCATGCCCATGTCGTGTTCGATGAGCAACACGGAAAGGCTGAACTTTTCCCTGAGTTCCAGAACCAGTTCCTTCAGCTCCAGAGTTTCCTGCGGATTCATTCCCGCGGCGGGTTCGTCCAGCAGCAGCAAAAAAGGCTCCGTAGCCAGAGCGCGGGCAATCTCAAGCCGACGCTGCGCGCCGTAGGGAAGATTGCGGGCATCCTCCTTCCAGTGTTCGGCCAGCTTGAGTTCCTTCAGCAGTTCGTAAGCGCGATCCGCGCTGTCCTGCTCCTCCGCACGGGTTCGTGCATCCCGCAGGATCGCGCCCAAAATTCCTGAATGCGTCCGACAATGGCGTCCGATCATCACGTTTTCCAGCACGGTCATGCTGGAAAAAAGGCGTATGTTCTGGAAAGTACGGGCAAGGCCCAGCTCCGTGATGCGGAAGGGCTTCATCCCGTTGAGGCGGACAGGCTTTTCCATACCGGGGCGACAGGCATAGACCTCGCCTTCCGTAGGGACGTAAATGCCGGTCACACAGTTGAAGAAGGTAGTTTTACCCGCGCCGTTAGGCCCGATAAGGGCTACAATTTCCCCGGCACGGATATCGAGATCCACGTCGTTCAGAGCGCGCAGGCCTCCGAAATTGCGGGACAGGGAGCTGACCCGGAGAACAGGATGCTGTGCGGAAGGATTCATGCGCGGCCTCCTTCAACGGCATGAGCAGATTCGGAAGCATCCGCTCCCGCCGGAGCATATTCACGCTTGCGGCTGGGGATGAGGCCCTGCGGGCGGAAGATCATCATCAGCACCATGAGCGCGCCGAAAAGCAGCATACGGTATTCGGAAAAGGCCCGCAGATATTCCGGAGCCAGCGTCAGCACCAGAGCGGCCACAACAACCCCGCTGATCGACCCCATGCCTCCGAGAACCACCATGGACAGCACCATGGCCGAATCCATGAAGGTGAAACTGCTCGGGCTGATGAAGTTGATGCGCGCGGCCAGCAGCACGCCGGCAAAGCCTGCCCAGCAGGAACCGAGGGCAAAGGCCTGAAGTTTGACCGCCCGCAGATCGATACCCATGGCCTCGCTGGCGATTTCATCATCCCGCAGAGCCTGAAGAGCCAGCCCCACTCGTGAATTTTTGAGCCGGGCCACCACCACGATGGTGACAATCATGGCTGCCAGCGTGAGGTAATACATATAGTTCATGGACTGTTCCGGCGACAGCTCCATGAAGAAGGCAGGCCGGGGAATACCGGCCACGCCTTCGGAACCGCCGGTGAAGTCCCGAAGGTTGGTGAGCAGCAGGCGGACAATTTCCCCGAAACCGAGCGTGACAATGGCCAGATAGTCGCCTTGCAGACGCAGGACGGGAAATCCGAGCAGCAGCCCGGCAAGGGCGGCAAGCAGGCCTCCCAGAGGCAGACAGACCCAGAACCCCAGGCCGAAATACTGGTTCAGCAGACCGTAGGTATAGGCCCCGATGGCATAGAAGGCCGCGTATCCCAGCACCAGCTGGCCGGCGATGCCGACGGCGATGTTCAGCCCCAGAGCCAGCATGACATAAAGAAAGGCGTTGGCGAAAATGGTGGTCTGATACATGGAACCGACCAGGGGCAGCAGCAGCCCGACCGCAAGCAGCAGCCCCAGTCCGGATACCGATACGGAACGACGGGAGGTCATCCCCCGCCAGGTTTCGGACAGACCGGCAAAGGCCCTTCTCACGGCAGAAGTTCCGGCGTCAGCTCCCTGCTCCTTGCGGTGGAAATACCACAGCCAGAGCAGCGAACAGACGATCATCACGACAAACATGCCGACGGCGCGTTCCCAGAGAACGGTCACCGTGTTCTGACGTGCGGCCACCTTGACGCAGAGAACAGGAAAGGTCAGCACCACGAACCAGATACTGATCAGGACAGAACGAAGCAGAATTTTCATTGTGGCATTCATGGGCTACACCTTCTGGATCGCGGCCTTGCCGAGCAGCCCGGCAGGTCGGAGTATGAGGATGAGTACGAGCAGAGCGAAGGCCAGTACGTCCTCATAGTCACTGGAAAGATACCCGGCGGTGAAGCCCTCCGCCAGACCAAGCACAAGGCCGCCCAGCATGGCTCCGGGAATGGAGCCGATTCCGCCGAGAACAGCCGCCGTAAAGGCCTTCATCCCGGCCAGAAAACCGATGGCAAATCCCACCTGGCCCGTTCGGGCGGCAATGAGCGTCCCCCCCAGCGCGGCAAGCGCGGAGCCGATGATAAAGGTCAGGGAAATGATGCGATCCGCGTCTATGCCGAGCAACATGGCCATTTTGCGGTTCTGGGCCGTGGCGCGCATGGCCTTGCCCATTTTGGTATAGCGGATGAACAGAGCCAGAGCCACCATAATCAGCAAACTCGTCATCAGAACGATGAAATCCCCGGGGGACATGAAGTTGCCCATTTCCTGAAGAAAGGTGAAACGCCGGGGAATGAGGCGGGGAAAGGGCACAGAGTTGGAGGTCTGCGCAAGCTGCACATAGTTCTGAAGAAAGGTGGACATGCCTATGGCGGAAATAAGCGGAGCCAGACGGGAAGCTCCGCGCAGGGGCTTATAGGCCACCTTTTCTATGGTATAGCCATAGGCCGAACACCAGACCATGGCCACCAGCGCGGCAACTATCAGGATGCCCCACCAGGGCAGGCCGATACCGCCGAGAATGCAGGCCACAATCAGAGCCGTGAACGCTCCCAGCATGTAAATTTCGCCGTGCGCAAAGTTGATCAGCCCGATAATGCCGTACACCATGGTGTAGCCGAGCGCGATAAGAGCATAAATACTGCCGCGCGTCAGGCCGCTGAAAAAAATTCCCAGAAAATATTGAAAATCGAATTCCATCCCGTCCGCCTTGCAGGAATGATGGTGCGCCGTCGCCCGGAAAGGGCAAAAGAGCCTGCCTTTTGCGGCAGAGTACAGTCCCTCGCCGCAGGAGGCAAGCCAAAAGCCCGGAAAGAGAGAATATTCGGAGCGATTATGTTGCGGAACGGGGAAGCATATGCGCCAACACTCCCGCAGAACATATCTCTCCGGGAGTACGCGGCTTCACGCCATATTCCGAAACCATGCCCGCAGCCGAAAACCGTCTCCGCCCCGAAGCAGCGGCGGAGACGGTTCATACACAGAGGCTAGTTTTTGAAGACTTCCTTGTACTGACCGCCCTCGATCTTGTAAATCGACATGCCCACGCCGATGGCATCGCCCTTTTCGTCGAACTTGATGCGCCCGATGGGGGTATCCACTTCTGTATTACGCAGAGCTTCCATAATCTTGTCGGTATCGGTACTCTGGGCCACGTTGATGGCGTTGAGCAGCGCAATGGTTGCGGCCACGCCGTTATCGAAGAAGGCTCCGGGAGCGGTTCCGAACTTTTCCTGATGCTTCTTCGCATAGTAGATGCTCAGAGGATTGGCGCTGGTATCCGTGGGGCCGGAAGCGTACACGCCTTCGGCGTCCTCGCCGGCCAGCTGCACGAAGCCCATATCCTTCAGACCGTCGGGGCCAATCATGGGAATTTCCAGACCGGCCGTGTACATATTGGAAAGAATCTTGGCCGCTTCAGGATAATAACCGCCCCACATGAGGGCCTGAGCCTTGGACTGACCGACCTTGCGCACGGCGGATGAATAATCCGTGGCGCCGGGGGTCACGGCTTCAAACAGCACAACCTGCGTCTTGCCGCTCTTTTCCAGTTCTTCCTTGGCCTTTTCCGCATAACCGCGGCCATATTCGCTGTTGTCGTGCAGGATCGCCACCTTGTCCAGCTTCAGCCCCTCAACGATGAACTTCGCGCCCACGATGGCGGAATCATTATCGTTGGCGATGGTGCGGAAAAAGGTGGGATTTTCCCCGCTCTGGGTCAGCGCGGGCGTCGTTGCGGAAGGCGACATGGAAATCATGTGAGCGTTGGTGTACAGAGGCAGCGTCGCCTTGCAGGGCCCGGAGCAGATATGCCCCATGACCGCAGCCACACCGTCGGAAATCAGCTTTGTTGCCGCCGCCGTGGCAACTTCGGCCTTGCACAGGTCGTCCTGTGCCACAATTTCCACCTGTCTGCCCAGGACTCCGCCCTTGGCGTTGAATTCGTCCGCCACGAGAATGGCGGCGTTCAGGCTGGGCGTTCCATAGGAAGCCAGTTCGCCGGAGTGGGCGCCGGCAACGCCGAGCTTGAGGGTTTCCGCGGCGAACGCAGGCGTCGCGGCAAAAAGCGCGACCATCCCGCAGGCCAGGGTTTGCAGCCAACGTTTGGACATGGGAAAAACCTCCGCACATAAAAAAATGACAAAATTGTAAACCGCTTCCTGCAAAAAACACCCCGAAATATTCGCAAAGGGGGGAACTTTCTAAGTGCCGCAACCCGACAAGTATTGTCAAGGGGAGAAGGCTTTTTCCACGGAAAAGATAATTTTCACGTCCTTTTTTTGCTGATCTCCGTTTGCGCCGGGCCAGGAACGGCCATTCCTGCGCCTCTTTCGGCCAGAGGAGGAAAATCTCATGTTCCGGACATGACAGAACGAGACAACGGGACTATACTGCTTGCCATGCTGCACATAGACGCCGATCCTGCAACCTATCCCGCAATAAACAGCCTGGCAGGGAGACTCGGACAGCTTTCCGCCGGAGATCTGTCGCGCCTGCATTCCGCCGGGGGCTGGCTGGTGCGTCAGATCAGTGCCTGCGGCCTGCGCAACGTTACGCTCGGAGAAGACACGCTGGTACTCGTTCTGCGGGGGATCAAGGAAGTGGACGCCTATCGCGCCGGTACGGGCTGTTTTCTGTATTTTCCCGCCGGGCAGGCCTGCACCCTTACCAACATTCCTGATGAACAAGGAATGTATCTTGCTCTGGCACTCAGCTTCTCCGACGATATCCTTGCCAGGAGCGCGACACTGCTGCCTCCTTCTTCTCCCCGTCCCGGAAGCGTCCCTCTGCTGCTGACGCTGTTAAATACCTTTCTTGATCTGACGCTGCTCCATGATGATGCCGCGCTGGCCCGCATGCAGATGGAACAGATTCTCTACGCGCTGCGCGGCGCAGGTCTGCCGCTTTTTCGCAACGGCAGGGATACGGCGGCCAACGTGCGCGCTCTGGTGGAGGAAGAACCCGGCAAGGCATGGACGGCTGCGGATATCGCCGCACGAATGCACATGAGCGAACGCAGTCTGCGCAGAAGAATGGAAGAAAGCGGAACAAGCCTCGGCGCAACCATTCGGCTGGCCAGACTCCATGCCGGGCTTGGGCTATTACAGCAAAGCGGCTTCAACGTAGCGCAGATTTCCGTAGCCTGCGGCTATCAATCTCCCTCCCGTTTTGCGGCGCGCTTCCGGGAACACTTCGGCATAAGCCCCGGCGACGTTATCCGCTCCCGCGGCATGAGGGCCGGAACGGGCGCGTTTTAGGCCGACAGAAGCGCGACGCCCCTGCTGTTTCACGTTATCGTCAGCTCCGGGATATAGATCCGGGGCAGACTTCTCCTGCTCCGTTACCCTGAAAGGAGCAAACACATGACCTTACGTTTTCTGTCGAAAATCTTTCTGGTCTGCGCTGTTCTGTGCGCTGCAACATCCGCCCGGGCTGCGGACGGCTTCACGCTTTCCAGCCCCGATTACGCAGAGGGCGCAACACTGCGGGAGGCGCAGGTCTACGCCGGTTTCGGATGCAGCGGAGGCAACCAGTCCCCTGCTCTGACCTGGGATAATCCTCCCGCCGGCACCCAGAGCTTTGCGCTGACCCTTTACGATCCCGACGCCCCCACGGGAAGCGGCTGGTGGCACTGGGTCGTTTTCGATATTCCCGCCGATGTCCGCGCCCTGCCCCTGGACGCGGCCGAAACGGGCGCCCTGCCTGCCGGAGCCATTCAATCTCTGACGGACTTCGGCGCGCCCGGATTCGGCGGAGCCTGCCCGCCGGAGGGAGACAAGCCCCATCGCTACATCTTCACGCTGTATGCGCTGGATGTCCCCAAACTGGGGCTTGACGCCGGAACCATGCCTGCCATGGTAGGCTTTACCCTCGCCGGGCATACGCTGGGCAAGGCCGTTCTCACTACGCACTACGGCCGTTGATGACGGCCCCGTACAGACGGGGGATCAGAAGCGTCTGCCGCCGGAGGAAGCGTCATGCCCTCCGGCGGCTCCGCTTAATCCGTTCAGCAACAACGATGAAAACGGCCACCTTATTCGGCAACTCCCCAATTTCCGGGAACAGCCTCCCCCCTGCACGGCAAGTCTGTGCAACGTTCATGCAGGCTTGAACACCTTGCCCGGTCGCGCATCCTCTTCAGTTTCCGAAATTCAGCGGCACAATCCTTCAGCCTTTGCCCGCTCCTGTGCGCCGCACATTCCGTATTCGCAGGCCCGGGCAAGTTCTGCACAGCCTTCGGCATCGTTACCTCGCAGGAAGGCCAGCGCGCTCCGATAGAGATACTGACTCGGCTCCGCCGGATCCGCCTCCAGAGCGGACGCCAGATCGCGCTCCGCTCCCTGTGTCTGCGCCATACGCAACGCAGCGTAGGCTCTGCCCGCATAGGCCCGGGCCCGCAGCTCTCCGCTCCGGGAACTGTCCATGCCGGACAGAAGCTGTACGGCTTCCGTCAAATCATCAAAAGCATCTTCAAGATAGCCCTGTGCCGTCAGAGCCTTGCCCCGCCAGATCAGCGCATCCACATGATGCGGCGCCTCATCCAGCACCGTATCGAGCAGCAGCGCGGCATATTCCGGGTTCTGACAGTCGTCCTCCACCCACAGCGATTTGGCTTCCATCAGCCTTCGTTCTCCTTCCGGAGAAAGCAAGGGCAGAAGAGAAGTCCGGGCGGCAACGCTCTCCCCGGGTGCAGCGGGCGATGGTTCCGAATCGGATACGACGCTGTTCAACCACGCGCATCCGCCAAGAGGAAAAAGGCCTGCCAGAGTCAGCATCAATACAGCGGAACGCATACATTCAGGCGTATTCATCGCGTCCCCTTCCTTCCCGGCTGCTCCCTCCGGCTCCGTTCGCCCCATCCCTGCGCGGGCCGCTCCCTGTCTTTCCGCTTCCCGTCAAATTCCGCACCGGCATTCCGGGTCGTCCCCAGCAGAATTCCATGCTGACGCAGACGTTCGGCATCGCTTTTTGCAACATACAACGGCCGCCCCTCCATGTCAGCCTCCGCATAGAACATGGCCGTAGCCACCGTACCCGGCGTGGGAATGAAACACTGCACCTGACGGGGACTCCAGTGCCGCTCCGCCAGCCAGTCCGCAAGCTGGCGCATGTGCGCGTCGGTACAGCCGGGGAAGGCGCTCATCAGATACGGAATAACATACTGCTCCTTGCCGTGTTCGCGCGAATATTTCCGGAACGCGTCAAGAAAACGCTCAAATTCTTCCATGCCCGGCTTGCGCATGAGGCGCAGCACATCCGGGGCGCAATGCTCCGGAGCAACCTTGAGCTGACCTCCGGTAAATTCGCCCGCATAGGCTTCCAGGGCTTCCGCCTGTTTCAGGGCCAGATCAAAACGCACCCCGCT
The DNA here is from genome assembly GCA_019119045.1 of Candidatus Mailhella merdavium. Lineage (GTDB taxonomy): Bacteria > Desulfobacterota > Desulfovibrionia > Desulfovibrionales > Desulfovibrionaceae > Mailhella > Mailhella merdavium. The sequence continues at coordinate 2,896 of DWXS01000079.1, read as the reverse complement.
GGCCACGCGCACATGACGCACTCCGGGAATTTCCCTGATTTCATGCAGCAGACTTATATGTTCCCGCTGATCCACGATAAAGCCGGGACATATGGACGGCACCATGCAGCTCGGCCTGCGGCAGCGCGAGGGCTCCAGAGAACAGGACGCGCGCCACATATTGGCGGAAGGCCCGCCCACATCGCTGATCGAACCGGAAAAATCACGGCGGGAAGCCATGGCCCGGGCTTCTTCCAGCAGAGATTCCCTGCTGCGCGACGCAATGCGGCGGCCCTGATGCAACGCCAGAGAACAGAAGGAACATCCCCCGCCACAACCTCTGTGACAGGTCATGCTGGTCAGCATCATCTCCACGGCCGGAATTTTCTCCCTGTAGGAAGGATGCGGCCGACGGGTAAAAGGCAGAGCGTACAGAGCATCCAGCTCTTCCGTGGACAGCGGCGCGGCGGGAATTTCCAGCAGCACGCCGCGGGCACGTCCGGAGCTTCCTTCGCCGCCCAGAGCCTGCACGGCACGGGCGCGCATCTGATGTACCTGCCGCTCCAGCAGCAGCGTTGCCTGAATCAGCAGCACAGGCCGGGCCAGAATTTCCTCATGAGAAGGCAGGCGGACAATCTCCTCCACATGCGCGCCGCCTTCCATGCTCACGCCTTCCAGAGCGTCCAGCTCCGCCATATCGATCAGACGCGCCGTTCCCCGAATCCCGGCCAGAGCAGCCTTGAGTTCCTCCCGCGGCAGAATGTCGGCAGACTCCACAAAATTTGCAGTGCAGGCTGCCTCCAGGCGACGGGCAATCTCCAGTATGGCAGATTCTCCCATACCATAGACAATTAAATCCAGCCTGGCGTCCGGCAGAAGCGACCTGCGCAGACTGTCCGTCCAGAAATCGTAATGACTGACCCGGCGCAGTGAGGCTTCAATTCCTCCGGCAACCACCGGCAGGCCCGGAAATGCCCTGCGGACAAGTGAAGCATAGACGCTTACCGCCCGATTCGGACGAGCGCCGGCCTTTCCTCCCGGAGTATAGGCATCGTCATGTCGCTTTTTACGGAAGGCCGTATAGTGGGCCAGCATGGAATCCACCGCGCCTGCCGTCACTCCGGCAAACAGACGCGGACGCCCCATGCGCGCAATATCCTCAATAGTATCCCAGCGGGGTTGCGCCACAATGCCCACCCGATATCCGTGAGACTCCAGCCAGCGGCCGAGAAGAGCCACCCCAAAAGACGGGTGATCCACATAGGCATCGCCGGATACCAGCAGCACGTCCAGTTCGTCCCAGCCGCGCCGCTCCATGTCGCGGCGGCTCATGGGCAGAAAAAGCCCGCTGTCCTGAAATTCTCCGGCAGAGAATCGATTTCCGTGCCGCCCCTGCCGCCGGGGAACATATTCTCCGCGACGGCCCCCCGTATCGCGGGCATCACTCCCGCTCTTCCGTCTCGTTCCGGCAGGAACCCCGTCCCTGCCGCCGGAATCCTTATCTCTGTAACTATGCTCGACTGTCTTGTGCGGCATGATTTTCCTCGCTGACCTAACCTCGAGCCGACTCCAAGCCGACCCGTTCGGAATCCTCACCCTAAACCATGCCCCTGCGTGCGACAAGTTCGCCGTACGCAGGCTTTCCCTTATCGTCCCTCCGTTCCCGGCATACGCAGCTATCTATAAATATATATAATTACAATATGCTAGACATAAATTTTAAAAAAATTTCCTTTTCCTGCATTTTTTTGCTTGACCTCAGCATCCTTTTCGGGCAAATGTTTTCTTCGCCGTGGGGCTGTAGCTCAGTTGGGAGAGCGCTTGAATGGCATTCAAGAGGCCAAGAGTTCAATTCTCTTCAGCTCCACCATATTTTAGACAACTATAACAGTTAGTTATAGTTGTCTTTTTTTATTGGGATTTTTAATGCCTTGCAGAAAATTGTCCCGTTTTTTAACGATGCCTATGTATGCCTATTTTTTCTTAATAGGTATAATTCTTATATTTTTAATTTATTATTTGGCTACAGACATACAAAAAATCAAAGAAATTCCATTCCAAATTTTTATTTCTCTAATTTCAACAGTTATCACTGTATGTTTTATCGATTTTCTTACAAGCAAAAAACGATTAGATGAAACAAGAGCTGTTCGTAGAATTGCATTTATCAGGGCAAGTAATATTTTATGTTTTATAAATGATATTTGGTCTGAACTTGTAGAAATATCTATTAATGAATATTCTGGAGAATATATATATACAGAAAAATATTATAACTATGTATCATCAAATGTAAATCTTATGCAAAATATGCATACAAGAAATTGTAAAGTATTTGAATTTATACATAATCAATCTAACATAATATCTGATTCAATTGATAAATATATAAATACATATGGCGTATACATTCCTCCCAGTACATTAGCCATATTAGGAAAAATTCAATGGTGTGGTATAATTCAGCTGGGAAAAGCCATGAATAAACAATTCCCTTTACCCTTTCTTCACGGATTTCCGTTTTCTTGGGACATGCTACAAAAAGACTTTAAGCTATTTGAAGCTCTTGAAAATGATTTATCTTCACATAGTTGGGAATTTCCCAACTTACGAGAAGAAGATCTCTTTGCCCCACCATCTTTGCATCGTCCCTCCTTTAAAGGCCATTTACTCAATAGTAAACTAAAAAATCTTGAATACCATTAAATATGACTTTCAAATCTGGTCTTAGAGTACCAATATTTTCAGCGGATTAAATGTATATCCGTTTATCGGATGAGGCCTTTTGATGTCGTTTCGTATACCTGAAGCAAATAGGGGTAGTCAGATTTCGTTTTGAAGGATGGCGATAACCTCTTTAAACTAAAACCTATAATTGAAAAATAAATTTAATCTCTGTCTGCTATATTCATGTGTC
>DWXS01000011.1 GCA_019119045.1 Candidatus Mailhella merdavium | reverse complement strand
CTACTCAATAAAACTCAAGGTATGGGAAAAGGCTCTCCGGGAACGGGGGGCCTTTTCTTTTGCCAGGCGGTAGAGTGGAAAGTTGCGGGAACTAAAAGAAAAAGATGTTTTATGTCTGTGTGTTACATGTTCAAAACTCGGAAAGTTGCGGGGTGAGGGTGTGCCTTGTCAACTTTTCCCGAAAGTCTTGCCCGTGACTTCTGAATCCGGCAAACAGGTGATCACTACGCGCACGCGCGCGAGGGCACACTGTTTTCAACGCATCCAACTTTGGATTGGTTGCCCTCCCCATGCCGGAATCATTCAACGCGCTAAACTTTCAGCTCGTTGATTACAACTCAAAAGTTCGGACTCCCAAGAAAAATATATGAATGAAAGCAATGTATTGTCCTGTTCAAAGGCGCAAAGTTCGGACTTGTCTCAAACTTTCCGAACCAAACCGGCCTACGGTGATATGCCGTAGCTGATTTCATTGATTTAATCCCTGATATGGTGAGTTATGGAGAATCAGCACACGTTCCCTCCCCTGACAGCGTCATGTCTGGCTCATGGCTGGAAGGAGATAGGCGCGGCGTTCGGGGTATCGGCAAAGGCAGTCCGGCAATGGAAGGATGAAGGCGCGCCCCTGGTCATGGTGACGCCTTCCGTTCCCTGTGTGAGCATCGGGGAATTGTGGGAGTGGCTGAAAGGCAGGGAAAGGAATCAGCCCTCACCCCTGCCGGTAAAAGTCTCTCCACAAGGCACGGAGAGGCGCGAAACGGGAAAAGATGAGGCAGGGGAAGGACAGGACGGGAAAATCAATCTGGAAGACTGTGAGTGTCCTTATTGCGCGAGTGTGGGAACCTTGCGCCGGAATGGGGAGAAATACCGCTGCGAATGGTGCAGGCAGTCTTTCACAAGGGATGAGCTGGGGGAAAGCTAACACCTGAGCTAACACCGTTAGCTTAAAAAAGGAGGCTGACGGGAGAATCGTCAATGAAATTAACCATCATAGCAAAACGCTACCACTCACGGGTGACGGGAGAGGGAAAACGCAACACCAGCGGGACGGGAAAGGCGCGGCGTCACTTGGCTTGCCGGGGAAGACAACGCAAACGCAACACCGGAATGCAATCGGAATCATTTGTAGCCCTGAACTTTCAGGAATCAAGTTATTCCAAGGACATAGGCGCAGGCATCGCAAAACTAAACACCCAACTAAACACCGTTGCCCCCTAAAAAAGGACGGGGAACTAGTTCAGAAAAGTTCAGGTTCATTGCACGGCATGGAGCCATGGGAAAGCCCGGCAAGGTGAACGCCTCTCCGGGCTTTTTCGTGGGCAGGTTGCAGGGTAGCAGGGTGCGACTTTTTCCGGCAAGGCTGCTACCTCCTCTCTTGCCGGAGTGAGGCGGCGCAAGGGATTGCGAGAGGTTGCAGGCGTGGTAGCAGGGTGCGACCCCAAAAAAAGGGCGGGGAAACTGCTAGGGAAAACTTGGTGTCTTGAAGCTAGATGGAAATGGGTGTCCATACTATGGATCCCCATGGCAAGGGTGGTGCAGCCGATGCACATACCGGCAAGGGGAAGCTCTTTCACTGCCGGAATTGGGATATATTTTTGCTATCTATTTTTCCCCATTTTTATCTTGTGTGTGGGGAATGGTGTGGGGAAAGAAAAAAGCCCTTATATGCAACTTGCATGTAAGGGCCTGAAATTCATGGAGCCAGCTGTCAGAATTGAACTGACGACCTACTGATTACGAATCAGTTGCTCTACCATCTGAGCTAAGCTGGCGCGTTGTCTTCTATATGCCGGAAGATGCGGGATGTCAAGTTTTTGCCGGTATTCGATGTTTAACCTTTCACTGCCTTGCCGATTTTGTTCATTGCCTTTTTGACTTTACCGGCGATACCGGAGTCCTTGGCTTTTGTAGCTTCCTCAAATTCCTTGAGAATGCGGATCTGGTCTTCCGACAGTTTCGTCGGCGTCAGCACGCGCACTTCAATGAGCAAATCGCCCTTGCGCTGTTCGCCGGGGTAGGGAAGGCCCTTGCCCTGAAGGCGGAATACCGCGCCGCTTTGCGTTCCCTTGGGGATATCAAGCTCTATGGGATCGTCAAGGGTTGGCACTTCGATGCGTGCCCCGAGAGCTGCCTGCGGGAAACTGATTTCCGTAGTGTAAATGAGGTTCTGGCCGTCGCGCTCGAAAGTCTTGTCGTCTTCTACGGTCAGCACGACATAAAGATCGCCGGGAGGGCCGCCGTGAACTCCGGCTTCTCCCTCTCCGCGCAGCCGCAGCCGCGCGCCGGTGTATACGCCGGCGGGAATACGCACGTTCAGCTCGTGGTTTTTGAGTATCGTGCCTTTTCCCTTACATTTGGGGCAGGGATGAGGAATGGTGTAGCCCAGGCCTCCGCAGGCGCCGCAGGGAACGCTGATTTGGAAAAATCCCTGAGAGTGGCGAACCTGACCGCTTCCTCCGCATTGTTTGCAGGGTTCGGTATTCGTTCCGGGGGCGGTTCCCTTGCCGTGACAGTCCTCGCATTCCTCATGACGGGGAATCTTGATCGGCACTTCTGTGCCGGAGGCCGCCTGCCGGAAGGAAATCTTCATATTATAGCGGAGATCCGCTCCGGCTTCCGGACGGGGGCCGCCGCCGCGCGTGCGTGCGCCGAATCCGAAAAGATCCCCGAATATATCGCCGAACTGGGAGAAAATATCTTCCGCGCTGGAAAAGCCCCCGCGTCCGGCGCCGAAGGGATCGGCCGTGCCGTAGCGGTCATAGTTGGCCCGGCGTTCAGGATCCCGCAACGTGTCGTAGGCTTCCGCAGCTTCCTTGAACTTCTGCTCAGCCTCGGGATCGTCCGGGTTGCGATCGGGGTGATATTGCAGGGCAAGTTTGCGATAGGCGTGCTTGATCTCCTCGGCGCTGGCATTGCGTGCCACACCGAGAACTTCGTAGAAATCGCGCTGACTCATGAGAATGCGAACCTTGCGGAACTAGTCATCCAGAACGGGGGTGCTGCCTTCTTCTATGGGAGTATAGAACCGGCGATCTTCCGGAAGAATCTTACCTGCCGCTATTTCACGCAGGGCGGTGACGACTTCCTTGTTCTTTGAATCCACCAGAGGTTCATAGCCTTCGCGGTACTGATGTACGCGCTTGATGGCCATTTGTACGAGCAAAAAGCGGTTATCCACACGCTGCTGACAATCTTCCACGGTGATGCGGGCCATATTGCTGCCTCCTGCGTCGCGTCGGAGCGCGAAAAAGTATGAACTCGCGCCGGGCGCGCCATAATGTCGTTACCCTGTCCTTCCCGGGAGCAGAGGGATGCGGACGGAGGATATACTTCGGAATAATGCCGAACCACATTTCTTATTCTTACGAAAAGAAAGTGTCAAGCTTTTCATGCGGAAGCCTTTTGCCGTGCAACACAGCATTCGGGCAACGCCGAGCGGCTTCAGCCCCGAGGTCTGCCTCCCCGCCTTGTACGGGGCCGCCCCTGGTTCTCATGGCGCGCGCCGCGTTCCCGACGTTGTTTTCTGCCGGAATCCCCGGAGCGCGTCGCAAGGGCCGGAGTTTCGCGGCGCGGATGTTGTTTTCCGTATTTTTTTCCCTGTTTTCTTCTTCCGGCGGGCGCGGCCACGCTGTTGAGCAAGGCCAGATTGATTTCAAGCCTGCCGGGATTGACCTCGATAAGGCGCACCTGTACGCGCTGTCCGAGTCTGTAGGCGATATTGCTGATTACGCCGCGCAGTTCCTGCCGCTCGGCATCGTATTCAAAGAAATCCTGTCCCAGTCTCTCCACGCGGATCATGCCTTCCAGAGGCATCCCTTCCAGTTCAACAAACAGGCCGAAATGCGTCACTCCGCAGACGACTCCTCCGAATGTTTCACCGACTCTGTTCCGGAGCAGGAGACAACCGAAGCGACGGGTAATTTCCCGTTCCGCATCCTGTGCGGCGCGCTCCCGTTCGTTGCAGCGATCGGTAGCAGCCAGCAGCTTGTGCCCTGCGGGGATGGAGCCGCCCGTATCAAGACCGAGCGCGTATTTAAGCGCTCGGTGGGTGATCAGATCGGCATAACGGCGGATGGGAGAGGTGAAATGACAGTAACAGGCTGAAGCCAGCCCGAAATGACCGCCCTCTTCCGGATCGTAGCGGGCCTGCATCATGGAACGCAGGCAGAGGCGGTTCACGAGAAAAATCTGCTCCGGCGAGAGATCTTCCCGTGTCTGCACGGAGTTCAGCAGTGCGGGCAGCCAGTTTGCATCTCTGGCAAAATCGGCAGGTCTGGGCAGAGGAAGATCCAGCCCCGTGGCCATGAGACCGCGCCCCAGCTCTTCCAGCTTTTCCGGGGAGGGAGCGGGATGCACCCGATACGGAAAGGGCGCGCCCTTTTCCGTGAGAAAACGTGCTACGGCCTCGTTGGCCGCGATCATGAAGGCTTCGATGAGTCTGTGACTGAACAAGCGGTTGCGGTTGGAGATTCCCGTCACACGGTTTTCCTCAACGGTGAATTCCGCTTCCGGCAGATCGAAATCCAGCGCGCCCGCGTCATGACGTCTTTTGATCAGCGTTTCGGCCAGTCCGGAGGCCTCCTTCAGCATGGCGATCAGCTCCGGCGTGGGCCGGGAAGGCGGAATATTGCCGGGACGCGGGGAATGTGTCGCGGGCTGCGGAAGATCGGAATCGTCACGTCCGTTCTCAAGCATGTATTCCACCTGGGTATAGGTGAGGCGTGCCCGTGAGCGAATGACGGCATTTGAAAAGCGCGAAGTACGGATTATGCCGGAAGCATCAAAGCGCATATCGGCAACCATGGCGCGGCGATCTTCATCCGGGCGCAGACTGCATGCCCCGTTGCTCAGGGCTTCCGGCAGCATGGGCTCTACGGATGTCGGAAAATAATAGGAATTGCCTCGTTCGCGGGCTTCGCGATCCAGCGCGCCGCGCGGACGCACATAATGGGAAACGTCGGCAATGGCGACCAGCAGCCTCCAGCCGTCTTCCTCCCGCGCGACAAATACCGCGTCGTCGAAATCCCGTGCGTCTTCGCCGTCAATGGTGACCAGAGCAATGTGACGTAAATCTTCCAGCGTCTCTTTTCCGGAATCGTCTCCAATGCCTTGCCCGGCGGAGAGTTCCGCTTCCTGCAGCGCGTCGTCGGGGAAGGAGGTCGGAATGCGGTGATTGAGTTTTGTCAGATCCTCCTGAACGCGGACGTCGTCTTCTCTGCCCAGAGAGTCGATCGCCGTTGCCGACCACAAGGGAAGGGGCGGTAGTGCGGAACGATGATTGCGCCGCCCCCTGCGCGTGCTGCGGGCAGAAGGGGCTGTGTCGTCAATTCGCTGACCGACGGTAACGCGGAGCAGTTCGCCTTCTTCCGGGACGGAGGGCAGGGCAGATATATCCGTCAGCAGCTCCAGTCTCAGGCGGGGATCTGCCGGGCGGCACAGAACGCGGGAGCAGTGTGATTCCGGCTGTGGAACCGTGTTGTGGAGTACGCAGGCGGTCAGTTCACGGCGGGGACGTTCCAGAACGGCAAGCACCTGCCCCTCCGCATGCAGGGCTGGGCCACGGTCGTTCCGCTTGCGTCCTTTTTGCGGAGGAAAGAGGGAGAGTTCCACGGTATCCCCATCCCACGCATCGCCGAGATGCTCCGGGGCAATGAAGACATCTCCCTGTCCGGGAGAGCTTTTTTCCACTCTTGCAAAGGCCGCTCCGGAACGCTGGATGGAAAGAACGCCGCGTACTTTTTTCATCCGGGAAGCTGCCGCCCAGGCTCCTCCCCGGATGGAGACAATGAGTCCTTCGCTTTCCAGCGTTCGCAGCATTCCGATCAGCGTGCGTTTGCTTCTGCGCGAAAGAGCCAGTTTTCGCAGGAAATCATCCAGACGAAGAGGTGCGCCGGATGCGAGCGCGTGCAGAATGTCCTCGCGCAGGGAATGTTCAGACAGGGCGGAAAGATCGCGTTTTTTCAAGGCGTGTTCTCTGTGGGAAGAGGAAGAATATGATTTGTGTGCCATTCGCGCCACCATCTGCTCCACCATGCGGAGAAGGGAATTCCCCGCTCGGTTGAGCTTGAATCGCTTAAAGAAGCAAAAAAATCCGCCTCCACATCCAGAGCGTAAAGTCTGGGCAGGCCGAGACCGGAGAGTTTGACGGCGTCCTTGGCCGTGCAGAGTACGGGCATGTCATAGTCGGCCAGCACAATGGCGTCGCCTCTGGTATAGGCATGATGATCCGGAAAGCAGGCGACCCTGGCCGGTTCCGCACCCATGAAGGCAGTGGCAGTTTCCTTCACCAGCTCGGGATTGCCCACGCCGGAGACAAGCAGATACGGGCCGCTCAGATCCTCGGGAAGCGGCGTGTCCTCCGAAGGGGCCGGAATGAGACTCGGTACGGGAGTTTCCTCGGAAACATGTTCGTCGTTCGGGGAACACTGTACCAGCCCCCGACAATGCAGTTCAAAGGCAAAGACCGGTTTTGCGTAGGAGGCAAGGCGGAAGGTCATGGCCTGTGCAAGCTCGGGCCACTTTTCCCGGGTGCTTTTAATCAGAAATGCGTCGGCATGATCGAGTACGCGCTGAGGTTCGCGCCATGTGCCTGCGGGGATGACTCTGTTCCAGTTGGAACGCCGGTCAAATGCAAAATCGTCGGCATCCATCAGCACAAGATCAAGGTGTCTGCCCATGGAAACATGCTGAAAACCGTCGTCCAGAATAAAGAGATCCGGCGGATGGCATTCGCTTTCCTCCGCCTCGAGCATCAGCTTTTCAGCGGCGCGGGTGCGTCTGGGATCCACCATGATCGTGGCTGTAGGAAAGCGGCGTGCAAGCATGAGCGGTTCGTCTCCTGCCTCGCGTACATGGGCATCCGGCCCGACACGGAAAGGGTGTTGCGGCGGCCTCGCCCCGTAGCCGCGAGTCAGCACCGCGGCGCGCAGATGCTGCGCCTCCGCCCACTCCAGCAGCCAGCCGGTGACAGGGGTTTTGCCTGTGCCGCCCCAGGAGATGTTTCCTACGGAAACGCAGGGAACGGGAGGTTCGCCGAAGAAGCGCGGGCCGGATACCGGACTGCTTTCTTTTGTGGAGCGGCGCATGAGCGCAAGCTCTCCATAGATGAGAGAGAGCGGGAACAGGAGGGGGGAAAGCAGATCCTGAAGTATATGCCGTTTCGCCATGATAAACTGCGTCCGGAGCAAAAAGATTCGGGCCGCCGGGCGGAACTGCCCTGCGGCCCGGAAAAGTCATGAAGCGGAGCGTGCGGCCTTATGCCGCTTCAGTCCTGATCATGTCTGCGTGCCTAGTCGCGATTGCCGAAGAGGCGCAGCAGCATGAGGAAGAGGTTGATGAAGTCGAGATAAAGGGTCAGCGCGCCGAGAATGGCGCCGCGGCGAATGGCTACGCCGTCTTCAATGGGGGCAGTTTCGCCCATCTGGCGCAGCTTCTGGGTATCCCATGCGGTCAGACCGGTAAAGACGATGACGCCGATCACGCAGATGACGAAATCCATCGAAGAACTCTTCAGGAAGAGATTCACGATGCTGGCGAGGATAATGCCCCACAGACCCATCATGAGGAAACTTCCCATGCCGGACAGATCGCGTTTGGTGATCATGCCGAACACGCTCATTCCGCCGAACATGCCTGCCGTCACCACGAAGGCCCGGGACACGGAAGCCCCGCTGTAGGCCAGCAGCACGGGGGAGAGCCAGAAGCCCATGAGAGCCGCATAGAGCAGGAAAAATCCCGTGGCCGCTCCGGAGGACAGCCGGTGAATGGAAGAGGAAAGGAAAAATACCAGGCCGAAAATGGCCACCAGCAGAACGATGGGCACCAGCATGCCGTTGCCGAAGAACAGCATGAGCAGGGAACGGCTGGTCGCGGTAAGATAGGCGACGACGGCGGTGACGCCGAGGGCGGCGGTCATCCACAGGTACACCTGCTGCATGAAGACGGCCACGCTGGAACGGGCCATGCTCATGGAGCGGGTATCATTACGCAGGTCTTGCATGAGATCCTCCCGCGCGAAACACGCGCTGTTGTTTGCTCTTATTGATGAATGCCGGACGGAACTCTCCGAACCGGACAATTTCATACCGCAGGATTCCGCGTAAAAAACACAGGGTATCCTGTAACGGCATACCAAAGATAATATCGATCCGCATCCTTTGCAAGGACTACATCCCCGATCGGCAGGGGGAAAAGATGCAGTTTCGGAGTTTTTTTTTGCTTCTTGCCTTGAACATGAAAAAATACTAAAAACGAAAATAAAACCTGTGCCGGAAACAGCCTTTCAAGGAAAATACGATGCGCAAGCAACAGTATTCCATCGGAGAGATGAGCCAGCTTTGCAACGTGTCGAAGAAGGCCCTGCGTTTTTATGACAAGATAGGTCTCATTTCCTCTCTGCGCCATGATTATAATAATTACAGATTATATACGCACGACGAACTGCTCATGGTCCCGGTGCTGAAATACTACAAGCAGATGGGATTCAAACTTGATGAAATGAAGGAGTTCATTGCCGGAGCGAACGGAAATGTCTACAGCTCCATGCAGTCCGCCTTTGAAAAAAAAATACACGAATTGCAGAATGCAAAAATAGAGCTGCAACGCTGCGAGGAATCGGTGCGGGACTGGCACGCTCTGCTCCGGGAAGCGGAGCAGGTTATTGTGGAAGGCGTGCGCGAAATTTCCGTCAAATATGTGGAACAGGCAAATCTGCTGTATCAGGAACAGCCTTTTGAAGGCGATATCAAGTCGGCTATCATCAATATACATTTCATGGATTATGTGGAAAAAACCGGGAACGCGATCACCGGTCCCGTCTATATCCGCTTTTCCAGCCTGGAAGACAGAATGGAAGGGCGTCCGCAGAATATCCGCATCATGCAGAACGTTCTTATGCCCTGCGGAGGCGGAGGGCGTGTCTCTTTCGGAGGCTGTATGATGGCTTCCTGCTATCATGTCGGCGAAATTGAAACCATCCCGGAAACCTACGACAGATTCATTTCATGGGTTCGACGTCATGGCTATACGCCCGGGACAGCCTGTTATGAGCGCTATGTTACGGATTACTGGACAACGAGCAACAGTGATTATCATGTTACGGAGCTGCTGGTGAAGGTGAGCCGTGACGGAATGGAAAAACATCCAGAAGCTCATGGAGCGGGAGCAGAATCCCGTCATGGACGGGGGCGGAGTCAGGACCTGCTCTGAATCTGTCCGGGCGGATGCAGGCTGTCCGGATTGGTTCGGGTCTATTATCGTGCAACTTCAGTAAGACGGTCCGGAATAGCGGTTTTTTGAGATTCGCTGAACTCTTCCTGTATTCGGAACATTCGACGGCGGATCTGCAGGGAGCTTTCGGCAGTTCGATACTGCGGATGACGCTTTTTCCCGTGAACGGGTTCGCTGTGTTTACCGCTTGAAAAGAGGGAGGTTCCCGGCATCAGTCGTCGGAACATATTCGGAACTATCCCCCTGCGGCGCGTAATCCGGACCTGTCAGAGACAAGCGCAGGGAGTGCGGATAAATAAAGCCCCCTCCGTAAGCTGGGACGCGACCGTTGTCGGGACAGGGAAAGCCCCGGACGGAAGAGCTGTTTCGTTATGTCGCTTATGGATAAAGATTCCGGCGGACGGAGCGTCATTCTCATACCGTGTTGTTCTTGAAGATATCTGCCGGCCCCCCTGTTTCTCGTTCGCAGATTCCACGTCTCCGCCGGAGCATTTCTGCCGATCATGTCTGTACGCCCTGCGGGCCGTCCGTTGGGGGGGCTGCGTCGCAAGTCCCTTGACTGCTCCGGCGTTGCGGAGCAGTCCCGTTTTTTCTGACTTCAGGAGCATATTCAAAACAAACAGGCCGTGATCCCGTGTGTTGCCCGCAGGGGCAGGGCGACGAGCGACAACCTCGTTTTCCGTAAGGAATATGGAGCGTCAGGAGACGTCGACGGCAAAGGAGGCGACGGCAAGAGGAAGCAGGCGAACGCCTCCGCAGCTGTTCTTGAGCACCAGTCCGATTTCCGCCTCCATTTCATAATGGCCGGGGGCAGAAAAGCGGACGTCCGTCACCGGCGCGCCGGGCAGAACTTCCGGCGAGGAAGCTCCGTCCGGCGTTTTTTTCCATGTAACGCTGACGGAAGGAAATGCGCCCGAAATCTGCCGATCAAAAGACAGGGCAACGGTGAGCGGCACGGTTTCACCCACGGCAGCGTGACGGGGGAATTCCATATCTACACGCACGGAGCGACCTTCTACCCTTTTTTCCGCAGAAAAGACGGACTCCGTTTCGACAGCAGACGCCGTGGTCATGATGTCGGAAAAGGCCAGACACAGAGAGAGAAGCAATATCGGATAAAAACCATACTTCACGGAAAATTCCTCCGGGGATGGATTGACAAAAGGGCGGCGCCGGTGAAATCCTTTTCGTACCCGTTCCCCTGCGATGTTCCGGAAAAGGCGACGTTTCCGCCGGGTACCGAGGATATCATGCCGAAAGCCGTCCCGTCATCACCCCTTTCTCCCGCGTCCAGACAGATGTCCGGCCTTCCCTGCCTCAAAATGACGGCATGGCGTCGGGCCGCGTCCCTTTTCCGGGATATGGACAGCGTCATGGATGTTTTTCTGGAGCAGTGGACGGTTTATATGCAGGCTGCGGGCTATCTGGTGTTCACCACCGCCCGTCGTGCGGACTGCATTGCCGCCTGCCGTTCTCTGACCGATCACATCGTGCGTCATCTGGATACGGGATATCTGCCGACCTTTGAACGTCTTGCGGGGAACAGCGACAACTGGGCGCAGGATCTTGTGGCTTCCGGGCTGCGTCATATGCGGAGGGGCATTACCGGAACCATGTATCTGGGATGCTTCAAGACCTTCATTCATGCGCTGGAGGATGCCGTACACGCCTTTTCCTTCGGAAGACGCCGCTCTCAGCATGTTCTTGACGATGCCTGCGTTCTTTTGCGTCTGTACGGCGCCGCTTTTGAAGAAATATGGATGGATGTCTGTCTGGGGGTCCAGCGGGATGAGCATCATTCCGACATGGACGAAATGCTGCGCCGCCTCACGCTGGAAAAGTGCCGCTTTGAAAACGTCTTCAACACCACGTCCGACGGCGTACTGGTCATGGACGCGCAGTGCCGCGTCACCACCGCCAACCGTTCCCTGCGCCAGTATGCCGGAGAAAATCTTACAGGGCGCGCAGTCTGGGATGTTCTGGGGCTGGAAAGCAGCTCTCCCGAGGAATTTTTCCGTTACTATCCCGTGGGGCAGACCGTGGAAGTCACGCCCTTCGGCGGCGATCTGGTCTTTCGTCTTTCCATCTCCTCTCTGGGAGATATCAGTCTGGCAAGCAGCGGCGAATATCTGGTGCTGCTGACCAACATTACGCCCCACGTGACGCAGCGGGAAATCATGGAGGAAGTCATCCGCGCCAGAACCGCCGCACTGGAAAAGGAAAAACGCCAGATTGAGGAAATGAACATCACGCTGCGCACCGTTCTGAACAATGTGGCGGCCGAACGCGATCAGTCCAGAGCGGAACTTGCCTCTTCCCTGCAAAACTTTCTGGCTCCCGCTCTGGCCCGGCTGGTGAACATCCCTGATAAAGCCGCACGACACAGCCATGCCGCGCTTATAGAGGATCAGGTACGCCGTATGCTGGGGCAGGCGGGAGGAAGCCCGGACAGCGGAGAGCAGGGGATGGCCAGACTGACGCTTGCGGAACTCAATGTCTGCCGTTTTATCCGGGCGGGGCACAGCACCAAGGAAATCGCGGCGGCTCTCGGGATATCGCCGGAAACGGTGCAGACGCACCGCAAAAACATCAGACGCAAGCTCGGTGTGCGAGGGCAGGACGCTCAACTTGCGGCCTTTCTTGCCGCTCATCCCTTCCATGGAGACGAAACGCCGTCTCGTGACAACGGATAGGAAGGTGAGATCGGGTAGGCTCCCCTCCCCGAACTCTCCCCGATTATTCCCTCTGGTCTTCGCTTTTTTCGTCCGGCTATAGTTCCGTCAGAAACCTCTGATGGAGCATCCATGTCTCAGACCTCCCCGTCGTGTTCTTCCCCCCTGTCGGAAAGCGTATCCTCCCTTCCTTCCTTCGCACCGGAAAAGGCGGCGCAGTTACTGCGCGATTTGTTTGCCGCCCGTGACGGCGCAGCTATGGCCTGTGCGCTGGAAGCTCTGGCCTCTTTTCGCGCGGAGGGAGACCTTTCTTCGTTGCCTTCCCGTGATGAGGACAGCATTCGTGAGGCCGAGTATGCCTTCAACCGGCTTTTTGTGGGGCCTGGCCCCGTGCCCGCTCCGCCGTATGCTTCGGTATATCTCGACGCCGAGCCGCTCCTTATGGGGCAGGCCGCGGTCTCCATGCGGGAATTGATCCGGAGTCTGGGGCTGGCAGTAAGGGAGGAAGACAACCTTCCCGAAGATCACCTCGCCTGTGAACTGGAAGTATGGCTTGTTCTCCGTTCTCTTGCCCCGGCGGAGGACGGCGGACTGCGGCAAAGTGCGGAAGAGGCTCTTCACTGGCTTCTTGACGGGCATATGTCCGTCTGGATTCCCGAATTTCTGAGCCGGGCACGGGCGGAGTCCATGCCGGAACTTCTGTCCGAAGCTCTGAATTGTCTGGAAGCATGGCTGCTGTCGACGCAACAGGCGCCGAACAGGGAATGAGATCGTTCCCTTTCCGGCAGGGACGCGCGCTGATGCGTTCATTCCGGGGAGAGAATGCAAAACCACAAAGGAAATGCTGATGAACAAGATCAAATTCAGGCGTCCCGACGCCGTGGATCGGCGCGGCTTTCTCAAGGGGCTGCTGGCGGCGGGAGCGGCGGCCGCTCTGCCCGGCGGTCTGCTGACGGCCCGGAACGCAAAGGCTGTTCCCTTTGATCCCGGCGCGTACCAGGTGTTCCGCAACGCCTGCCCGCGAAACTGCTATGATACCTGCAGCATAAAAACCTATGTGCGGGACGGCATAGTGCAGTTTGTGGAAGGCGCGCCGGAATCCACCTTTACCAGGGGCGCGTTGTGCGTGAAAGGCTATACCTATCCGCGGAGGCTCTACAGTCCGGATCGTATCAAGTATCCGATGATTCAGGATAAGCGGGGTTCCGGCAACTGGCGCCGCATTTCCTGGGATGAGGCCATGGATCGCATCGCAGACAAAATCCTCGAGATAAAAAAACGCGACGGCAGTCTGCTGGGTCTGGGCCTGACCAAATATTCCGGCAACTTCGGGATCACCAATTATGGCGTGGAGGGGATGATGTCCTCTCTGGGCTATACCACCCGTTTTGTGGGGACGCCGTGCTGGCCTGCGGGGATCGACGCCCAGAATTACGACCTCGGCGACATGTGGTGCAACGATCCTGAAGATTTTGTCAAAGCAAAGTATATCATCATCTGGGGAGGGAATCCTGCCTGGTGTTCCATGCACAGCATGAAATACCTGTATCAGGCCAGAGAAAACGGCGCAAAAATCGTGGTCATCGATCCCGTGTTCACCCAGACTGCGGCCAAGGCCGATATGTACTGGCGCGTGAAGCCCGGCACGGACGGCGCGCTGGCCCTGGGCATGGCCCGTCATCTGCTGGACAGGGGGCTGGTGAATCAGGACTTTGTGAACAATTATGCCGTGGGCTACGCGGAATTTGCCGACTATCTGCGGCAGAACGTGACTGTGGACTGGGCGTCGGAAATATGCGGTATTCCGGCGGAGGATATCCGTGCCCTTACCGAGGAGTTTGCCGCTGCAAAACCTGCCACGGTATGGATAGGCTACGGCATGCAGCGTCATACCAACGGCGGAGCCATGGTCAGGGCCATTGATGCCTTTGTGGCAATGACGGGTAATATCGGCGTGGAAGGCGGGGGCGCACGTTACGGGCAGATGCGTACCTGGGGATTCAACTACCACGCCATGATCCAGAAGCAGCCGGAAGGTTCGATCGGCTTTGTCGGTGCCACCGGGCCGAAAGGGGAATTCGACTTTGCCGGAGAGGGCAACACGACCTACAGCGATCGTACCCTGAACATCAACAAGACGGCTCAGGAAATTCTGGATGCAAAAGATCCCGAGCTGAAAATGCTGTGGGTATCGTGCAAAAACCCCTTTGCTCAGGACTTTGACCGCAATAAGCTGGAAAAGGCGTTCGCCAAGCTGGAAATGGTGGTCACGGTCGATCAGTTCTTCAACGAAACCGTGCAACATTCCGACATCGTTCTGCCCGTAACCACCCTGTTCGAAGAATGGACGGTCAACGTATCGTACTGGCATTACTGGTTGTCGCTGAACGAGCAGGCCGTGAAGCCCATGCACGAGGCCCGTTCCAACATTGAGATCGCCGCAGCCCTGTCCCGGGCCATGAACAAGAAGGCTCCCGGGTCCTGTACCTTCCCGCAGGAAGTGGACGGCAGGGAATGGATGATCAAGGAGTTCAACAAGGGCGTGTATGACTATTTCGGCATTTCAAGCTGGGAAGAGCTGCGCAACGGCCCGGTCAAGGCAAAGCTTTCCAACTCTGCCGCCTGGAACGAACGTGTGTTCATGACGCCGTCGGGCAAGTATGAATTCCGCTCCGATCTGTGCGCGCAGAACGGATTCAAGGCTCTGCCGGAGTATGTGCCGGGGAGAGAGGCTACGGCGCCCTTCCGTCTGCTCACGCCGCATGTGCAGTTCGGCCTGCATTCGCAGTTCATCAATCTGGACTGGATGGAAAACTTCTATCCCGAGCCCTTTGTCTATATTCATCCCGAAGCGGCTGAAGCCAAGGGCATCCGCGATATGGAAAAGGTCCGGGTATTCAACTCCATAGGTGAAGTAACGGTTCGGGCCAAACTGACATCAAATGTGGCAAAGGACTGCGTGGTCATGTATGAGGCATGGTTCCGCAAACTGGCGTTCAATGTCCAGAATGTGGTGGATGACTGCGCCGCAGACATGGGCGCCATGAAAACCGGTGCGCCCGGCGTGGCCATTCACGATCAGTTTGTGGATATTGCGCCCGCCGTATAAGGCGCACGTGCGATTCATCCCCGCGTCAAGTTCGGATCCGGGCGCGTATCAGGAACGGCCCGTCTTTCGGCTCTGTTCCTCCGGATCATGTAAAACCGCACCCTTCCGGCCGCAATGAACAGCTGTCCGCGAAAAGGGACGGGAAAGGATACCTGCATGAAGAAACGCTATGCCTTTTTGATGAACGCCGACAAATGTATCGGCTGCCGGGGCTGCGCCATGGCCTGCAAGAATTTCAATCAGCTTGAGCCGAACATGGTGTGGCGTCAGGTCTATCCCCTGGCCGAGTCCATCTATCCCCACAGGGAACGGGCCTTTTATTCTCTGGCCTGCAACCATTGCGACGACCCCGCCTGTCTGCGGGCCTGCCCCACAGGCTCCTATGAAAAGCGCGAGGACGGGATCGTCGTACATCATCAGGAAACCTGTATAGGCTGCACCAACTGCGTGCGTTCCTGCCCTTATGGCGCGCCCCGTTATAATGCGGAAGAAAAGCACGCTGAAAAGTGCAGCATGTGCTGGGAGCGCATTGACGCCGGTCTTCTGCCCGCCTGCGTGCAGGCCTGTCCTGTCGGCGCGCTGGAACTGGTGGATCTCAATACGCTGGACGAACCCAACGCGGTGCAGTTTCCGGCCGGGTATCCGTCCATGCCCCGGCTCAATCCCTCAACCCGCTTCATCCTGCCGCGGATGCCGCGTCAAATCAGGGGGCAGTCATGACCGCCGAATGGCCTCTCATCGCATTTACCGTGCTTAGCCAGCTGGCCGCGGGGCTGGCCGTTTTTCTGGCCCTGCCGGGTCGCCCTGCTTCGCGGAAGGGCTGGTTGTCGATTTTCGTGATCGGGGCGGCGGGACTGCTCCTCTCGCTGTTCCATCTGGGGCAACCCCTGCGGGCGCCCTCCGCGCTGAACGGACTGGGTACGTCCTGGCTCAGTGCGGAAGCTCTGCTTTTCGGTATATTCACCGCTCTGGCCGGCATAACCTGGCTGCGCGGCGGAAGCGGTATCTCTGCCGTGTCGGCCGCATTTGTGGGCATACTGGGCCTTGCGGCGCAGAGTATGACATATGCGCCCGAATCCATGCCCTTTGTTGCCGGAGGTCTGCCGCTGTTTCTTTTCTTCCTCAGCGCGCTGACGCTGGGAGCCGTATTCCTTCCCCTGTTCAGAAGCGGGAATGATGCGCGCAGCTTCGGCGGAATCCTGCGTATCTGTCTGTGGATGTTGCTGGCCGTACTTATCCTTGCTCCGCTGATGGGGCTGACGGCGGGCACCGTCATGCAGGCCTCGGCGCAGGCCTGGCTGCATTCCGTCTGGTACTGGGCAGGAGTTCTGACCATAGCGGCGGCCCTTGTTCTGGTTCAGCTCGATCGCTTGTGCTGCGCCCAGAAAGCCCTTGTCCTTATCAGCGTGCTGTGCATACGCGTCGTCTTTTTTGTCGATACCGTGCATACGGCTACCTGGATAGGCTTTCCCTACTGAACGTTCGGCAGTAGAAAAATCTGAAACATAGACCTCACGCCGCCGGAACGGATGCAGGATGTTGCCTCTGTTCCGGCGGCGCGCTGATCCTGCCGATTCCTGCCATATTCCAAAAAAATGAATTTCGGGACTCTTTGCCTTCTGCCGTTGGGCCGTTCTCTTTCCTCTGTACCTGCCTTATCGTGAGCGCAAGCCTTGAGTATGCTCCGGCTTACGCGGAGCCTGTGCGGAGAAGAAGGCCTTACAAGGCAGAATGAAGCCTGACGCACGGACGTGCAGGGACGCGCAGGCTTCACGCCTGCTCTGTTGCCGACTCCGGGAGTCGGAAGCCTGAAACGCCGGAACAGACCAGCATTTCGTCCGGCAGGCATACGGCTTTGTGCGGGTAGGTTCAGGACAGTTCTTCGCGAATGTTTCGGAATTCATTCTTCAAGTTCGGCGCGCAGTTCTTCCAGTCCTGTGCCCTCGTTCAAGCTGAGGGCAAGAATCTCTTTTACTCCGGCATTCCGCAGAAATCTGCGGGCGCGATCCGGGTCGGCCCCGGGGGCGTCGCTTTTGGTAATCACGCCGATGACCCGTCTGTTGAACATGGCCGCAAAGGCAGGCGGGAGCTGGCAGGTGGCGCGGGTGGCATCCTGAATGAAAAGAAGCACGTCGCAATCCGCAGCAGCGGTGATAAGCGCGGGGTAGAAGCGGCGGTTTTCCAGAAACTCGCTGGGCGTGTTGACGAAATTGCGGTAAAAGTCGAGGGCAAGAACCTTGCGGGGAACATAACCCGGATCGGAGAGGGCGCGGATGAGGGTACTCTTGCCGGAATGGCCTTCACCAATGAGCATGATTTTTTTCATTAACGCGTCCACCTGTGAAGGAACATGCGTTCCGGTACGGCTTCGTTCGGCACGAGGGCTGTGCGTGTGGAGAGCGTGTTGCTCTTGAAAAATCTATCAGACAGGCCCCCTCTGTTCCAGCATGCAGCGTTTGCCCTTCGCCGGAATCTCGCTTCGCCTGACTCGGAGAGCATCTTCAAAACCAGTAAGCTCCCGTCTCCTGTCCGCCAGGGAAACGGATATGCGCCCCTTGCTGTCCTGAGCGATCAGGTGCGGGTCATATCGACGGAAGCGTAGTGCAGCACCTCGTCGAAATAGCTGATGACGCTCTTGAGGGCGGCTTCCACGCTGGCTACGTCGCCGACCAGAAGCAGGGAACCGCCGAAACGATCCAGAAAGCCGATATCCACGGAACCGGCCTTGGTGGCGATATCCGCGGCGATGATTACGCCTTCTGCCGGCGTGATGGTCAGGATGCCGAGGGCGTCGCTGATTCCTTCGTCCAGACCGAGTTTGAGGTATATGCCCCGGTTCGGGCTGGCGATGACATGGGCGAGCGTGATCTGCTTGCCGGGAACGTATTCCTGAATGACACGCTGTTTCGGTTCGTCGCTGATTCTGCCCATGTGCATATCCTGATGTTAGCTGCGAGAAGGGGGCGGCAGGGAACGCTTATGTCCCTTTGAAAAAAGAATGTCGGCTGTCGCTCGTCATGAGTCTTTGCCCCGACAGCGTCTCTTTCAGCTTTCCAGAACTGTTTTACTGTGCGTATTTCCGGTCTTTCAGACTGCCGGAAACATGAGCTGCCGGAAAATATTCCCGGAGGATACCCCGGATTCGGGAATTCTGAAAGCTGTGCTGAGGGTAAAACGATTCCGTATTTTTTGAAAGAAGGAAAGGGGAAGGGAAAAGCGCTTTGAGGCATTTTCCCTTCCCTTCAACTTCGTTATCCCAGAAGCTGGGCTTTGAATTCTTCGCTGGGCGAGGGGATGACGATATGACTGAGAACCGGCCCTGCGCCTTCGCCTTCCACTGTGGCGACGCCCGCGTCTACCGAGGCCTGTACCGAGCTGACTTCGCCGGTCATGGTGACAAAGGCTTTGCCGCCGAGGCCTGCCGCAAAGCGCAGTTCGATGAGGTGAACCTGACCGGACTTGGCTGCGGCATCCGCAGCAAGGATACAGGCTGCCGTGGTGCATGTTTCAATACAGCCCAGAGCATTGATGCGGGGACAGACGGCCGTGCCGTTCATGGCCGGGATCACGCTTTCATGGACGCTGGGGATGACGAACCAGTCCACGACCATATCGGCGCCGATGGCGCGGCCGTGCGATACGGAACTTTTTACCGCGCCCGTGTCGCCGGTGACGATGACCAGATAGCGGCCCGGACAGGTGGGGCGGGCGAGAACAAGCTGAACTTCAGCGGCCTTGACCATTTCGTCGGCGACATGCATGCCCGTGCTGATGCTGTTCAGCTCCACGCAGCCGATAGTGCGCAATTTCATTGTATTCACCTTACGCCTTGATGGTTATCATTCCGTCCGCAACGGACTCAACCACGCCGTCGATGCTTGCGTGTACCCTTGCGCCCATGGCTTTTTCCGGGATTTCTCCCAGCAGATCGCCGCATTTTACATGCGCCCCGGGGCTTACAACGCATACGGCGGGCGCGCCTATATGCTGGCGCAGGGGAATATGCACCCGCACCGGACGGATTTCGCCGGCATACCCGGGGTGAGTGTCATAGTCCACCAGATCGAGACGCTGGATCAGGCGGGTTGTGGGTACGCGGCGTTCCTCGCGGAAAGGACTGACTTCAAGCGGACGGCCGGAACTTTCCCATTTGACGCCGGCCTGCATGAGCGTTTTCTTGATTTGCGCGTTGACTTCGCGCGGAGAGACGAGCATGGGACAGGCGAATTTTTCGCACAGACCGCATTCGGAGCAGAGAAGAGCTTCTTTGGCGATTTCGCTTTCCAGATCCTGACTGGCAAAGACGCGCATCAGTTTGTGCGGATGGAGCGAGTGCCCGATCAGGTTGCGCGGGCAGAGATCCGTGCAGCGGGAACACTGACAGCAGATGCTGTTTGTGATCTGCCGTACTCTGGCCGGGTTCATGACCTTGCGGGCCACAACGTTATGATCCGGCGGCAGAACAAGCAGACCGCTGGTTGTTTTTGTGACTACGGCGCGGGAAGCGTCGGGCAGAACCTTCCCCATCATGGGGCCGCCGTCCACCACGCGGTATTCGGAAATGGTCGTCCCGCCCGCAAAGGCGAGGACGTCTTCCACCGGCGTTCCCACCGGGGCGCGAAGTACCATGGAATGTCCGATTTCACCGGCTACGGTAAGATAACGGTGGGTGACGGGCGTACCGTTGAGAGCCCGGGCCACATTGCACAGCGTTTCCACGTTGGCGACCACGGCGCCGACCTGGAGCGGAAGCCCGCGTTCGGGAACCGTGCGGTTCAGAACCTCGCGCACCAGCACCTGTTCGTCCCCGGCGGGGTAGAAATCCATGAGCTCAAAGACTTCAAGTCTGTCGGAAGCATTTTTTGCCGCAGCCGCACGCACGGTTTCCATGGCTTTGGCATGTTTGCCCTTCAGGCAGATCACGCCGCGTTTTGCTCCGGTACATTCCATAACGGCTTCAAGACCGCGGATCAGCGTCTCCACCTCGCTTTCCATGAGGTGAGGATCGCTCATGAGCAGGGGTTCGCACGAGGCACCGTTCACCAGAACGGTGTCCACCGTGGCGTCAGCCTTGACATGCGTAGGCAGGCCTGCGCCCCCCGCGCCGACAACGCCGGCTTCCCGTATTTTATCAACAATCAGATTTCCCATCACACTGTCCTCTGGCAGGATATGGCTTCGGCGAAATCGTCGCCGGGCCGGAAATTTGTTACCAGGCCTGTTCCAGGAGCATCCTGATGTCCGTGAGCGAGGGTCGCCTGGGGTTGCTCTGCGTACACATGTCTTCCAGCGCATGAGCGGCCATGGAATCCAGAGCGGCGCGGAAGGCCGCTTCGTCAACCTTCAGATTCCGGATATGGGCGGGTATCCCCATGGCTTCATTCAGCCCCTGCACGGCGCCGATGAGAGAAGAGGTCCCCTCTTCCACATTGGCATGAGGCAGGCCTATGATTCTGGCAAGCTCCCGGTAGCGGACGCCGGCATCAAAGCTGTTGAAGCGAATGGCATAGGGGAGAAGCACGGCGTTTGCCAGACCATGGGGAATATGGAACTGGCCCCCCAGCGCATGAGCCATACTGTGCGTCAGGCCCAGACCGCTGTTGTTGAAGGCCATGCCCGCCATGCAGGACCCCAGCAGCATCATTTCCCGCGCTTCCATGTCCTCCATCTGCTGATAGGCCTTGAGCAGAAAAGAGAAAACGTATCGAATGGCCTGCACGGCGAGAATATCCGTGAACGCGTTGTTGTTCCGGGAGGTATAGGCCTCCAGCGCGTGGGTAAGCACGTCCATGCCCGTGGCGGCGGTAACGTGGGGCGGCACGGTACGGGTGAAGCGCGCGTCAAGAATGGCTACGTCGGGAATGAGCAGCTCGTCGTTCAGAGGAATTTTTACGCCTTTTGCCTTGTCCGTGACCACGGAAATGGCCGTGACTTCGGAACCCGTGCCGCTGGTGGTGGGAATGGCGACCAGCAGCGGACGGGGAAGTTCAGGAGCAGCCTTATGGGCGAAAAAGGAGATTGCCTTGGCCGTATCTATGGCGGAGCCTCCGCCCAGAGCCACAATGAGATCAGCCCCCGAACGGAGGAACTCGAGGGTGCCCCGCATCACCGTTTCTAGAGAGGGATCCGGCTCGACTTCGGCGAAGGTGGCATGGGGAAGGCTCCGGCGTTCCAGGTGACTTGTGACCTGCTCGGCAAATCCGCTTTTGACCATGAAGGGATCGGTCACGACAAAGGCGGAGGAGGTGGGCAGTTCTTCCAGAGTTTCAAGAGCATATCTGCCGTAGCAGATTTTCGTTTTGCCGTGGAACTGGGTCACGTTCGCCTCCGCGGGAGTGTTGTTGATGCCGGAATACGCGGTATGTTCCGGGATGGTGATATGCCGCTGTGTGCGGCCGCAATGAAATATCCGCCGGCTGAAATCTTCGTGTCCTCCCGGCAGAGGCATGACTCTGCCGGATATCGCATATCGACGGGACAGAAATACGTTATGCCTGTAAGCGTTTCATTCAGAAAACAGACTCCTGGGCCGGTTTTTCCGCATATCCTGAAGGGAGGAGTCCCTCCGCGTCTTCCAGCCAGCATGAAGATGCGGAACGGAATCCTCCCTCGGGCCCTATTCTGCAGCTTCGGGACGATGAGGAAGAATCAGTTCGACTTCGGCATGAGGACGGGGGATGACGTGTACGCTGCGCAGTTCGCCCACACGTTCCGCAGCGGCCGCGCCGGCGTCGGTGGCGGCCTTGACCGCGCCTACATCGCCGCGCACCATGACGGTCACCAGTCCGCCCCCTACCTGTTCGCGCCCGATCAGTGTCACGTTTGCGGCCTTGACCATGGCGTCCGCAGCCTCGACGGCGCCGACGAGTCCTCTCGTTTCAATCATGCCCAGTGCATCCAGCTTCATGGTGGTCTCCTTCGCTGCCAGCAGCGTTCATGCGGATGAATACTCCGCATCTCTCAGTTGATTTTCATGACTCGGGCGTCCGAAGACGTCCGAATATTCCAGAGCCAGTGTCGCGCTCAGTTCAGAACGTTGTCCCGGATGGTTTTGAGGGCCTCAATGGTCATGGCCCGGATTTCTTCCGGATCCGTGACGCCATATTCCTTTTTCAGCATTGAGGCCACGGCAATGGTCAGGCTTTCCAGACTGCCCGTCATGGAGAGCGCAGAACCTTCTTCCGGCCCCACATAAAATGTTCTTCCCGTGCCGCAGCAGCCCCGGCAGGGGCCGGCAGGCTGGCAGGAGGGGGTCGCAGGTTCCGGGGCGGGTTCCGGCCCGTACACGACGCTCACGCCCCGCCTGGCAAGCTCGTCTTTCGCGCCGGGGGTCAGTATTCTGCCCTGGTCGACGTAGAGCTTTCCATCCTGCTTGCAGATGAAAGCGTCGAGATTATCCACACAAATCAGTTCTTTTTTCATGTTTACCTCACTCCGCCCGTTAAAGCCCTTGCCATGGCTTCGGCGGGGTTGGGGATAACCACCGCTTCCACCAGTTTGTCGCCCAGCGATTCGCTCGCGGCGGCGACGGCTTCGCGCACGGCGGCCACATCGCCGCCGAGAACGAAAAAGGATTTACCGGTAATACCCTGACCGGCCACAAATTTCAGCAGCCGGACTTCCGATTTCTTTACCGCGATATCGGCGGCGTTGATGCCCATGGAGACAAAGCGGCTTTCCACCACGCCGAGAGCCTCGCCTGGCATGGCGGGTTCGCTCTTTTTCAAGGCGGCGATCAGCAGCGGGGACACGTTGGAGATGACGAAACTTCCGCTCAGGCGTTTCTGCCCGGCACGGGCAAAATTGACGGAGGTTTCCACCGCTTCGCGATCGCCGGCGACATGAATGATGAACCTGCCGGAACACAGCGTCGCCGCGCGCACGAGTTCCACGTCGGCTACCTTGACCATACCGTCGGCAAGTTCCACGCCTGCGGCAATGCTGTTTACTTCCACCACGCCGAGAGTATCCACAGCCACCTCACAAACCTCTGGTGATTTCAACTTCGTCCAGAATGCCGACAATGGCCGCATCCACCGGAATACCGGAGGATGTCAGCGCCTTGCGCGCCGAACTGCCGGTGACTACCAGCACCTGTTCGCCGATGCCCGCGCCCACACAGTCCGCGGCGACAAGACTTTCATGCCGTTTTCCGTCGGCCGGATCGATACGCTGTACGACCATGAGCTTCAGACCGTTGAGCGTTTCTTCCTTTTTTGTGGCCCACACGTTGCCGATGACGATGCCTATAATCATCCGTGACCCTTACAGTTGTTTCAGGATGTTCATGTGCAGGGCTTCCGCCGCTTCCGCCGCAAGCGGAGTGACGTTGGCGGAAGTCGGCACTACCAGAGTGCGGATACCTTCTGCGCCTGCCTGTTCAACCAGAGCGGCAGTAATCAGAGATTCTCTCCGTCTGGCCGTTTCGGGCGCTTTGGGGCGGAATTCCCGGAGTCCGTATGCGGCCAGCTTCTGTTCATAGGCGGCATACAGCTCATAGAGCGCCCCCGGCGCGCTGTCGGCGTAATGTCGATAAGCGAAATCCAGTACTTCCACCTCCGTACCGTGCAGAAGAAGGCCGAGGATTTCTTCCATAAGCGGCGAGGAGGCCCGGCCTGAGGCCAGATCGGCCATATCGGAGCAGGAAAGTTCGGGAAGGAGATATTTTTGTGGAGACCTCCCCCCGTTGTCTTCGCCGGTGAACAGAATATCCGTGTTCTCTCCGAAAAAGGGAAAGACAAGAGGGGCGATACGCCGGACAAGAGCTTCGTCGCGATCGGCAAGCACCCTGACGCAGAGTCGGGGAGTCTGCCCGTCGATCCGTTCCAGCACTTCAAGAACGACTGTCCGTACCAGTTCCGCTACATCCATGGCGTCACCCGAAAAGCTGTTCATTCCTGCGGGCCGCAGTTGAGCGCAATGCCCAGCGGTGTGACCAGGAAGGGGTTGGAGGGCTTGCATACAGGCTTGCCCGTTTCCTTGGCGATGACCTTTTCCATATCTTTCAGGCAGCAGGTCCCGCCCACCAGATAAATGGCGGAAACATCGCGGCCTTCAATATGCCGCCTGATGATCGAGGCCATTTTTTCCAGCACCGGCTTGACGACGGGAAGAATTTCCTCCTGCCGGGAAGGATCCTTCTTGATGGCTTCGGCTTCTTCAAAGCTGATGCCGTAATTGCCTGCGAGGACAAGGGAGAGATGCGTGCCGCCCGTAGGTTCGTCGGCAACGTACACGACTTTGCCGTTCTCAAGTACGGACAGGCCCGTAGTCCCTCCGCCTATATCCACGATGACGCCGTTTTCTACACCCAGAACAGCGTTGGCGGCCGTCGGCTCGTCAAGTATGGAAGTTACCGTAAGTCCCGCTCCCTCCACCACATGGCGATGGGTGGCGCATTCGCGTTCGCCCGTGCC
Source organism: Candidatus Mailhella merdavium (assembly GCA_019119045.1). Taxonomy (GTDB): domain Bacteria; phylum Desulfobacterota; class Desulfovibrionia; order Desulfovibrionales; family Desulfovibrionaceae; genus Mailhella; species Mailhella merdavium. The sequence goes on along the minus strand of DWXS01000011.1, from coordinate 28,345 downwards.
GGGGGGTACGGCAATGGCCGCAAGCTCCAGTTCGCGCCCGAGGCGTTGCTCAAGCTGTTGAACCAGTTTGCGGACGATGCGCGTTGCCCCGGTATAATCTACGACCAGACCGTCCCGGACGACCTGAGCAAATTCCAGAGCGCAGGCCACGGGTTCATGTTCGGCGTTGACCACAACGACGACGATATAAGCCGTGCCGAGATCCACGCCCACAAAAAGCTGTTCGTTCGGAGAGATTTCGGCGGGCGCGTCGATACGGCGCTCGAGCTCGTCGATTTGTCGGTTAACGGCCGCAAAGTCCATGGGCTCTCCCGGATTTACCGATGATGACGCCGTGTATGCCGTTCTTCCAGCCGGAGCCGTTGCCTTCGTCCGCGTCGATGTGCATGGCCAGATTGAACTTGTCGCTGACGCGCACCAGCACATCTTCAAGAATAAGCGGGCGCTCGGTTCCGAGCCGTACGCAGACCTTGTCGTTATCCGCCACGCCGAAGCGGGCGGCATCTTCCGGCGACATGTGGATATGACGGGAGGCGACGATGACGCCTTCATCCAGGCCCACAATGCCGGTCTGGGAAGCAAGAATGATGCCCGGCGTTCCTGCAATATCGCCGGACTGGCGCACAGGAGCGTCTATGCCGAGAGCGCGGGCGTCGGTTTTGGAGATCTCCACCTGCGATTTGCCCCGGGAGGGGCCGAGAATGGCCACATTGTCCATGACGCCCTTGGGGCCGATAAGACGCACACGTTCCTTGCACAGGAACTGGCCCGGCTGGGAAAGATCCCGCGCGTGGGTCAGCGGCGCGCCGAACAGGGCGATGGCGTCCTTTTCGCTGAGATGGACGTGACGGGCGGAAAGCTCCACGGGAATGGGGCCGCTTTCCTTTTTGTCGGAATGAGGCGCGGACTGAGCCGCAACTTCATTCAGCACGCAGGTGAGTACCTGGGCCAGTACGTCTTTGATGGCTTGTTCATTCATCTGCATGTCCTTTATGGCCCGACCCGTCCCCTTCGGGAAAAGAGTTTTCCTTCAGGGGGCGGGTGGGGTTCGGGCCGGAAGAAAGATCCGGCCGTCCCCTCTGTCTTACGCTTCCTTGTGGGGCAGAATGAGTTCCACTTCGGAGTGGGGACGGGGAATGACATGCACGCTGACCAGTTCGCCGACCTTCTGGGCTGCCGCGGAGCCGGCGTCGGTGGCGGCCTTGACCGCGCCTACGTCGCCGCGCACCATGACGGTCACGAGTCCGCCGCCGACCTGCACGCGGCCGATGAGGGTGACGTTGGCGGCCTTGACCATGGCGTCGGCGGCTTCAACTGCGCCTACGAGGCCCTTGGTTTCGATCATGCCCAAAGCGTTGGTGGAAGTCATATCGGTCTCCTTGATGTTGTATTGCGTTGAAAAGGGAAACACCTGCGCCTTCTGCGCCTGATGTCATATTACATAACTTTCTTCAGTTCCGCGACGATCAGCGAGGTAATGGCGTTGATGTCGATGGAAGAAGTTCCTGCGCCGGATGAGGAGCAGGAGGAAGCAGAAGAGCAGCAGCTCTTCGGAGTTTCATCGTGGCAGTCGTGATGCTGGCACATGCTGTTGCCGAGGTCGTAGGCCACGCGCCGGATATTCAGCAGATTCATGGGCGTCACGTTGTCGGAGGTAGCACTGCCGCCTACCGCGCCGCAGCCCAGCGTGAAGGAGGGGAAGAGGGCCGTGGTGAGGCCGACGCCGCCCTGCGTGGAGGGGGTGTTGACCAGAATTCGGGAGACGGGCTTCTTCAGGCCGAATTCGCGGATTACGTCCTCATTGTTGGAGTGGATGGCCAGCGAATGGCCTATGCCGCAGTTATGCAGCAGAGCATGACAGAGTTCGCAGGCCTGATGCCAGTCGTTGACCACATAGAAGCCGAGAAGCGCGGTGAGCTTTTCCTTGGAGAAGGGGAATTTGGGGCCTACGCCCTGCTCGTCCGAGATGAGCAGACGGGTGCCTGCGGGCACGTCGATTCCGGCGATCTTGGCGATGGTCTGGGCGTCGCGGCCGACAATGGCGGGGTTCATGGAGCCGTTGCCGCGTTCCATGATCGCTTTAACCTTGGTAAGGTTTTCTCCCTCGAGGAAGAAGCCTCCCTGGGCGATCAGCGCACGCTTGACCTGGGCGGCAATGACGGATTCCGTAACGATGGACTGCTCGGAAGCGCAGATGGTGCCGTTGTCGAAGGTTTTGCTGGCCATGATTTTGGCCACGGCGTCCTCGATGTTGGCGCTGCGTTCGATGTAGGCAGGCACGTTGCCCGCGCCTACGCCGAGGGCGGGGGTTCCGGAACTGTAGGCCGCCTTGACCATGCCGGGGCCGCCGGTGGCGAGGATGAGGTCGGCGATCTTCATGAGTTCGCCGCTGCCTTCAATGGTGGGGATGCTGATGCAGCTCACCAGATCCGTGCTGACGCCGCAGTGATGCAGGGCTTCCTTGATGATTTCCACCGTGCGGCCTATGCACTTCTTCGCGCTGGGATGCGGCGTGAAGACGATGGCGTTGCCCGCCTTCAGGGAGATGAGGGACTTGTAAATGACGGTGGACGTGGGGTTCGTGGAGGGAATAATCCCTGCGATGACCCCGACCGGCACGGCGATTTCAGTGATCTTGTTGACCTTGTCTTCGCGCAGAATGCCGATGGTCTTCATATCCTTAATGGCCGCATAAACCTTTTCACTGGCGAGAAGATTCTTGATCTTCTTGTCCTGCGGCTTACCGTATCCGGTTTCTTCATGGGCCAGGACGCCGAGCGCTTCGGCCTGAGCCGCAGCAGCTTCGGCAACAGCCTTGACCACGGCGTCGATGCGTTCCTGTCCCAGTTGCGAGAAGTCGGCCTGGGCCGCACGGGCGGCGCGAACCAGAGCACGGGCTTCCTGAATGGACAGTAAATCCTTGTCTACCATGTACTTACTCCTCTATTTTCCTGAGTACCTGGGTAATGGCGGCAATCAGGGATTTCTTGTCGGCCGACGCAATGGTCTCTTCACTCATGGACAGAGCGTCCATGCTGCGGGCCATCTGACGCAACCTGTTCAGACTCATGTTTTTCAGCCGCGAAATTTCCGGCAGGGCGGATGCCCGACGTTCTGGGGCGGCCGCTTTCTGTGCTTCGGAGGCGGGGTTCGCCTCCTGGGTTTCTCCGGGGGTATTTTCGACGCCTTCCTCCTGCGCGGTCTCGGGAAGAATGACTTCAGAAGCCGGGCCGGGGGCAGGGGAAGGAGCGTCTGTAGAGAAATATGCCGCGTCGCGCGGATCGTTGGGATCGGGATCCAGCAGCAGGATTCCCCTCAGCTCCTGATCCGGGCGGGGAATGACGTGAGCGGATACCAGTTCCGTTCCGGCGATGCGCTGAATGCAGGCTCTGGCCGCGTCTACGGAAGCCTGTACGGCGGAGACTTCTCCTGCAATGGTGATGGTCACCAGGCCGCCGGAGGCCAGATTCTTTTCCAGCAGGCGTACGTCTGCGGCTTTGAGCATGGCGTCCGCGCCCTCAATCGCCGCGAGCAGTCCTCTGGTTTCCACAAGTCCGAGTGCCAGCATGAATATGCCTCCCCAGGCATCAGTGCCTGATCACCGTTACCGGGAAATCGTATTGTTTTATGACGCGCTCGACCCGTTCCAGATCTTCTTCACTCAGGGCCGGATCCCCGGGGAGGGGATATTCGCGCCCCAGCTGGGCGTATTTGTTGACGCCCATTTTGTGGTAGGGCAGCAGATCTATACCCTTGCAATTACGGTGATCCTTATAGGGTTCCAGAAAGCGCACCAGACTTTCTATGTCCTGTCCGCCGTCGTTGACTCCTTTGAGCAGAGGGACGCGTACCTTGACATTGCGACGGTTTTCAAACAGCCATTGCAGATTTTCCAGAATGAGTTCGTTGCGTACTCCGGTCAGCTGATAATGGCGGTCGGAATCCATGTGCTTGACATCGAACAGAAAGAGATCCGTCACTTCGGCAGCCTTTCGTACCACTTCAGGCCGCGCGTAGCCGCAGGTTTCAATGGCCGTGTTGATACCGCGCTGTTTGCAGGCAGTCAGCAGATTGACGGCCGCTTCAGGCTGCATGAGAACCTCGCCCCCGCCCAGCGTCACGCCTCCGCCCGAACTCTGATAGAAGGGCACGTCTTCTTCGATGACGCTCATAATATCCGAAATCGTGCGATATTCCCCGGAGATGCTGAGCGCGCCCTGAGGACATGCGTCCGCGCACTTGCGACAACCCACACATTCGACGTCGCGCATGATGACGTGGCGTCCCGTGGCGGAGTCCATGACGTGGACGCCCTGAGGACAGACCGCCGCGCACGCGCCGCAGTCCACGCAGCGATCCTTCTTGAAGAGTATCTGATAGCTGCGTAACTGTCCTTCAGGATTGGAACACCAGAGACAGCGCAGCGGACAGCCCTTGAAGAAGACCAGCGTCCTGATGCCCGGCCCGTCATACAGATTGTATTTCTGTATGTTGAAAATCAGCGCTTTTCTTTCAACCACGAGACTGGCTCCGCGTGATACGTCGTTTGCTTGGGAGAGTTGCTTGCGTCAGTATGTTTCCGGCTGGGGAATCCCCGTCCCGGAAGACGTGGTAAGCTCTTCCGGGACAGGGCGGCAGACATCAGATGGAACGAAGCACCGTTCTGCTGATGATTTCGTCCTGCACATCCTTGCACAGTTCGACGAAGAACGCGCTGTAGCCGGCTACCCGAACCACCAGATCGCGGTAATCTTCGGGATGATCCTGCGCTTTCAGCAGAACGTCGTTGTCAAGGTAGTTGAACTGCATTTCGCCGTTGCCCAGAATGCTGGCGGTACGGATCAGGGTGATGATGCCGTTTTCGCCTTCGGGGGTGTCGAGCAGGCCGCTCATCAGCTTGAAGTTATGCACAAGCCCGATGTTCATGTTGTCGTTGGCCATCTTCGACACGCTCTTGATGATCGCCGTGGGGCCTTTGTAGTCGGCGCCCTGCGTGGGGCTGATGCCGTCGGACAGGGGCTGCCAGGCATGGCGGCCGTTGGCGGAGGCTCCCGTGAGCTGGCCGAAGGGCGTGTTGTTGGAGATGGACAGCGTGCCGTGGCTGAGTACGGAGTACAGCGTCTTGTACTTGCGATGCTCGCGCTCGGTGAAGGCGATGAGATCCGCCGCGATAAGGTCGGCGTAATCGTCGTCGTTGCCGTACTTGGGAGCGGCCAGGCAGTCTGCCCGGATCTGATCGTATCCCTTGAAGTCGGCCTTGAGGGCTTCATTGAGCTGTTCGAGCGTGTATTTCTTGTCGTCGTACACCAGCTTCTTGATCGCGGCCATGGAGTCCGTATAGGTGGCAAGGCCGCTCCAGACCACGCCGGGGCCGAAGTTGTACATCGCGCCGCCGGAGGAAACGTCTCTGCCGTGTTCCATGCAGCCTTCGTACATGACGGACATCAGGGGCTTCGGCGCAAGTTCGCGGTGTACGCGCTGGGAAATAACCGTCGCTACGGCCGTCCACTTGGTGATGTACTTGATCTGTTCCTTGACGGCTGCGTCGAACTTTTCCCAGGTGTCAAAGGCCTTCAGATCGCCCAGATCGGGGCAGACCTTCTTGCCGTACCACAGCGGTACGCCGTGGTTGAGAACCAGTTCGATGCAGATGGGCCACTGCGTGTAGGATGTGGAGGTCCACTGATACAGACGCCCGGCTTTCTGCGGTTCCACGCAGCCCATAAGACAGTAATCGCGGGAATCTTCGATGGAAACGCCCTTTGCCAGCATCATCTTGATGTGGGTGTCGTCGAAATGCACGGCAGGGAAGCCCATGCCGGAGCGGATGACGTCCACGATCTTACGCAGGTATTTTTCCGGCGACTTGTTGTGTACGCGGGTGGCCAGCGAAGGCTGATAGATGCGTACATGGCGCACGGCGTCCATGAGCAGATAGGTGAGATCGTTGGTCGCGTCGCGCCCTTCGCGGGTCACGCCGCCCACGCACATGTTCACGAAGGGCTGGTAGCCGGCGAAGAACTTGGAGCCGCCTTCGCTGGTAAGCCACATCATTTCCGACATCTTGATCAGCATACAGCCGGCGAGATCGAAGGCTTCATAATCGGTCATGCGGCCTGCGTCGATATCGGCGCGGTAGAAAGGATACATGTACTGGTCCACGCGGCCTATGGACATACCGGTCTGGTTCTCTTCCACCGGCAGCAGGGATTCCACAGTCCACACGGACTGAATGGCTTCCCAGAAGCTGCTGGGAGCGTGAGCGGGAACGCGGGCGTTGACTTCGGAAATCTTCAGAAGTTCTGCCTTGCGCTTGGGGTCGCTCTCTTTGGAGGCCAGTTCCGCCGCGTATTCGGACATGCGGCGAGCGTAGATCATCACGCCTTCGGTGGTGTCGATGATCGATTTGTAGAAGTAGATCTTGTCCAGATCATCGGGATTTTCGTAGTCGAGATGTTCCAGATGTTCGCGGGCTTCGCGCTGAATGTCCAGCATACCCTTTTTCATCAGGATAACGTCGTATCCGGGGTTGGAGTCTCCGCCGCCGTTCAGGGCGTGATAGGAGCAGTCGGACACGAAGGATTCGCCGGAAAGTTCCCAGACTCCCGCTTCACGGTACTGAGCTTCGCAGTATTCGTCTACGGATTTGCCTTCCCAGTAGGGGAAGATTTCTTCGCGCAGAACCTTCTTGTCGTCTTCGGAAATATAGAAGGGGTCCTGAGGACGATGGGCGATGGTGTCCAGTTCGTCGCGCAGCCAGCGCCAGGAGATGTCGGGGGAGAAGGCGCCGACGCGGGGGCCTCCGCAGGGGCAGCCGACGATCAGCTCATGATCCTGAATGACCAGCGGCGCGGTTTCACAGCAGCGGCGGAATGCCTTGGCCCGCAGTTCGATTTTGGGCAGGCCGGGATTTTCCTTATCGATCTGGGTGATGACGCGGGCGCGGTGAATGGAGATGCTGGGCACCTGTTTCAGGAAGTTTTCCTTCAGGAGCTTGTGGCGTTCCGTAGGACCGTCGGGGATGCCGTTCCCGTGGGCGCACGCGGCGGGCGTGCCGGATGAGGAGAGCGCATGTGCGGACTCCTGAAGTATCTCTGCGGAGACGCCTTCAAAAATCTTCCTCAGCGATTCCCGCTCCGCCGGAGACAGGTTTCTGGTCGCCTCTGCAATCTTGCTGGAAAAGTCGTGAAGATCCACTCTGCTTCCTCCGTTGGTGAAAATGTCGTCAGCTGCGTCCGGGAGCGGATATGACCCGGAGGGTTTCCCGCAGTACCTGGCGCAGTGCATCAAGATTGATATCCGTTCCGTTCCGGGGGCAGGCCTCCGGGGATGCCTGCCCGCATTCGCCGAACATATGAACCAGTTCATCCGCGGGGCGCACGCCATAACCGACGCGACGCACATAGACGAGGTTCAGGGGAGAAACATTGTCGGAAGTGATTCCCTGTCCGGCCAGTCCGCTGCCGAGGGTCATGGCCGGAAAGAGTTCCGTGGTCGCACCCATGCCGCCCAGTGCGGCCGGCGTGTTCACAAGCAGCCTGGCGACGGGTTTTTTCAGAGCAAACTGGCGGATGACGTCCTCGTCGCGGGAATGAATCACCAGCGTATGACCGGCGCGGTCATACAGCAGCAGCTCAATACATTTTTCGCAGGCATGCTGCCAGTCGTCCTCCACATACCAGGGGAGTACGGGGTTAAGAAGTTCGCGGTTATAGGCGTCCGTATCCGAGACATATTTGCGTTCGGCGATAAGCACCCGCGTATGCGCCGGGGCCTCAAATCCGGCCCGTCTGGCCAGCGTGGGGGCGTCAAGGCCGATCATGTCGCGGCGACGGCGTCCGTCGTGATGGAAAAACAGCTCGGCCAGAGCGTGTACTTCCTGCTCGCGCATGAAGTAGGCGCCTTCTTCCTGAAAGGCGCGGCGGGTTTCCTCCGCAATGCGGGAATCCACCACCACGCATTGTTCCGCCGAAGGCGCGATGCCGCAGTCGAAGGACTTGCTGAAGATGATATCGCGCACGGCCTGTCGCACGTCCGCACTGCGTTCGATGAAGGCAGGGCCGTTGCCCGTGCCGCCGCAGATCAGAGGTTTGCCGCAGGCCTGAGCCGCATCCAGCATCCCGACAACGCCCGTGAGAAGCACCAGCGAAGTCGCGGGGTGACGCATCAGTTCGACGGTACCGCTTCTGGTCGAGGTGGCGAGATAGGAAATGCTCCCTTCCGGCAGGCCACATTCCTCCGCTGCGGCGATGATCAGATCGAGCGTCCGTTTCATGCAGTTGACGGCACGCGGATGCAGGGAAAAGATAATGGCGTTGCCCGACTTTATGGCCAGAAGGGCTTTATAGATGGTGGTTGAGACGGGGCTGGTGGAAGGACAGAGCGCGACGATGACCCCGAGGGGAACGCCCACTTCCAGAATGTTGCCGTTTTCGTCCTCCTTCAGTACCCCCACGCAGCGTATGCCGCGCAGACCGCGAAGAACGGCACGACAGACGAAACCTATTTTGATCAGCTTATCCTGCCAGCGTCCGTAATCCGTTTCCTCAAAGGACATGACCGCAAGCTCGCGGGCGTGCCGTTCCACTTCGGCGGCCACATGCTCGACAATGGTGTCGAGCTTTTCCTGCGGGAAGCCAGCCAGCTTTCTTTGCGCCTCCCTCGCGTTTTCAGCGAGGATGCGGGCATATTGCATGGAAAGAAGGTCTTTGTCGGCAATCATCGTCCATTCCCCGCGTTCGGGTGGCAGGCGGCGTCGGATAGGCCGGACGCCGGATCAGGCAAGAAGATTTTCAATGGCGTAGCGACGCGTCATTTTCACCAGATCCCGGTGGGGCGTGGGGATGACGCAGGAGCTGTACACGGATGTGCCCATGGCTTCCACCGCCTTGATTCCCGCGGCTACGGCCGCCTTGCATGCGGCCACGTCGCCCTGGGTCAGGACGGAGATGTATCCCGAGGCCACGTTTTCATAACCGATGAGTTCGACGTCGGCCGCCTTGATCATGGCGTCGGCGGCTTCCAGCATGTAGACGATGCCGAAGGTTTCGATCATGGCCAGAGAACGCAGGGGCGGTTCGCTCGGTTCGTTCATGACTCCATGCACCAGCGCAATGTCGCCGACGCCGCGCACGGGGCGGGGCATAACGTTATGCGCCGTCAGCTTGCCTATGGATGCTGCGGCGGCTTTGCCCGCGTCCACAGAGGCGCGCACGGCTGCGACATCTCCCTTGACCATGATGGTCACCAGCGTTGAACCGACGTTTTCATAGGAAAAGAGCTGGACGTCGGCCGCTTTCAGCATGGCGTCGGCGCCGTAGATCGCGGGAACCATTCCAAGGGTTTCAATGAGGCCCATGGCCTCGTCAGCGTAATTCCTCATACTGTCTCCGTGGGCGGTTCGGAAAAGGTTGCTTTTTTCCGCACGCTTCAACCGGAAGCGTACACGGGGCGTGCAGGCATGTGCAGGCCACACGCAGGGCTCATCTGGTTCGGATAGTATGTTCATGCTAGCCTTTCCCCAAAGGGGAAGGTCAAGAACAATTTAAAAAAATTTGGGGAGGGGACGATTCGGAAAGAAAAAAAAGAAAAAAAGTGAAGCCTCCCAAGGAACTGGGAAGAAGAAACATAAATACTGATTGTGTATTCATTCAAGGTAGATAGGATACATTCCCGTTTTCTCGAAAAGGAAAAAAGAGGGGGCTAAGCAGGGGGGAACAAATTTTTTTTCAGGAAAAGCCGTTAGAAAATCATACGGTTCCGTACGGGGTTCTGCTCCTGGCTGAAGAGAAGATCCGTTTTTTTCCAAATACAGGTTGACCTTTACCTTGAGGGAAAGGTTATGCTGGTTCTGAATCATACCCAAGTTCGTTTCTGCATCTGACAGAGTCGCATGGAGGACGAACCGCTGGAATGGCGCGTCATTCCACGGGCGGAAAGATCCGCCTGGGCAGGCGAGAAGCATGTTTTCCGCAGAGGCCTGGACATTACCCGGAGGGGAAGCTCGCAGGGTGTCCGGTCGGAAAACCCATTCGGAACCGCAATCCACGGAGGGTCTTTATGGAGCACGCAACCGGCATGCCGAGCCCGGCCGCCATTGAGGCGAAGAACAGGCTTACGGCAAACTTCAGGAAGAGGGGCATCATCACCGCCATTATGTCCGGGGTTACCTACGGTAACTATACCGCGTTCATGACGCTCGCCATGTCCGTAGGGATCTGGGCCAACTTTTACGGGGAAGACTCCGGATTCACGCCCTTTGCCGTGGCCTTTATGCTGAGCGCTCTCGGCGCGGCTTTGACGGATACCTGCAGTGCCGTCTGGGCTTTGCTGATTGCCGCCTGGAAGGGTAAGCTGGGCGATTTCGGCCGCAGCTTCAAAACCAGACCGGGGGTTATTCTCGCCTTTGCAGCCATGATCGGCGGCCCCTTTGCCTCCACCGCCTATGTGATCGGGCTTCAGCAGGCCGGTTCCATCGTAGTCCCGATCAGCGCTCTGTGCCCGGCCATCGGCGCGATTCTCGCCCGTATCCTGTTCAAGCAGGCTCTTACTCCCCGCATGATGCTGGGTATTCTCATCTGTTTCGGTGCCAGCGCGCTCATCGGTATGTCCAGCAGTGATACGGCAGAGCATCCCAACATGATGATCGGGCTGCTCTTCGGTTTCGGTGCTGCTCTGGGCTGGGGGCTGGAAGGCTGCGTGGGCGGTTATGCCTCCTCCATGATTGACCCCGAGGTGAGTATTGCCATTCGCGAAGTGACCAACGGTCTTTCCAATCTGATCATCATGGTTCCCGTGCTTGGTTTCATCGGCGGAGCCAGCCCCTTCGAGGTCATCGGTTCGGCTCTTGCGGACTGGGATTCCATGAAGTTTTTCATCATCGGCGGCTTCGCCTGTTACTGGGGCTTCATGCTCTGGTACAAGGGCAATGCCATGTGCGGCGCGGCTCTGGGTATGGCCTGCAACGGCATGTTCTCCTTCTGGGGCCCCTTCTTCTGCTGGGTGTGGCTCGGTCTGGTCTTCGGCATCGACGGCTGGAATATGCCTCCGATCGCCTGGGTTGCCGCCGTTCTGATGGTTATCGGTATCTTCACCATTGCCACCAACCCTCTGGCCATCTTCATGAAGAAGAAGGAGGACTAAGCCTATGAAGCCTCTGAACTACGCCATTCTCAATCTGTTCACCGACGGGCGCGAGGCATGTCCGGAAGAGGTGATTGAAGCCCTCAAGGGGGAATACGGTCACTTCAAGGCGTTGAACAAGGCCGACGTTCTCACTTCGCTGATGACTGCGGAGTCCAACGGTCTGCTGGAGCAGTCCCGTTTCGAGCTGGACGAACAGGGAGAGGTACGCATGTACTTCCGCGCCAATGCGGAAAGTATCGCCACCATCAACAAGTATATTCGGTAAATGCCCCGGGGATTCATTCTCAAACGCTGGAGTAAGGCATGACATTCAGGAAACTCGTACAGGCTCTGCTTGCGTCCACCTTCTGCTGCGCGCTGCTGGTCGGCGTTGCCTCCGCTACGGAACTGAAGCACTGGCCCAAGGAAGCCCGCGCAAAGCTCGAAGCCATGATTCAGGCAAATGCTCATCAGGGGCAGTATGCTACGTTCGACATGGATCAGACGACGTATCGTTATGATCTTCTTGACCCTCTGCTGGCCTATATGGATCAGAAAGGTCTGCTTACCCGCGAGACCATGGATCCGGCCATGAAGATCATCCCCTTCAAGGACAGTCCGGATTTTGAAGGCGGCAAGGAGAACATGACCAGCTATTACTGGCGGCTCTGCGAGATGCACGATCTGATCAGCTACCCCTGGGCCTCGCAAATCTTTTCCGGTTTTACGCTGCGCGAGCTGAAGAAGAACCTTGACGAAATGCTGGCCCTCAAGGCTCCCATCAAGCGTCAGGTATGGGACGGCGACAAGGTCGTTACCGTCGAACTTCCCATCCCCAAGATGTTCCGCGGTATGCAGGAACTTTATGCCAAGCTGCGCGAGAACGGGATCGACGTGTACATCATGACCGCCGCTCATGAGGAAATCATCCGTATGGTAGCCAGCGATCCCAAGTACGGATACAACATCGATCCTGAAAAGGTCATCGGCGTGACCGTACTGCTCAAGGACCCCAAGACGGGTGAACTTACCAATTCCCGTATGCAGATTCGGGAAGGCAAGTACGATCCGGAAAAGAACCTCGATCTGGTCACGACCTCCTTCCTCACCAATCCCATGACTTGGTTCGAAGGCAAGCAGGGTTCCACCATCGGGTATATCAATCAGTGGCAGCGTCCGATCATAGCCGGCGGCGACTCCACCGGTTCCGACACCTATATGCTGGAAAGCGTGAATGTGGAACGCGGCGGACTCAAACTGTGGATCAACCGCAAGCCCGGCAACCCCATGGAAGATTCCAAGGCCAAGTGGACCATCGATCACGCGAACAAGTCCGCAGCCCAGCAGAATGAGCTGAATATGCCCGTGACTGCCAACAAGAACTGGATCTTCATCGATCCTGACACAATCATGTAAGGCATGTTCTGGAACGATTCGATTCGATAAGGCTATGCTCCCGCCGTTTCATCTGTTGAGAAGCGGCGGGAGCTTCTGTATTGTGCGGAATCGAAGACGGAGAAAGTCCGCCGCTGAAAGTTTCAGCGGTACATGTATCCCGGATGCCTCGTGTCTGTACGGGCTACATCCGAAAAAAACGATACTTTGCCCGGACGAGGTGTGCCGGTATAGCTGTGGAGGTTTCATGAGCGGTATAGTCACAACATATGGGCTTCTTTTTGTGGCCATCCTGGCGGAAACCTTCGCCACGTCGAGCCTGAACGCATCGCAGCAATTTACCCGGCCTCTTCCTACCTTGTGTGCCGTTATCGGGTATATTGTGTCTTTCTATACTTTTTCTCACGTCCTGAAATCAATGCCCGTAGGCATCGGATATGCTATCTGGTGTGCGCTCGGTATTGTGCTTATTTCGCTGATCGGAGTTTTTTATTTCAAGCAGCATCTTGATATTCCCGCCTATATAGGACTCGCGCTCATTATTGCTGGAGTGGTGGTCATCAATGTTTTTTCGGGTTCTGTGAAGCATTGAAGGCCGCATCCTCGACCCCCGTAAAACACACAGGCGTCCCCTGAGGAACGTCAGATTCCTGTTTTTCAGGATTAGCCGGGTATTCAAAGAATACCTTTCAGAACTCCATCGAGGTTTTTCAAGAAGGGAGACGGACAGAGGTTCGCCTGTGGGATTTTCGGGTTCCGCGAGCAGCTACGCTAGAAAAAGGACAGCCTTTGCTCTGGCCCCGGATCCGGTATGAATATTCATAGCATCATTCCACAGGCCGCCATTTCTGGCGATGTTCCAGCCATGCGCCGAGCCGCGACCAGAACAGAGACAGTCCGAGATAGAGCAGTGCGGTGATAAACCACAGCTCATAGGTTATGCGCGTGACGGCCATGACTTCCAGACTTTGAAAGGTCAGTTCCGGCAGAGAGATGATCGAGGCCAGAGTAGTTTCCTTGAAGATGGAAATTGTCTGTCCGACAAGGGGAGGGAGAATGACGCGCAGCGCCTGAGGGGCTATGATGTAGCGTTGCTGCTGCCAGGGGCTGAATCCCTGGGAAGCGGCCGCCTCCCATTGGCTGTGAGGAACGCTTTCAATCCCGGCCCGCACGATTTCCGCCACATAGGCACCTTCATACAGACCAAGAGTGAGTACGGCGGCAAACATGCGATCCATCTGTCCGGGAGGGGCAAGAAGAGTGTGGATCAGTGTTTGCGGGCCGGACGGCAGTTCCTGAACCAGTGCTTCGATATGGAGCAGCGGCTCGGAAAAGAAGGAACCGGCAAAGAAAAAGACAAGGAAAAGCAGAACAAGGGGAGGGGTGTTGCGCAGCAGGTTGATATACAAGCGCATGGGCAGGGCTGCCAGACCCCGGACATGGGCATTGAGCATCCCGATCAGGGTACCGGAAATCAGCGCCAGTGCCAGGCTCCACAGCCCCAGGCGGATGGTCATGAACAGGCCTGCAATCAGCATGCCCCAGTGGAAGCCTTCTTCATCTCTGTACCAGAGATAGGGGCGCAGGCTGCTCCATTCCCAGCTTTCGCCGGAGATTTCCCGGGCGCGGAAAAAGAGAAGGACGAGCAGGGCCAGCGCCGCCGCGAGGAGAAGAATATCTCCCCATGTCAGGCGGCGCCAGCTCCTCGCAGGTGATATGCCGGGCAGATAGCTCATAATTTATTTAAGCAGACTTTCCCACTGGTTGGATTTGAACCAGTAGTCACGACGTTCCTGAAGCCAGCCTTCCTCTTCCACCATCCTGATCCAGCCGTCGAGAACGTTCAGCGTGTCAAAGTCACCCTTGCGCACGGCAATGGCAATGGGAGAGCGGAATGCCTGCAGCTCAAAGTTCTGTATCAGTTTGTCGGGGTTACGCAGCGTTTCCATTGTGGGCAGGGGCGCGCTGGAGAAAAAGGCATGGGCCCGTCCGGCAAGCACTTCTTCCACAGCCGGGGCTTCGTCGTTGAACAGGCGGAATGTGGCATTGGGCACCAGTTTTTTGGCCGCAAGGGCGGCAGTGGTGCCGTTGCGCACGGCTACGATGACTTCCGGTTTGTTCAGATCGTCAAGACTCTTGAATGCGCCGGCCTTTTCCTTATTCAGTGTCACGTCGATGTATGCCGTATCATAGGGGACGGTAAAGTTCACAGACAGGGCACGCTTGGGCGTAATGGACATGCTGCCGATGATCATATCGAACTTTCCGGAAAGCAGCGCAGGAATGATACCGTCCCAGTTGGTGGGCACAGGCTGGAGTTTGACGCCGAGATCGTCGGCAAGACGCTGGGCTACGTCGATTTCAAAGCCTATATATTTTCCCTGTTTGTCCTGCATGGCCCAGGGGACGAAAGAGGAGAATCCCACACGGAGCGTTCCGCGTTTGACGATGGCGTCGATGGTGGATTCCGGGGCGGCCTGACTCTGAGGGGCGGAGGGCAGGAGAAGCCCGAGAGCCATGAGCAGGGAAAAGGCAATCTTTTTGAATGGGTTCATGATTTGCTCCTGAAAGATGTGTTGGTATGTTTTTCCAGCCACAGAGCGGGCAAGCCCGCGATCAGTGTCAGACCCAAGTAGATTCCGGCCACCAGCAGCCAGATTTCAAAACTCAGGAAACTTTCCGCAATAGCCTCTCTGCCGCGGAGCGTAAGATCTGCCACGGCAATCGCGCTGACCAGAGAACTGTCCTTGATCAGCGAAACGATCTGTCCTGAAAGGGGGGCGATAATACGGCGCAGAGCCTGCGGGATGATGACCAGCCGCAGGGTGGCAGGCATGCCGAAGCCGAGGCTGAAGGCTGCTTCCCACTGGGCACGGGGCAGGCTGACAATTCCTGCCCGGAAGATTTCCGCTACATAGCAGCCTTCAAAAAGGCCGAGAGAAAGGGCCGCTGCCGCGTCCGCCCCGATGTTCAGCATCGGCGCCAGGACGAAATAGACAATGAATATCTGCATAAGCAGGGGGGTATTACGGATCAGCCCGAGTATCGCGCCTGCAAGCAGACGGGCAGTCGGAGAGGGAGACAACCGCATGAACGCCAGAGCTGCGCCGCTGAAAAGAGCTATGACGAAAGCTCCGGCCACAATTTTCAACGTCAGCGCAAGACCTGTCAGCAGAGGGCCGGGCGTGAAGGTTCCGTCTTCCCATGTGCCGACATAGGGCCAGACCCGGTACCATTGCCAGCGGTAATTTTCCACCGCAGTATCCGCAATGAGCCAGATGAGACCGACCATGAAGCAGAGCAGAAGGAGAGGACGGAACAGACGGGAGTTCATAACGTTTTTTTTCTCCGACCCGATACAGCGGAAGGTGTGTCCTCTTCATCTTCGTCGGAAGCGGAAGAGACGGTCATTGCGGAAATATTGTCGGACATGCGGCGCAGCAGTCGCATAAGCTGACGTTTCTCCTCCTCGCTGAATCCCTGCCATAAAGACTCATGCATATTTCTGGAAATCCTTTCAAAGGATTCCCGGGCTTCCTCGCCTTTGGCTGTGAGGGAGACCCGTTTTACTCTGCTGTCCTCTGCCGAGGCTTCGCGTTGAATATAACCGCGATTTTCCAGTTTGTCTGCAAGAACGGTAAGCGTGCTTTTTCTGCGTCCGATAAGTTGCGCAATACGATTCATGGGCATGTGATCCTCATTGTACAGACAGCCGAGAATAAGGCCGTGTGAGGGAACAAGCCCGGGCAGACCGGCGCGATCGAGTTCCTGCTTCAGATATTTATGCAGCCCGTGCCTGATGCGGGAGACGAGATTCGGGGCAAGAGTGGGGCTGTCGGGGCTGACGTGAAACATGAGAATCCTGACGTATTTCTTTTGTTAGATATCGAACTTGTTTGTTTTCGCAAAAAACACCTGTTTTGGCAAGCGGAATATTACTATATAGGCATTCAGGGAAAAGACAAGAGATTGACAAGAGGGGCTGGGCGGTGGAATGCTTTCCGTCCCGGATATTCGGCGGCATTGTTTATGTCGCGCCCTTGTCCGCAGATCAATATGACTGGCGCTCTGCCGGTCGCAACGACATAGAGGAGTCGTCATGTCCGAGTCTTCTTCGTCCGATAGAAAGGGTGCCATTCCCATGCCGGAACTGCCTGCGACGAGAAAAAGGGGCGGAAAAGGACGCATTGTGCTGTCTGTGCTGTTCCTGCTGCTTCTCGGGGCAGGGTTTTGCCTTTATCAGTGGTATTCCGGGCGCGTTACGTCGCAATGGGCTGCCGTCGGCGGGGCCGAGTATTCGCTGCGATCCGCATCTGCCGGACGGGTTATTCAGGTGGCTGTGAAGGATGGGCAGATAGTGGACAGCGGCGAGCTGCTCGTTGCGCTGGATTCCGCTCCTCTGGAGCGCGCTCTGACGGAAGCGGAAGCCGCGCTTGAGCTTGCCATGCAGGGCGGCGTACCTTCCGGTGCTTCCGATCCTGTTCTGAAGGAAGCGGAGGAAGGGGCGCGTCAGGCATCGGACGCCGCGCGCAGAGAAGAGGAAAACGCCCGGGCTGAAGTGGAAAGATGGACGGCCGAATATGCCCGTCTTCAGTTGCAGTTGCGCAATCCGCAGATCTCGAATGAAGAGCGTGCGGCGGCGACTGCTGCAGAAGCCGATGCCGGAAAGAATCTGGAAGCGGCCAGAACCCGCCTCAATGACCTCAGCGACAAAAGGGCCGAAACAGACAGGACGCTCCGGCGTCTGCATGATGCGGCACAGGGGACGCGTCCCGGCCCCGTGCAGGTGGAATTGTGGCGCGCGCGCGTGGACGAGGCCCGAAATGCGCTTGACAACGCTGTGATTCTCGCTCCGACGCGCGGTAAGGTCTTCTGGGTAAAGGCTGTCCAGGGCGGCAATGTCGAGCGCGGCGATGAACTGATGAAGATCATGCCGCTGGAAGGACTGTGGGTTGAGGCCCGATTTGCCGCAGGCGTCGCGCTCCGAGAGGGGCAGCGTTGCACGGTAAAGCTGGAAGGCGGCCCGGAACTGGACGGCAGAGTACAGGCTGTTTCACGCGAGAACAATACCCTTCTTGCAAAAATAGGGATAACGCTGCCTGATGCTCAGGGACTTTCGGAAGAAGAGAACGGTGCGGAAAGTTCCCTGTATCCCGGACAGAATGCAGAAGTTGTCGTCTGGGTGAAATAATGTTTTGCATGAAGAGAGTGCGCTGAAAAAAGGCCGGGAATATTCCCGGCCTTTTTTCAGCGGAAGGGACGCCCTTCCTTTTGTTCAGGCTTCCGGTTCTTCAAACAGAAGATCTTCTTCCGGATACATGGCTTCATAGCGGGCTTTATATGTCGCGAATGAGCCTTCCATGATGGCGCGACGCGCTCCTCGTACCATATCCAGGAAATAGGTGAGATTGTGCAGGGAGTTGAGCCGGAAGGAAAGAATTTCTCCGCTGACGTACAGATGCCGCAGATAGGCGCGGGAGAAGGTACGACAGGTATAGCAGTCGCATGCAGGATCCAGTGGGCCGTCATCCTCCGCAAATTCTTTTCGTTTGATGTTGATTTTGCCGAGGGAGGTGTACAGCGTGCCGTTGCGGGCATTGCGCGTAGGAAGAACGCAGTCGAACATGTCTACGCCTTCCTCTATGCCGTGCAGGATATCCAGCGGGGTTCCCACCCCCATGAGGTAGCGGGGTTTTTCATGGGGCAGAATGGGATGAAGCTGACGCAGGCAGCGCAGCATCACATGCTTGGGTTCGCCGACGGCCAGTCCGCCGATGGCGTAGCCTTCAAAGCCGATATCCATGAGGGCTCTGGCCGACATTTCGCGCAGATCCGCAAAGGCCTCCCCCTGTACGATGCCGAAAAGCAGATTTCCTGCCGTTCCCGCAGGGTAGGCTTCCCGACAGCGGCGTGCCCAGCGTGCGCTGAGTTCTGCGGCCTTACGGGCTTCTTCGCGAGTGGCGCCGAAGCCGATGCACTGATCAAGCTGCATCATGATATCGGAATTGAGATTGCGCTGGATGGAAATGACTTTTTCGGGCGAGAAAAAGTGTTTTGAACCATCCAGATGAGAACGGAATTCCACGCCCTCGTCTGTGATTTTGCGCAGCCCTTCCAGACTGAAGACCTGAAATCCTCCGCTGTCGGTAAGAATGGGACGACGCCACGCATTGAATTCATGCAGGCCGCCGCGCCGGGCGATGAGTTCGTCGCCCGGGCGAAGATAAAGATGATAGGTATTGCCGAGAATAATCTGGGCACCGATAGCATCCAGATCGTCCGGTGCAATGGCCTTGACGCTCCCCACCGTGCCTACGGGCATGAAGATGGGAGTTTCTATCGCTCCATGAGCGGTATGCAGCAGGCCGGCGCGGGCATTGCCGTCCGTGGCAAAAATCTGAAAGGTTCCTGGCGTGTTGTTCATGAAGAATCCTTGAAGAAAAAGAAGTCAGCCTCGAAAGGCGGCGAGCCATGCCAGCGTGGGAATCAGGAGAGCGAGAAAAGCCGTCAGTATCTGAAAGAAGCGGCGGGGAAGACCGTGTTCGCGCAGAGCATATCCGGCAATCAGCCCCAGAAATATCCCGGAAAGGAGACCGAAAACATGTGCGGCATAGTCTGTGCGTTCACCCTCCGTGCCCAGCAGAGCCAGCAGAGCCAGAGCCGCCCCGGCGGGCAGGAGTGCCCGTCGCCAGCCTCCGTGTCCCAACCCCTCGCGCAACGCGGCATCCGCACCGAGAATTCCGGCCAGACCGAATACTGCCGTAGAGAATCCCAGACTGACATGATCGGGCGGACGATACAGGACGTTGAGGGCATTGCCCAGCGTTCCCGCAGATACGGTCAGCAGCAGCGCAAGCCCCAGCCCCATGCGTCGGGCGGTCAATCCCAGCAACAGCCCGCCGAACAGCAGATTGCCGAAAAAGTGCTGTGCGTCGGCGTGCAGGGTCAGGGCGGTGATACAACGCCAGTATTCGCCGTTCCTCAGAACTCGGCCTACGTCCAACGCCCCGGCTTCCTTCCACAGGTCCGCCCATGTCTGCGCCCCGGAAAGGCCTTCTGCCTGAAACCAGCCCCCGACAAAGCCCTGCCACACCAGAAAAAGCAGCAGAAAAAGCAGAGTCCAGTGAAGGTTGTGCTTCAGGGGCAGGGGAGCAGGCAGACCACGCAGACTTTCTCCCGTGACCGCAGCCAGTTCAATACGCGCCATGCGTTCATACAGAGCCGGAACAAAAAGCCGGGGGGCGGAACCTCGTCCGTCCGTCATCCATGGGATGCCCCCGGCATCCAGCGCGAGTTTCCACCAGGCCAGAAGGCGCGGGGAAGGATGCATATCCGTTGCCCTGCCGCGGGCCGGTTCTCCATCCGGGCCGTTGAGACGTCCGTCGACGACGCGCCAGTATTTCGGGATGCCTCCGGAGCGTCCGGAAATCTGGATGAAGGTTCGCACCTTGCGCCGTCCGGGGCGGAACAACGAGCGGCGCGAACGGGAAAGACGGCGTGCAAGCATAGGGGAATGGTGAATATAAAAAAAGGCGGAGCCTGAAGCCCCGCCCTGAAATTCCGTCTGCCGGCACAGGGCCAGCCGGGATTATTCGCCCTGTTCTGCGCGAACGACGGGCTTGCGCACGGCGCCGTCACGCAGGCAGCGGGTGCATACGGTGATGGAACGCACTTCACCGTTGTCGAACTGATGGCGCACGGTCTGCAGGTTGGGGTTGAAACGGCGCTTGGTCTTGATGTTGGAATGGCTGACCAGATTGCCGACCTGAGCCTTCTTGCCGCAGATTTCACACTGTTTGCCCATGACGTCCTCCTATGGATGCCGCCCTTCTCGGGCAGTCAGGATACTTTTTTCTTTCCCTGTAAGGGAAGGACTGCTAGCAATAACGCTTCATTTTGAAAAAAGCAAGTTAAAAAAGCAGGAGTCTCTCGACATGCCTTTTGCGGAAGGGGCGATATGTTCTGGAAAGATTGGAGACCTGGCTGGATGCGAGCATCATGGCAGGGGGGGCGATAGTTCAGAACGTTACGGATTTTCGGAACTGCCCGATCTTTTTTGCTGAACCGACAGATTTAAAATGGTGTTTCTCCTTGTGCAAGGCCGGCTGGGCTTTCGTTTGCCGTTTTCATCATGCGACGCCGGAGCATGGTTTTGCCGGTACAAGACCCATAAGGCCCGAATGACGCAATAACCGTATAGGCACTTTTTATGAAAGTTCCCTGCCGTAGAAGGGAGTTTCATAGGAAAAATGACGGATAAATCGGAAAAAGCTTTGACGATGAACTGTCGGTGAAGGGAAAAGTGCGGGATCGACGAATGCAAAGTCCGGTCGGCCATGGAACGGGCCTTTACAGGAACATGTGTCAGCGTCTTGGTGTATTGCAGAAACGCAGGAGACCGGAGAGAAAGGCCATGGCCTGACTGAAGGCGTCGGGCTTTTCCGCCAGACTGTGCGGTTGAGGAAGCTGAATGAAAAGTCGCCCCCGCACCATGGTCTGACAGTAGGGGCCGATTTTGGGGAGTTTCAGCGCGTCGCGCGCATCCGAGCCCATGACCAGCAATGCCCGTGTATGCAGCAGAGCCTCGCCTGACCAAAACAGTGTGGCCTGCATGTCTTCGGACAGCAGAGCCTCTCCGGGGAGATCAAAGGGCCAGAACACATGCGTTCCTCCGGGATGAGCAAGTCCTCTGATCATGCGTGCAACCAGTTCTTTTCTCTGCGGATCCGGATTTCCCGTAAGATCCGGGCCAAGCCCCGCATAGGTCCAGCAGACCAGCGGCCGAGGAGGAAGGGGCCGACGGGAGCGGAGAGCCTGCCAGGCAGGCGGCCATGCTTCAGGGGGAAGAATGTGCAAATCGTTTTCCGGTCGAGAAGGGGCCGGCCGAACAGTCTCCGCAGCTTGCGCCGTTTTTCGGCGTGTCGGGGCAGGACGGGGGACGGAAGTCTGTCCCGATGCAGAGGCCAGCGTTCCGGCAGAAGGGGAAGGGAGCTTTCGTGCTGTTTTCTGCTGTGTCGGCCCGCTCGATTTCGTCATGTCGGCCCGGTCTCCCCGCGCTTCGGCGGGCAGACGCAGTTCCCCGGCTCGCTGGGAGCTGTCCACGAGCAGTGTTTCAAGGCCAAGGCGTGCCCAGGCCCGTAAGGCAGGAGAGAGGAAAAGGGGCAGAGCCATGATTAAATGCTCTGAAGCCAGTTGAGAATATTCCAGGCGATATCCGGTTTTGGCTGCGCGGCCCAATGTTCCTCGCGTCCCTGGATATCTGCCACGAAAACGCGGTTTGTGGCTGTTCCGAAGCCGTCGGAAATCTGATTGCCTACGATCATATCGGCGCCTTTGGATAGAAGTTTGCGTCGAACCAGATCGGCAAGGGCCTCCTCGCTTTCTGTGCTTTCCGCCGCAAAGCCTACGATTTTCTGATCGTCGCGCCGTTCCCCGGCCAGAGTACGCAGTATATCCGTGTTGGGCAGGAAGCGCAGAGAAAAGCCCTGTGCGGCCTGCTCCTTTTTGAATTTGCCCCTTCCGTAGGGTTCGGGGCTGTAATCCGCTACGGCAGCCGTGAATATGCCTGCGTCCATATCGGGCCAAAGTTCGCGGGCTGTTTCGAACATTTCCCTTGCGGTGCAGACATCGTGCCGGAAAAAATCCTCTCCCAGTGAAGAGCCGGGCAGCCAGAGAGAGCTAGGCCCGCAGACCGCATGTACTTCGGCTCCGCGTAACCATGCGCCCACAGCCAGAGAGCCGCCCATGGTTCCCGTGGAGGCGTTTGTCCAGAAACGCACGTCGTCCCAGCCTTCGCGGGTCGGCCCCAGAGTGACCAGAACCTTCTTTCCTTCCATGTCCTGCGGGGTCAGAGCCTTGAGCGCAGCCAGCCATATGGCCCGCAGTTCGGCCAGACGTCCCGGGCCTTCGTCATTACAGGCCATTTTTCCCTTTTCCGGGCCGACAAAAAAGACGCCGCGTTCCCGCAATATATCAACATTAGCCTGGGTTGCGGGATTCTGCCACATGCGCGGGTTCATTGCCGGAGCGGCCACTATGGGGCCGTCGAAGGCCAGAGCCTGAGCGGAGAGCATGTCGTCTGCTCGTCCCGAGGCGAGGCGGGCAAGCATATCCGCCGATGCGGGCGCAAGAACAAGGGCGTGTGTCGTCTGGCCGGGTTCAAGATGCTCAAACGGAGCTTCGCCTCCGAACATATCTCCGTACACAGGGGATGCTCCCAGAGATTCAAAGGTCAGCGGCGTGATGAAATTTCGCGCCGCTCTGGTCAGCGTTGCGCTGACGCCGATTCCGATTTCCTGCCAGCGGCGTACCAGTTCCGCCGTGCGGAAGGCTGCAACCGAACCGCATACGCCAAGATGCAGGCGTTTACCAGTAAAGGCGCGAAAACGCAGATGGGCTTCCATAATGTTCCCGGTTTTGCATCGTACGGAGCAAATCCGCAGCTTATTTCGATGTGGATTGACCTTCCCAGACTTCCGTTGCCGAAGAAGCCGGGGTAAAATTGTTGTCCCACACAGGCGCAGAGCCGGAATCCGAAGGCGCGAAGGCCGGGGTCAGAGGCGCGCCGTCAAGGTTGTACAGCACCCATATTTCCATGGTGGTGTTCATCATGCCGTCATAAAGATAGATCGCGGCGAAACGTCCATCTTTTTCATAGAGCTGCATGGTGCGTTTGCCCGTGACCTGACCGCGCAGAATCCAGCCTTGGGGCATCATGTTATGGGTCATTGCGGAAGCCAGAGACGCGGATTCCACTCTGCCCGAAAATGTTTCCAGCCCTACCTTGACGCCGTTGGGCGTGGAGGATACCAGCGTTTCTCCGATATCGCTCTTCATGTCTGAAGGAATGGGGATATCCGGGAATTTGCTGTAATAGACATCGTTAACGTCGGAAGTGCTCGAGAAGGGATTGGTAAATTCAAACCCGGCGCAGCCGCCCGCGAGGGCGAGTGTCAGGCCGAGCAGCATGGAAGAAACAAGGCGACGCATGGGGCCTCCCGCTTGTAAAATTTTTGAATATGTTAGGAGAAAAGCGTCGGAAGCGCAACGAGACTCTCATACAGGCTGTCAGCAGGGTATGCCTTTTTCTGGTTTATGCCGGAATACGTAGTCCTTCCGCGGGCGGAGCAGATGCCTTCAGGTGAAGTTGC
Organism: Candidatus Mailhella merdavium; assembly: GCA_019119045.1. Classification (GTDB taxonomy): domain Bacteria; phylum Desulfobacterota; class Desulfovibrionia; order Desulfovibrionales; family Desulfovibrionaceae; genus Mailhella; species Mailhella merdavium. Next base: position 4,676 of record DWXS01000011.1, on the reverse strand, counting down.
GAGGCGTTGTTTCATATTTAAAAGATTAATTAAAAAAGTTAATGAAGGTAAAAAATTAAAGGCATAAATCCTTACAGTTCCAACGATAGAGGGCTGGTGAGCATATGAATTCTTTTGCTCGTCACGCATGTATGTGGTATTGTCAGAGACGAAGCTGTCGGATATGGCTAAGAAAGGAGCTGTATAGAACAGGCAGGCCGCTCCTGTTAAAATGGCAATCCTGAATAGTACGGGGTGAAATTATTTTGCCGTATCTGATGTCGGAGCGATGAAAACCCCTGTTAATCATACCTTGCAGGCGAGGAGTTGAAGAAGCTCCGTGGTTCTGTAAGCTTCTTCGTATCCACTTTCGGAACATACCTGTTCGTGTTGTCGTTCTGCCCGGTGTGGAAGGGGTTTGTGTATTGAAGACACATGCGTTTTCTTTCTCTTCTCTATGGTAGGAGGGAAAAGAGAGGGATTTGCTGAGCAACATCATGAGAATTCATGTTTTATGATTTGTCATCGGGAACGTTGAGTATGAGATCTGTCTTTTCGCCGGAAAAACATAATTTTTACGAGAACTATTTCGTGGCCCGTCAGCCGGTGTTTACTTCTTCCGGAAAATGTTGGGGCTATGAACTGCTGTTCCGCAGCCCGACGAATACAAGCAGGGCAGATTTTTCATGCGACAGTTTTGCCAGTTCGCAGGTGATTGTGGACGGCCTGCCGATGATACTTTCCGATATATCGCTCCGATGCAAGGCTCTCATTAATATGTCTACGGACATGCTGCTTGATCGTATTTCTCTGGCCTTGCCCAAAGAACGCTGCGTCATAGAAATTCTTGAAAACGTGAAGCCGGAGCCGGACATTCTGCGGGAACTGGCCGGCCTTCGGGCGCGGGGCTATCTTCTGGCTCTCGATGATTATGTGGGGCAGGCGCAGCTTCGGCCTTTTCTCGACTTCGTGAATATTGTCAAGGTGGACTTCAGAGAAGTTGTTTCTCTGGCTGATCGCGTGGAGTTGTGTACCACGCTGAAACTGCTCAAGGGGCCTCCGCGTATTGCGCTTGCGGAAAAGGTAGAGACCCGTGAAGAATATGAGCAGGCTAAGAAATATGGATACAGTCTTTTCCAGGGGTATTTTTTTCAGAAGCCGGAGCTGGTGGAAGATCGCAAGGTTCCTCTGCATACGGAAAGCAGGCTGCGTCTTCTCTATGCTCTCGCTTCCCGGGATCTTTCTCCAAAGGAACTGGAAAAGCTGATTCTGCGGGATTCCGCTCTTTCCTATCGTCTGCTTAAGTTTATCAATTCAGCCGCATGGCCGCCCCATGTCCCGATACGGACGGTTGCTCATGCCATTGCCTATATGGGCACGGCTCCTCTGAGAAAGTGGCTTATGGCCACGCTCATTGCAGACAATCGCAGCAGCGATCTCAAGCTTGAGCTGGCACTGCTGGGAACGAGACGCGGGTATTTCTTCCAATGGCTGGCTTCTGAAGTCGGACGCCCCGAAGAGGATGAAGCGTTCATGCTGGGACTTTTTTCCACGCTCGAGGCCCTGTATGACGCGCCCTTTGAACGTTTGTTGGCCTGTATTCCTCTGCCTTCGGACATTATGAACGCGCTTTGCTTCAGGACAGGGCCTTTGAGTGCGTGGATAGAGCTGGCCGAAGCTCTCGAACAGGGGGAACTTCATAACGCTTCCATCCTTCTGGGACGGATAGGCTATTATTGTCTGGAAAAAGCTGCCATAAAATATCAGGAAGCATATGAGCTTGCACAGTACTGATGCGGGCAGTTTTCCGTTTCGCAGGGAACTGACTCAGAGAACATGCTGCTGACAAAGTGCGCTTCTTCGACGTCGGAACATCCTCTTCCTCTTGACTCAGAGAATATTTCGCGGTGAATTGCCGGAAAGCGGATAGGTTTCAGGGTGCTTTGGAACGGGGCATCGGCAGCCCCTTTTACGAATGGCGTCCTGCGAAAGAATATTATATCATGGAAACGTAAAGAGTATTTGGAAACTTGTTACGGTTTGCCGTGTGTTTCGAGTGTGTCTGACAGGCGGGAAAGTGCGCGGAATTCGTATCTTGACAAAAGCCAGTACAGCTCGGTTTGAAAAGGGTGGAAACAGGGGTAACGTATAATGTCGCAGTCCAGAATCCTGCTTGAAGTTGGCACCAATGAGCTGGAGATTGTGGAATTTTACATTGATGAACCTGACGGCTATCGTGGTTACTACGGCATCAATGTATCCAAAGTGATTGAAATTTCCCGATCCCAGCCGGTCACGGCCATGCCGCAGATGCGTCATCCTTCGGTACTGGGAGCCTTTCCCTTCCGGGGCGGACGAATCGTGCCGTTGATCGATGTGAGCAAATTCCTTGACAAGGGTGGGATTACAAGTAAGGACCCCCGGGTCATCGTCACCGAGTTCAATAAGGCGCAGATGGCATTTCTGGTTTCAGGGGTTACGCGCATCCATCGCATAAGCTGGAAGCAGGTTGAGGCTCCCAGCCCCTTCCTGCTTAAGATGAGTCGCGGATCAATCACTGCTGTTGTCCGTCTTGAAGGGCATATGCTGTTCCTGCTGGATGTCGAGGCCATTGTTGCCGCAATGGATCCGAGCTTGTCCGTACGCATGGATGAGGAAAGAAAGACTCCTCCTCCCGCCCGTAAATATCATATCATCCATGCCGACGATTCCGCCAATATCCGCCGTCTTGTGTTTGATGAGCTGGAAAAGGAAGGACGGTTCGATATCTCGCAGGCTACGGATGGCGAAGAAGCCTGGAAAATGCTTCAGCAATGCAAGGCTGAAGCGGAAGAAAAAGGTGTTCCTGTTACGGATATTGTTCAGGGGGTTATCAGCGATATTGAAATGCCCAATCTGGATGGTCTTACTCTGTGTCGCTACATCAAGGAAGATCCCGTACTTAAGGTTATCCCCGTCGCGATGTTTTCTTCTCTCATTTCCGAACCTCTGGCCCGGAAATGCCAAAGTGTCGGAGCAGATGCACAGTTTGCCAAGCCGGATTTACAGGCAATCAGCGACAAGATGTATGCCCTCATTCAGACATCACAGGCAAAGAATCAGGGATGAGGAAACGCATGTATCGCGCTGTACGGCGCGATACATGCACATATATTACAGAAGCGTCGAAGGATCCCTGTACTCCGTGTTGATAGCCGCAGCCACGGCCGGATGAGTGATGTGATCCTCCGCAATGTTCAGTCCGGCAAGCAGAGCTTCATCATCGCGACAGGCCTTCTGCCAGCCTTTGTCTGCCAGAGCCAGAGCGTAAGGCAGAGTTGCATTGGTCAGGGCAAGGGTGGACGTTCTCGGAACAGCTCCGGGCATATTGGTCACGCAATAGTGAATAATGCCCTGCTCCACAAAGACGGGATCGTCAAACGTTGTGGGACGGGAACTCTCTATACAGCCACCCTGATCAATGGCGACATCCACGATGACGGCGCCCTTCTTCATCTGCCGCAACATGTTGCGGGTAATCAGACGGGGCGTCCTGGCGCCGGGGATAAGAACGGAACCGATCACCAGATCCGCTGTAGCCGCAAGCCTGCGGACGGTATCCGGCGCAGACATGAGCGGAATGGCGTTTGCGGGAAGAAGAGATGAGAGCTGACGCAGCCTGTCAAGGCTGGCGTCCAGCACATGCACATGCGCGCCGAGACCACAGGCCATCAGGGCGGCATTGTAGCCTACAGTTCCGCCTCCCAGAACAAGAACCTCCGCCGGCGCAACGCCCGTCACGCCGCCGATGAAAATTCCTGTGCCGCCGAAGTTTGCTTCCAGATACCGCGCTCCGGCCAGTACGGAAAGACGCCCGGCAACTTCGCTCATGGGAGTGAGCAGAGGAAGCGAACCGTCTTTGCGACGTACCGTCTCATACGCGATACATACGGCCCCACGATCCAGCATGGCCCGGGTCAGTTCGGGATCCGGAGCAAGATGAAAATAGGTAAAAAGGATTTGTCCCTTGCGAATCATGCCGTATTCAGAGGGCTGGGGGTCCTTGACGTGCATGACCATGTCGCAGGCCGCGTACACCGTAGCGGCCGAGGCGGCAATTTCCGCTCCCGCGGCGCGGTAGTCCGTATCTGCAAATCCGCTTCCCAGACCGGCATCCCGTTCCACCAGAACACGATGTCCATGACGGATCATTTCCTCCACTCCGGAGGGAGTCATTGCCACACGTCGTTCCTGCACCTTGATTTCTTTGAGTATGCCTACCTTCATGAGCGCCTCCCGTCGCATAGTTCAAGGATTATGGCTGAATCCGCCCGCTCTTTATTATGGAAAGAGGGAACAGGCCCGTATCTCCGTCTGCTGGCAGACTGTCCGTATGGATGCCGTATATGCTCAGGCGTCCGCACCCGGAGAAAGGGGATGCCGTCCTCCCGACAGGGAGGGCAGTCCTGGAATTGAGTGGGTTGTCCGATCAATTTCAACATGAAAATGTCGCAGAGTCGAGTCTTTCTTTCCGGACAGTTGATACGTGTTGAAGGTGCAGGAATTGGTCAAGGAAGGGCCTTTTGATGAATGAGAAGGGGTTCGCCCGATTCCGTCTGTCCGGGGAGATTTATTCCCATACTCCGAACACAGCCTGCCTGGGAGAATGCAGCGATATTTCTGCATTGATGCGGATGAATCCTTTTGGGGGGGGGGGA
>DWXS01000078.1 GCA_019119045.1 Candidatus Mailhella merdavium | reverse complement strand
GCGGAAGCGTGGGTTGCCCTGATGCGCGAGCATGTGGGCTATTATTATCATGGGAAGCCGGACGGATTCATCAACGATACGGCAAAGATGGCGGATAAATATATCAGGAAGTATCTGCGCTGATGCGACGGTGCCCGGCGGAATGTTTCCGTGGATGGTGCGCCTCATCGATACAATGTCGGGCCTTTTGTGTTGAAGCTGACTCCCGGAATCATGCGGGGACTGGGGCGCGAGGCCGGAGCAGGCTTAAGGTATTGTCCCGTGCCGGGTGGAGGCTCCGTTCCTTCTGTCAGGAAGCGGAACGCAGGGTGAGCAGGCTGATTTCCGCAGGGACGCCCAGACGCAGGGGGAATCCGCCCCATACGCCCGTTCCTCTGCTGACATAAAGGCGCATGTTCCCGACGGGATAGTATCCGGCCACAAAACCGTTGTTTGCGCGGCGTACCAGCGGGGACAGCGGCACAAGCTGCCCGCCGTGGGTATGGCCGGAGAGCATGATATCCGTGAAGGTTGCCCGTTTTGGTGCTTCCTGCGGGTGGTGTTCCAGCAGAATACGGAATGAATGTTCCGGTGCGCCTGCAAGGGCCTGTGTCAGATCCGGGCCCTGGCCGCGTACACGTTCCTTCAGGTCATGCAGCCCGATTATGGTCAGCGGCACGTTGTTGATTTCAAGGTCAAGGTGTTCGTTCCGCAGCACGCCGAGTCCCAGATCTCGGAAGCGGGGCAGCCAGTCTTCCAGGCCGGAATAAAAGTCGTGATTACCCGTACAGGTATGAACGCCGTAAGGGGCGCGCAGATCTGCCAGAGCTTCGATGTGTTTCATAAGTTCGCGGGGGTGTCCGTCCACGATATCCCCGGTCACGACAATAAGATCAGGCCGGAGCGCGTTAACCTGCTTCACCACATCCCGTAGCCAGGTGTGGGTAAGAATATCGCTGATATGCAGATCGGAAAGCTGTACTATGCGTAGACCGTTCAGAGCTGCGGGCAGGCGTGGGCAAAAAAGATCTGTGGGAATGACGTTCGGGCTTCCCAGTGCGTTGCGCGTGCCTGCACAGCCTGCCGCCCCTGCGACGAGCAGAAGGCCGCCGTTGACCAGAAAACGCCGACGGGAAAGATCCGGGGAGTCTGCGGACTTGCGCTGTTTGCGCCTGCGCGTGATGAGGCGCGACAGGGCCGCGACGGCACGCAGCATATCCCGCACTATTAAAAGCAGCCCCCAGCAGACAATGACGGAACTGGTGATACTCAGAACGGTAAGTGGCAGCGTCAGGTCTTCCGGTCGTTCCTTCAGGCGTGAAAGAGAAAGATAAATAAGAATGTTGAAGGCCCCGAGAAAAGCCGGAAGAACACAGATCGCCTTGGCATAGCGCGGAATGTGCAGGGGCAGTATCCCGCGGAAGAGAATAAGGAGAAAAAAGAGGAGGGAAATAAGGGGAACAACGGGATTGTTGCCGCTGCGGGCGGCAAGGGCCACCTGAAGCATGAAGGCCTGCGCCCAGGCCAGAAAGGTATCGATCATGAACAGTTCCTGTTGTGTCCCGGGCCGGGGTCGTTCCGACAGGGCCGAGGCTCCGGGGAACCTCAAAGAGGAGACGGAAGCCCTGTTCCGCTCCTCCTTGTTCAGATTCCCGCATAAGAAGGCTGAGGGCTGCTGTACTGAAGCTGCTGCCGGAACCGGAGGCTTTCTTTTCCTCAGGGGGATGATTGCTCCTCCGGCAACAGCCGAGCCGCTTATTCGTCCCCTACCTGAAGGGCGGCAAGGAAGGCTTCCTGAGGAAGTTCCACATTGCCCATGCGCTTCATGCGGCGTTTACCTTCCTTCTGTTTTTCCAGCAGTTTGCGTTTACGGGTGATGTCGCCCCCGTAGCATTTTGCGGTAACGTTCTTGCGGAAGGCCGAGACAGTCTCTCTCGCGATGACCTTCTGGCCTATGGCGGCCTGAATGGCTACCTCGAAAAGCTGGCGGGGAATGGTGCGCTTGAGTTTGAGAGCCAGAGCGCGGCCGTAGCTGTAGGCTTTGTCCTTATGGACGATGACGGCCAGCGCGTCCACCGGGTCGCCGTTGAGCAGAATATCCAGCTTGACCAGCTTGGATTCACGGTAGTCTATAGGTTCATAGTCCATGGAGGCATAGCCGCGCGTGCCGGACTTCAGACGATCGAAAAAGTCGTACACGATTTCCGCAAAGGGCAGTTCGTAGGTGATGATCACCCGGTTCTGAGTAAGGTAGCCCATATTTTTCTGGATACCGCGCTTTTCCTCACACAGCTTGAACACGTTGCCCACAAACTCGTTGGGCACATGGATATCCATTTTGACATACGGTTCGTACAGCGCGGAAATTTTTGCGGGATCGGGCAGTTTGGAGGGGTTGTCGATGGTCAGGGTTTTGCCGTCTGTGGTGTCCACCTTATAGATCACCGAAGGAGCCGTGGCGATAAGCTCCACCTGAAATTCCCGTTCCAGCCGTTCCTGAATGATTTCCATGTGCAAGAGCCCGAGGAAGCCGCAGCGGAAGCCGAAACCAAGAGCCTGAGAGGTTTCCGGCTCATAGGAAAAGGCTGCGTCGTTGAGCTGGAGTTTTTCCAGCGCGGATTTGAGGTTTTCGTAATCCGCCGCGTCCGTGGGATAAAGCCCGCAGAAGACCATGGGCTGCACTTCCTTGAAGCCGGGAACCGGAGACTCCGCCGGACGCTCCGCCAGCGTGATGGTATCGCCCACGCGGGCATGACCCAGTTCCTTGATATTGGCGCAGAGAAAGCCCACTTCACCGGCAGAAAGTTCCTTCATGTCCACCGCGTCGGGGGAGAATGCCCCCAGTCGCACGACTTCGTATTCGCGTTCCGAGGCCATGAGCCGGATACGGTCGCCCAGACGCAGTACGCCGTCCATGATGCGGAACAACACCACAACGCCCTGATAGGAATCGTACCAGGAATCGAAAATCAGGGCCTTGAGCGGCGCCTGCGGATTACCCGTCGGGGCGGGGAGCCTGTGGATCACCGCATCCAGCACCTTGTCGATATTCAGGCCGGTCTTGGCGGAAACGGCAACGGCATCGGAGCAGTCCAGCCCTATACTTTCCTCAATTTCCGCCTTGACGCGGTCGGGATCGGCGCTCGGCAGATCTATTTTGTTCAGTACAGGCACGATTTCATGATTGTGATCCAGCGCAAGATAGACATTGGCCAGCGTCTGGGCTTCCACTCCCTGAGTGGCGTCCACCACCAGCAGCGCGCCGTCGCAGGCCGCAAGGGAGCGGGAAACCTCATAATTGAAGTCAACATGCCCGGGGGTGTCGATGAGATTGAGGATATAGGAGGTTCCGTCCTTGTCCGTATAGGGAATACGTACGGTCTGGGCCTTGATGGTGATGCCGCGTTCGCGTTCCAGATCCATCTTGTCGAGATACTGGTCGCGTTTTTCACGGTCGCTGATGAGACCTGTGTATTCAAGAATACGGTCGGCCAGGGTGGACTTGCCGTGATCGATGTGGGCTATGATACAGAAATTGCGGATATGTTCCAGTGCGGACATGGCCTTCTCAGGAATTGTTTTTGCCGAAACCGGGAATGGCGAGTTTGCGTTCCAGCCAGTTGAGCAGCCAGGTGGCCAGGGTGACCATCGCCAGATAGTAAAGGGCTGCTGTAAGATAGACCTCCGTAGGACGGTAGGTCTGGGAAATCAACGTCTTGGCGCGGCCTGTCAGTTCTATGCAGGTAATGATGTAGGCCAGCGAGGAATACTTGATGAGATAGATGACCTCGTTTCCGCAACCGGGAAGGGCGCGGCGCACCGCCTGGGGCACGACGATGGAGGTGATGATCTGCATCTTTGTCATGCCGAGGGCCTGCCCGGCCCGAATCTGTCCCTGCCTGATGGAGAGCAGGGCACCGCGCACATATTCCGACTGATAGGCTCCCGTGCAGAAAATGAAGCCCACCAGCGCAGCGGTAAAGGGTTCAAAATCAATGCGCAGATACGGAATGTTGGGCAGGCCGAAATAGAGGATCATGAGCTGTACGGTGAGAGGAACCCCACGGATGACGGCCACGACGGCATCGGCCAGACGCCTTGCCCAGCGCGGGCCGAAGACGCGCACCACGCCCGTGAAGACGCCGAGCGCACCGCCGATGAGCGCGGCCGGTATGATCAGCTTGAGCGAGACTTCCAGCCCCATGTTGAGGGAAGGAATGACCCTGTCGGTCAGAAAGGCAACATCAATGAAGTCCAGCACGCGGCCTCCTATTCCCCGGCTGCGCCGCTTTCCGAGGCGAGGAGCCGGCCGCAGAAGTCCTGAGTACGGGTGTTCGCGCCCGGGGCCAGCAGCTCGGCAGGACTGCCCTGCTCGATGATGCGCCCCGCCTCCATGAACAGAATTTCCGTAGCCAGAGAGCGGGCAAAGTCCATCTGATGGGTAGCCATGATCATGGGCATGCCGCCGGAGGCAAGATCGCGGATGACGGCCAGCACTTCACCCACAAGTTCGGGATCGAGCGCGGACGTAGGTTCGTCCAGCAGCAGTACCTTGGGATCCATGGCCAGCGCGCGGGCTATGGCCACCCGCTGTTTCTGGCCGCCGGAAAGCTGGGCGGGATACAGATTCTCGCGTCCGGCAAGGCCCACGCGCTCCAGCTCCCGCCGGGCGCGCTGCGCGGCATCGGCGGAAGAGAGACGGCGCACCTTGCGCAGGGCAAGAGCTACGTTGGCTTCCGCCGTAAGATGATCGAAGAGATTGAAGTCCTGAAATATCATGCCCACTTCCTGACGAAGACGGCACAGCTCACCCGTGTCTCTTCCGTCAATGGGCGCGCCGTTCAGCAGAATTTCCCCTTCGTCCGGGGTGATGAGCCTGTTGATGCACTGAAGAAAGGTACTCTTGCCCGCGCCGGAGGGGCCGATGAGAACCTTGAGATCGCCGGGGTCGACGATAATGGAGACGTCGCGCAGGATGGCGCGTCCGCCGAGGTTTTTGCTGACGCCGCGTACCTGCAGCAGATGGGTGGGAGCGTTCATCGGGGTTCCTTGTCTGCGTTCCGCGTTGTTATGTTCAGGAGGCCGCGGATCATAGGCCCGCCTGCATACCGGCCGCAGTGTCGGTCGTGGCATAGCCGGGAATGTGGACTCTGCGTTCAAGGCGGCGCAGAAGCGTTATGCCGGCAAGGGTGATGAGGAAATAGATGCAGCCCGCCGCAATATAAAGAGGCAGATATTCATAGGTGCGGGAGGCCACGAAATGCGTGCGCGCCATGATTTCCGGGGTGCCGAGAGCGAAGCACATGGCGGAATCCTTGAGCAGAATGGAATATTCGTTGGACCATGCGGGGATGGAAATGCGCAGAGCCTGAGGCAGAATGACGGAACGCAGGCACTGCATGTCCGTCATGCCGAGGGCGCGTCCGGCCTTGAGCTGACCGGCGGGAATGCTCTGGATGGAGCCGCGGAATATCTGGGACTGGTAGGCCGCGCTGGCCAGCCCCAGCACAGTACAGGAGGAGCCGATCATGCCGAGATCCAGTCCGATGATGTTGAACAGTCCGAAATAGAAGAGAAAGAGCAGCAGAAGTACGGGCACCCCCCGGAAAAACCAGACGTAAAGACCGGCAATCATCCGGACGGGACGGGGGCCGTACACCTGAGCCACGGCCAGAGGCAGACCGAGTACGAAGCCGAGAGAAAGCGCGCCTGCCACCATGACGATGGTGACCAGGGCTCCCTGCGCGATATAGGGCAGGGCATCAAATACAACAAGCAGGGAATGCAGAAAGGCGTCCATGAACTCGGCGGGCTGAGGGGGTGTGGCTTGCGCGGGAGAAGATCTCCCGCGCATTTTTCAGTTGCTTCTGAGACGAATTACTTCTGGGTCAGATACTTCTCGTGAAGTTCCTGCCAGAAGGGATCGGCCTTGAGCTGCTTGTAGCCTTCATTGATGATATTGAGCAGTTCGGTGTCGTCCTTGCGGATGGCCACCCCGAAATTATCGTCGGGGGCAAAGGTGCCCACGGATTTGATCTTGCGTCCCATGGCAATGGCGTTGTTGACCGGAGCGCTGTCAAGTGCGGCGGCTTCAATGCGACCGTTCAGCAGGTCGGCAATGGCCATGGGGGGGGAATCATAGGGGCGCAGAGTGAAGGGGAGCTTCTTTTCCTGCTGGAGCTGTTCCAGGTAGGCATGTTCGTTGGTGCCGCGCTGCACGCCGAGGCGGATATCGCTGTTCAGGGCCTGTTCGGCAGTCATGGTGGAGTCGTCCTTCACCACGATGAGCTTGGAGATGGTGTAATACGGATCGGAAAAGGCCACCTGGGCGGCGCGTTCGGGCGATATGCTCATGCCGGAGCATACCATATCAATTTTGCCGGCAAGCAGGGCGGGAATGATGCCGTCCCAGTCCATGGGCTGATGCTTGACTTCAAAGCCCATTTTTTTGGCGATCCAGTTCATGGCCTCAATGTCGAAACCGGTGGGGTTGCCGTCCTCACCCACATAGGAGAAGGGCGGGTAATTGGCGTCAATGCCGTTGACGTAGGTTTTGGCAGAGGCCGGCCCCGACAGGGTGCAGGCAAGAGCCACGCCGAGAAGACAGGCAAGAAGGCGTTTCATGGTGTGTCCTCATGGAAAAGAAGTGAACAATCCCGAACTGGCAGGCCTCCATGTCGAAAACGCAAGTCGGCCTGCCGGCTGCAAGGCAGAAAAATATGTCAAAAAAAGAGGCAGCGCAAGGCATTCGCGCAGATGCTCCCTTCCAAAAAGAGGGCGAAATAGGAATCATTCTTGTGCATCACTTCATTATTCTGTAAAGTGGGAGGGCCATGAAAATGAAATTGAGGGAACTTTCTGAATGTTCCGCTGGCTGCGCTTCAGGAAGCGCGGGTATCCCCGGAGTTTCAGGAAGAGGCATCAATAAGGAGAAGGGAATGACTCCTGAAAGACAGTATGAATTCAGTTGGGATTTCATCGGCGATATAGAGCAGGGTCGTCCGAATCTCGGCAATATGACGAGAATAGAAGTCTATCGTCTGTTCCAGTACACCATGCGCGACATTCTGGAACAGAGCTTCGGGACGGAGGAGGCGGATCGCCTTCTGTATAGGGCCGGTTTTCTTGCGGGGACGGAATTGTGCCGTAAGTTCGTCGGCCGCTGTGAATCTCTGGCCGAGTTTGTCCGCAAAGTCGAGGCCGTGTTGATTGAATTGAAAATCGGCGTGCTGCGCATTGAGGAGCTGAATCAGGATACGGCCCGTTTTGTGCTGACTGTGGCTGAAGATCTGGATTGTTCCGGACTCCCCGAGATGGGACATGCGGTCTGCAATTACGACGAGGGATTCATTGCCGGTCTGCTTGAATTTCAGACCGGACACCCCTTCAAGGTAAAGGAAGTGGACTGCTGGTGTACCGGCGATCGTACCTGCCGCTTCGAAGCCGCTCCGGCCGGAGAAGGTGCGTAGTCCGCGGGAAGATGCGTCATGGCAGATACGCCCGAAACAAATGATGTCGCCCGGAAGAATGACAGTGAAGAGGCTCCTTCCTTCGTCAGAAGCGTTTCTGTCGAGAACAGCTCCGGGGGAGCGGAGAAGGCGCATGATACAATGCGTGCCGTCTCGGAAAATGCTCACGACCGGACGCGAAGAGAGAACGAAGACGCTCTTCTCCTGTCCGACAGAGCGTCCGGTTCTTCGTCCGATCTGGCGGGCAGAGTCGTCCGGCTGGTGGACGAATCGCTGCACAAGTCCAATCCCTCGCCTGCGGATGAAGAACTGTTGCATAAGGTAGAAGGTCTGGGAGAGCTTCTGGATGAAATTGCCGCGCTGCGCGAATTTTCCCTGGCCCTTGCCAGGGGAGAACTGCATTGCGATACGCGGCATAAAGGCGTCGCCATAGGCGCGTTGAAGGCGCTTCAGGCCAATCTGCGTCATCTTACCTGGCAGGCTCAGCGTATTGCTTCCGGCGAACTGGATGTAAGGGTGAACTTTCTCGGTCAGTTTTCCGACGCCTTCAACAGCATGACCGAGCAACTCAAGGATACGCTGGAAGAAAAAGATAAACTCGCCGCAAAATACAAGGCTCTTTCGGATCATGATTCCCTGACCGGACTGCTCAACAGATCGGCCTTTGCGGAAGCTGTTGCGCGTCTGCTGGGCGGAGAATTATGCCGCAGGTGTTCTTCCTCCCTGATCATGAGCGATATCGACCACTTCAAGCGCATTAACGACGACTTCGGCCACCAGTGCGGCGACGAGGTTCTGCGTCGGGTTGCGGAAGTATTCCGGGAAAATCTGCGGCAGGAAGACGTTGTCTGTCGTTATGGAGGGGAGGAGTTTCTGATCCTTGCCCCCTGTCTTGAGCTGGAATCGGCCCGACGCATTGCGGAACGTCTGGCAGACGCCCTGCGGGAAATGAGCATTATCTGGAAAGGCAGGTATGTGCGGGTTACGGCGAGCTTCGGCGTGTCTCCCCTTCCTCCTGTTGGAGAGGAAGGTTTTTCTCTGCGTTTTCTGCGCGAATATGTTCAGATTGCCGATCTCAATCTCTACCGGGCCAAGCGTGAGGGGCGCGACAGAGTCGTCTGCGGAGAACTTTTTCCCGAGGATCTGCCGTACAGAAATCCCATGGGGAAAAAGACTGTTGGAAAGATTCCCGTTGGGCAACATCCCGGGGATCAGCCTCTGGACGGCTGCTGTTCCTGCCCGGGGTCCACGCAGAAGCAGAACGCATAATCAGTCTTCCGGGGCAGCGGCCAGCCGTTGCAGCCACAGCGTACGCAGGCGCGGCCCGTCTCCTTCATACAGATAAACGCTCTGCCATGTGCCCAGACGCAGTTCCCCTTTATCCAGAGGCACAAGCAACGAGGCCCCCAGCAGACTGCTTCTGATATGGGCGTCGCTGTTGCCTTCCGCGTGTTTCCACCCGTGAACGCGGGGAGCAATTTCCCCGAAAAAGCGAACGAGATCCCGTTGAACATCGGGATCGGCCCCTTCGTTGATGGTCAGACCGCAAGTTGTGTGAGCGCAGAACAGCATCAGCGCGCCGTCCTGCCAGCCGTATTCGCGCACGGCCTTACGCAGAGCCTCTGTGATATCTATCAGCTCTTCCCGCGTTCCGGTTCGGATATGCAGAGTTTTCATGGTTCGTTCTCCATATCGGCCGTTAGAGGAAACGGCTTAAAATCATGCCTCCCGCAAGTCCTGCGGTCAGAAGTCCCAGCGCCGTACCGGGTGACAGCCCTCTTTTTTCGCTTCCGGCTTCTTCAAGCTGTTTTTTCATGCGGTGTTTTTCCCGCGATTCAGCCAGCAGGCGTTTCAGTGCAGTACCGGCCGCCGTGGGCGACTGAGCGCGGGTATCCGCGAAAAAGTCGGCCAGCGTGACATCCGTGGCGTGACCAAGACCGAGGATGCGGTATTTGTCCGTTTCATTAAGTGCACGCAGCACCTGGATATTATTGAACGCTTCCAGACTTTCGTCCGGCCCGCCCCCGCGGGCAATGACCAGAACCTGTCCCCGTGCCCTGGCGATGGCGGCGCATATTTCCTTCGGGGATGAAATGGCAATGTACTGAACCTGAAGTTCATAATCGTCCTTGCGGAAATCGCCGAGAATATCCTTGAGGGCCGTGTTACCGCCGAACTTGCTGACGATGATGGAAATGGTGCTGACCTGAGCCGGGAATTTTCTGCTCTGCAGACCGCGTCCTTCCGTGTTTCGCTCCCGCAGAACCTGCCGGATAAACTCAAGCGAAGCCGTGGGCTTTCCTTTTTCTTCCGGCGGGCCGTCCACATAACGCCAGTCCTCAACTTCAACGTTGATGAAAAGCGCGCTGCTTTTCTGGGAAGACGACACAAAGGGTCTGCCTTCCACTTCAATGAAGGCGCCGTCTTCACAGGCGGACAGTTTGTTGTCCATCCCCAGAGAAAGGCTTTCCCCGCTGTCGGGACAGCGCAGCAGGCGCAGGCCCCGTTCCGAGCTTTCCAGTTGTCCCTGAATGCGGAAATACGGCATATTTTCACGTGCTGCGGCGGACAGGACAGCAGCACGGGCAAGATTTGCGACAAAGTCCTTTGCGTGCTTCAGGGGAATGAGAGGACAGGAAAACTCGTCGTTTTGAGGCATGGCGGCGTTCCATGGAAATTTGAGGAGGAAAGATGGGAAAGCCCATGCCGTTGTGGTAGCTCCGATGAAGCAGATTTTCAATGTCAAAAGTCTCTTTTTCTTGACCTTATTGCTTCTGGAACCTAGATTCCGCGTCAGGAAATCATATCCGACAGCTTTCCGTGAAAAGCAGACGCCGCGAGCGGCCGTTCGGCCCGACGCCTCCTGCGCGGAATATCCGGGGAGGAACCATATCCATGGAAGATCATGAAAAAACATCTGCGGAGACGGGGCAGCCTCACATGTCCTTGCAGTCTTCTGACAAGAAGGAACAGGAATGCTCCGGTCAGTGTGTCGAGGACGAGGCCAACGCGGCCAAACGTCATGCGGCCTTGTCCAGCGTACTCTGGGCTGCGCTGTTGACTGTTCTCAAACTTGTGGCAGGTATTTCCACCAACAGCCTCGGCATGCTTTCCGAGGCTCTGCACAGCACGCTGGATTTTGTTGCCGCAGGCATAACTCTGTTCGCCGTGCGTCTTGCTTCCGCACCGGCAGACAGGCGACACCCCTTCGGGCACGGCAAGGTCGAAAATCTTTCCGCTCTTGCGGAAACGCTCCTGCTTTTCATCACCTGCATATGGATTGTCTGGGAGGCGGTGGACAGGCTGTTGTTCGAGGCAAATCCCGTGGAGCCGAGCTGGTGGGCCTTCGGGGTGATCATCATTTCTCTGCTGGTGGATATCAGCCGTTCCGCCATGCTGCGCCGGGTGGCACGCGAACATAAGTCGCAGGCGCTGGAAGCGGACGCAATGCATTTTTCCACAGATATACTTTCCTCCGCCGTGGTGTTGTGCGGTTTGATCTGTGTGGCCTGCGCCCGTTTTGTCGATCCGGCAAGTCCGGCCTATCTCGTTCTGACAAAGGCTGATGCCGTGGCAGCCCTCGGCGTGGCCGCCATTGTGCTGAGCGTAAGCTGGCGTATGGCCTGTCGCTCCGTGTCGGGCCTTATGGACGGCGGCGCGGAAGAGGAAACCAGACATGTGGAAGAGGCTCTGGCCACCATGGCCCCGGCTTTCCATGTCCGTCATGTGCGCGTGCGCGAGAGCGGCGCGCATTATTTTGTAGAACTGGTGGTGGCTGTGCCGCCGACGCTGCGCGTGGATGACGCCCATGAAATTTCCGATATTCTGGAAGAAGTTGTCGCGCAGGTTCTTCCCGGTTCGGAAACGGTAACGCATTTTGAACCGGAAGAGGCCGAACAGCGGGATCTGTATGCCGCGGCTCATCTTCTGGCCGTGTTGCACGGGGTAGGCATTCACGCTCTTGCTCTGACCACGCTTGAGGACGGTCTGCATGCCTTTGTACATATAGAATTGCCGCCGGATATGAGTCTGAAGGAAGCTCATGCCCGGGTTTCCGCCTATGAACGCGACTTGGCCCGTCGAATAGGGGCGGTGCATGTCGTCTCGCATATTGAGCCTTCGGACAGAAATGACGCGGAAGTTTCCCTGCCTGACACGCCGACGGGACGAAGCCGGGTCATGGCGGCCCTGAAGGAAGCCATGGCAAATCATCCGGAACTTGGCCCCTCCTATGACGAGGAAATATGGATGATGGGCAACAGAACGGAACTTTCCTTCCGCTGCCGCACGGATGCAGATATCACCGTGGCCGAGGCGCACCGCAGGGCCACCAGCCTGGAAGACGACCTGCGTCGGCGTCTGCCGGGGCTGGGACGGATCAGCATCCATGTGGAGCCGGAGGAACCGGATTCCGGTTCGTCAGCGTCTCCCGAAAGTGCGCACTGATCTGCAAACAGCAACATGCCGGAAGGATATAATTCCTTCCGGTTTTTGTATTAATGTCCCTTGGGGGCAGTCTGTCGACGCGTATCTCAGATCGGTTTCAAAGGTAAGGGGAGAACCCGGCCGGAGCGTCGTTTTTTGCTCAGGCAGAAAACTGCGAAAATTCGTTTTCCGGCAGGCGAGGCACTTTGTCTGTGGCAGGTTGCTGGCGTATGTTGCGTGCGGGGAAGCGCCTCTGAGGCCGCACTTGCAGACTCAATCCTTTTCAGATTTGCGACGGGCCAGTTTCCATTCCAGGCCCTTCAGCCAGAGCTTAAACGCTTTGTGGCCGTTGTGAAGACGGTGAAGGAGCGAATAGCGGGTGTGCAGCCCCCGGGCTTGCAGCATGGCCACGGCTTCCTGCTCCGACATGTTTGTAAACATCTTGTTGATGAAAAAGTTGTCCCACTCTTTCTGGAAATCGCGATCAACACCTTCTTCACGGGCAATGTCGTTCAGAATCTGCATATACTTTTCTCTGTGCTTTCTGACTTTTTCCAGCGTACGTCTGCGTATTTCTTCGGCGGAAATCGGCAGGGAAATGGCCTTTTCCACAGCTTCTGCCACAGCTTCCGGCGTAGGTTCCGCCCAGACGGCATAATCTTTATCAAAAAATTCGTCCCGACCCCCGATATTCGGAGTCGTCACTACGGGCAAGCCGCAGAGCAGATATTCCATCGCGGCAAAACAGGCCCCTTCCTCTGCGGAGAGAATAAGCCCGCAGCGGCTTTGGCCGTAAATTTCGTTAATTTTATCTATGGAAAAGTAATGGACATAATGTCCGTTTTCATACTGCGGGAACTTCATGAAGGGCATGGGGCAGTTTTTCCCCTCTTCATGGGAGCCATAGATGCGTTTTTCGTATTCCAGATCTTCCGGATCGAGAAAATATGTAATAAGACAGCAGTCCTTCACGTCCCGGGCAAGCTCTATGCGTTTATACGGGGCCATGCGGGAATTCGTGACCGCATTGTACAGCTTGTTGCGTTTCAGGACGGTGTAGCGGCGTTCATCCAGAAAGGCATTCTGGTTGCATAATTCCGAGCGTATCCCATGATCTCTCAGAAGTTTCAGTTCTGCCTCCTCGTTGGCCAATACCGTGACAATCAGATTGGGATATCTGCGTTTATGGCGCAGATAGGCGCGATGAAAGGACTGAAACTTATGAGCAGGCAGTAAGGACCAGTTGAGCGTCAGAATGAAATGGATACGTTCTGTTTTTGGGGGGGATAGATACGGTGCAAGCTGTTTGACAGGAGAAAAAATATTACCGAAATTATATCCGTGTATGATCCATGGATTGTCGGAAACTATATGCAGGCCAGCCATAATTACTCCTTTTTATATAGATTTGTCTTCTACTGTATTATTTTTGTTGCCCTGAAGCGCATCGTATTTTCAGCATATTGAACAGAACGAGCAAAACAGCGGTACTCTTGCTTGTTGAATTCTGCCAGTGTTGATTTATTGAAACGTTCTCTTGGTACGTGCAGCCCGAAAGAGAATACTTCCAGAGCGGCGTTCTCATACGGGCGGAGTTTCATTGAGGAGAAAATTTTCCTGAAGCCGGGAAAGCGAAGCTGGTTTCCCGGCATGGAAAGTTCTCTTTTCCCCCGGCTGTCAAGAACTATACGTTGAACAGGAAGTGCATGATATCGCCGTCCTGGACGACGTATTCCTTGCCTTCCACGCGCATGGTTCCTGTGGCCCGGCAGGCCGCTTCGCTTTTGTGTTCCATGTAATCCGCATAGCTGATGACTTCCGCCCGGATGAAGCCCTTTTCAAAGTCGGAGTGGATGACTCCTGCGGTCTGCGGTGCTTTCCAGCCCTGCTTGAAGGTCCAGGCGCGTACTTCCTTGGGCCCGGCGGTAAAATAGCTGGCCAGACCGAGCGTATGATATCCGGTGCGGATGACGCTGACCAGACCGCTTTCCTCGATGCCGTAGGATTCGAGCATTTCCTTTTGTTCCTCGTCGGAAAGGCCCTGAAGTTCCTCTTCCAGTCTGGCGCAGATCTTCACCATTTCCGCCCCGCGTGAAGCGGCGAGTCCTCGCAATGCCTTTACATGGGCATTGTCTTCCGTCAGACCGTTTTCGTCCACGTTGGCGCAGTAAATCACGGGCTTGGCCGTGAGCAGAGACAATTCCCGCCACATCTGCCGGAAGGGTTCGTTGAGTTCCGGCACTTCATAGGTGGAAGCTGGCTTGCCCGCATTCAGGTGTTCGAGCAGTTTTTTCCCTTCGTCGAGAGCCTTGATCAGTTCCTTGTCGCCCTTGACCTGCTTCTGGAGGCGCTCCAGACGTTTGGTCACGCTCTCGATATCGGCGAGCAGCAGTTCGGTCTCAATGGTTTCCACATCGCGCAGCGGATCGACGCTGCCGTCGACATGGGCGATGTTTTCATCTTCAAAGCAGCGGACCACTTCCACAATGGCTGCACATTCACGGATATTGGCCAGAAACTGGTTGCCCAGTCCCTCGCCTTTGCTTGCCCCGCGTACCAGACCGGCAATGTCGATGAAGTCCACGGTTGCATAAATGGTTTTGGCGGGCTTGACCAGCTCGGTCAGCGCGTCCACACGGGCATCGGGCACGGGCACGGTGGCTTTGTTCGGTTCGATGGTGCAGAAGGGATAATTGGCGGCCTCGGCGTTCTGGGCCTTGGTTAGCGCGTTGAAAAGCGTGGATTTGCCCACGTTGGGCAGTCCGACAATACCTATGCTCAGTGCCATATGCAGCTCCGTGCGAAGTCCTGAAAAAGGCGGAATGGATTGGGATGATTTGTATTGTGGTGGCGCCGGACCTGCGTCCGTCGAGAGGGGCACGACGCGCCGCGCTGAAAATACGCAAAAGAACGCGGGAAGGCAACCGTACAGGCCGCTTTGTTCGCAGCAACCGCTTTTCAGGGCTTGTCCGCGACAATACGGAAGAGGGCGTTTTCAGCGTATCGCGAACCGTCCGCGCTTATCGTCGCAACTGCGCCTGATATCGGCATATATTTCATAAGGGGCAAAATGTGTCGGGCAGGACAGCGGAGGCCATGGCCGCAATAGGGAGGGAACCGCGGAGATTGTCCGGGCCTGCTGAATATTCCGGAACTCCCCCGTTTTCCGACGGAATTGTCTGGATGCTGACGTCTGTTCAGAAAATGTCTTCTTCCGCAGGCACGGGCGCGGAAAAACAGCGTCCTCCTCTCCGCAGGAGCGGAGAAAGGCGGGTGCGTGCCGGACGAAGACTGAGGCGCGCGGACAAAGACTTTCCGGCATCTTATGTTTTTTCAGAAGAACACGGCATAGAAGGCCCCCCCGACGTTCCGATACCGGAGCCGCCGAGGGGCCAAAGGGGGGATTTTTTGCAGCAAATCAGTTACGGGGCAGCTTTGTCTGCACGGAAGGCGCAAGGGGCTGCGATCCGGACTTGTCGCGCAGGAGCGGGAGCAGTTCGTCCGTCACGGGGACGGTGCCGGAACCGGCGGCCAGTACCTCGCGCGAGGGCGTATGAATGAGGCGCATGTTGAAGCGCACGCTGCGGTCGGTGACGGTATAAGTTCCCACCAGGACGGCGTGTGTGTTCACGTCGCGGGAAAGCAGCTTTTTCGTATCCCGGGTCAGCAGAAATTCTCCGCGTTCGGGAGTCATGAGGATTTCATCCCCTTTGCGCAGTTCTTCAAGCCTGTAGCCGCATTCCTTGAAGTAACGGGCCAGTTCTTCGGTCATCTGACGGGCGAGCGGGCTGGTGCGCTGGAGGTTGTCCAGCCAGACGGGCACCGTGCAGGCAATGGATATCTGATCCCGTGTCATTTCTGAGGGAGCGAGAATACGCATCATCTGATCATCAAGCTGCTTGCCGATGTTGTCGGCCGTTTTCGGGACAAAGCCGATGGTCTGACTTTCAGAGGTGAGGGAATCAAGCAGGCCGGCATGAGCCGGAGCCGTACACAGAAGCAGCGTGGCGATGATGGAAAACACTATGTGACGGAAAGGCATGTGGGCCTCGCATGCGCGTTCAGCGCAGAGTTTTTATTTGCAAATCCACGGCCGCCAGTTCCTGCTTCAGCTGTTCCACAACGGTATCCGTGCGGGCGCTGGCCAGGGCCAGGGCCAGGTGTTGTCTGGCAAGTTCATAGCGGCATTCCGCCTGATAGCGACGACCGAGCAGCCAGTTATCCATGGTTTCGTCGGATTCTGCCACAAGCGGAGAATGGAAGGAGCATCCGGCCAGCAGCAGCCCCATGAGCAGGGGAACAAGCAGTATTCGCAGCAGAGCCATGATTATTTCCTCCCCGGATTGATGCGCAGGCTTCCCGTGCTGAGGGGGGGCTGTGCGCTCATACGTTTGAGCATATCGTTCATGGGCAGAACAATCTGCGCCGTCCGCAGCACCATGCCGTCGGAAGCGCGCACCATGCGCGCATTGACGAACAGGGCGTCTCTGTCGCGATAATAGGTGCCGAGAACCACGGCGGCCCAGTCCTGGCGCACGCGGATTTTGGAAAGCGCGCGGGACAGAGCGAATTCCCCTTCGCCCGGTCTGGTTTCTATGACGCCGGGAAAGCGGTATTCGCGCACGGAAACGCCCCGCTGATTGAATTCATAATACATGGCTTCCGCCAGATAGCGTCCGAAGCCGGAAGTCTGGTTGAAGTCGTCCAGAGAAACGAACGAGGCCGGTACGGCGACAATATCCTTCAGTGCGTCGTTGGGCCAGGTATCCAGCATCTGATCGACCATTTCACGTACTTTGAGCTTGAGCTCCTGCGCCTGTACGAAACGGGGATCGGGCGAGGGTTTGGGGCCGCCGGGAACCAGCAGATAATTGCCTTCCATATCCGGCAGAAGCAGGGTTATTTCCTGTTCGTTCCTTTCACGCAGGGTGTAGGAGCCTTCCGGCGTCGTGACACTGCCGGCGTAGTCGGGCGAACGTACATAAGAGCCGGGCTCCGCAACTGTGGCGGGCTGACGGGATGCCGGAACAGTGCGATCTATAGCCTCGGCCCGGCAGGGCAGAAGAGCAAGACCGCAGAGCAGACACAAAAGGGGGGCACGCATGATATCTCCTTCCGGAGCGGCTGCAAAGAGGCCGCCGCGGTATGTTATCTGCTTTACTGTTCGGCAGAATGAGAAAAAAGTTAAGAGCAGGGAATATCTAGGCTTACTCCATCTGAAAGTCCACCCGTATCTTATACAGCCGGGTTGCGGGCAGGTTGAGAACCTCTATACCTGTGCGGCGCGTAAGCTCATGCAGTGTGGCGCAGACCTCGTCCCAGGAGGGGCCGATGAGTGTGAACCAGATATTATAGGAATGATTGCGCAGATAGTTGTGCGTGACGCCTGGGATGGCGTTGACCTCGGCGATGAATTGTTCAAGCTGTTCTTCCGGTACCTTTGCGGCGCAGAGCGTGGAACGGAATCCCAGTTTTGCAGATTGAAAGTTGGCTCCGAGCCTGCGGATGAGTCCGCTTTCCCTCATGCGGCGCACGCGGGCAAAGGCTTCATCCTCGGAAATGCCGAGCCGTTCTCCAAGCTCCGCATAGGGACGGGAAACAAGAGGAAAGGCCGTCTGAATGATATCCAGAAGGCGTTTGTCAATGAGATCCGGCTGCGTCTGTTCCATGTTGAGACTCGCAAGGTTCCGCGTGTTCCCGTGCAGAGAGGGGGCGCGGTTCGGGGTTGTCATGAACCAGTTCCGACATGCGGATGCCGTTTTCCCGGTAATGATCGCGCAGAATACGTTCGATACTGGCGGCATTTCCTTCATCGGCGGCTTTGGCAATGGCCAGATGTCTGTCGTAAAATTCCTTCGGAGTGAACAGCGTAATCCAGTATTGATAGTACAGGTACTTGGAGATTGTGGCACAGGAGGCGCGGGCCATTTCTACAAGCCGCACATTGGGGCAGGCTGACAGGAGCGCGGCGTGGAACAGATCGTCGATTTCCGCAAGCTCGTCAAGCCTTGTGGCGTAGCTGATCCTTTCTCCCATATCTGCAACAATGCGGTGAAAGGCATCGCGATCCCGTTTTGTCCAGTTCCGTACCGATTCCGCCGCTCCCGCCCCTTCCAGAATACCGGCCACGACGTAGCTGTCGTAAATTTCATGCGCGCTCATGTGCCGGACAGTTTTCCCTTTCTGGGGTTCGGCACAGATAAGCCCTTCCTGAGCAAGAGAAAACAGTGCCTCGCGTATGGGGGCGCGGCTGATTCCCAGTCTCTCCGAAAGAAAGGACTCCCGTACGGGAGAACCCGGGGGAAGCTCCCCGGATCGGATGAGCGAGCGGATATAGGTCGCTGCCTGTATGCCGTATGTTTCCTTTTTGAAATTCATGAGGGCTCCTGCATGGGGCGCGTTCCGTTATCATAGGCGAGGGATATTTTTTTGCAAGGGCGGTATGGGCGGGGTTTGAGGATACGGGGCCGGGTACGGAAAGATCGTGAACCGGGAATGCAGCCGTATATGACTGGCCAGACGTCGAGATGCTGACCTGACCTCTGGATCGGGGGGACGGAGCTGTTTGCCGCCGAGCGGAGAAAGTCCGGTTCGCGCGGGATTTCCGCAACGCAATATGTATGCGACGTGGGTCCGTACCATTTCTGGAGAGGGAAAATGCCGCAGCACGGCAGTTCTTCCATGCGGATGCGGGAGGACTCAGAGGCCGGGGTTCCTAAGGAGCATAACATAAAAAGCCCCCGGAGGGGCTTTGAGAAAAGATGCGGCGTCGAGAGCGGGGCGCGTCTGTACGCGCCCCGGAAAACTCAGGCGCGGAACGTGGGCAGATAGGCATACAGAGCCGGAGAACCGCCCGTATGCAGGAACAGTACGTTGGCTCCGCGGGGGAAGTGATCCTTGCGGATGAGGTCGATCAGGCCGGACATGGCCTTGCCGGAGTACACGGGGTCGAGGAGAATGGCCTCGGTGCGGGCGAGCAGTTTCACCGCTTCCACCATGCCGTCGTTGGGAAGCGAATAGCCGGGCTGATAGTAGGAATCAAAGCAGGTGACGGCTTTTTCGGGCAGAGATACGTTGGCGCCGATGTAGTCCAGCGTTTCCTGAGCGAGCTTGCGAACCAGAGCTTCCTGCACGTCGCGGGGACGACTGACATCCACGCCGGAAATCGGAATGTCCACATTGTTGCCGACCATACCGGCGACCATACCGGCGTGGGTTCCGGCACTGCCGCTGGGCACCACGATATGATCGATTTTCAGGCCCATGTCGAACAGCTGCTGCATGGTTTCCTGCGCGCAGCTCACATAGCCGAGCGCGCCGATGCAGTTGGATGCGCCGCCGGGGATGATATAGGGCTTTTTGCCCTGTTCGCGCAGGCGTGCGGCGACTTTTTCCATTTCTTCCATCATGGGAGAGCCGCCGGGGACGACGGTGATGCTTTTCACGCCCATAAGCTGAAACAGGAAGTTGTTGCCCGAGGCTTCGGGATTGTAGCTGTTCTTCACACGTTCTTCGAGAACGAGGTGGCAGTCCATACCTTCATGGACGGCCCAGGAGAGGGTCAGGCGGCAGTGGTTTGACTGTACGGCGCCGCAGGTGATGAGCGTATCTGCGCCCTGAGCGAGGGCGTCGGCAATGGAGAAGTCAAGTTTGCGGGTTTTGTTGCCGCCCGCACAGCCGGGCAGGAGGTCGTCGCGTTTGATGTATACGTTGACCTTGTTGTCCAGAGCCTTCGAGAAGTTGGGCAGATATTCGATGGGCGTGGGGCTTTTGACATAACCGCGACGGGGGAATTTTGCGAGATTCATGAAGATTCTCCAGAAAGATAAAAAGTTAAAGAATTGCGTCGGGAAAACGCAGTTTTTCCGGATCGCAGGCCCGTATCAGTGCCTGAGCGAGTACGCTGGTAGCATCCACCATGGGGACGCCGAAAAGCTCCGATTCGGTGAGAGCGAGGGGAATTTCCGTACAGCCGAGCAGAATGGCCGCCACGTCCTTTTCCGCAAGTTCCCGCACGGCTGCGCGCAGAATGTCGCAGGCCTTTTGTGAAACGGGATTGGAAGAGGCCTTTATGCCGTATTCCCTGTTGCTGATGGCATCCTGTACACGTGCGCAGCCTTCGTCGTCGAGAATGACGGGAACAAGCCCGGCCTGTTCCAGAGCATCCTGATAAAGACGTGTGCGCAGCGTTGCAACGGTACCCATCAGCCCCACCCGGGAACCGGGCGGGCAGAGGGCGGTCATATGGGTAACGGCCGCCTTGATGATGTGGACGAAACGAACATTGCGCCCTGTCGCGGCAAGGCGGTCCAGCGCAACGTCCAGAATGCGCGGACTATGCGCGGTATTGCAGGGCATGCCGATGATTGTTGCACCGGCTTCTGCCATGCGAACCATGATATTGCCGATGGCTTCTCCGGGATTTTCCTTTGTCAGACCCAGCAGGAATTCCGGGCGCACGGGAATGTCGCCGGGGAAGGAATAGAGCATGACCGGCAGGTGATCCTGATCGCAGTCGGCTTTTGTTCCGTCGAATATCTTGCGGACAAGATCGAGACCGGCATAGGGACCGAGTCCGCCAACTATTCCGATACAGGGAGTATTCTTCATAGCTGTTGCTCCTGTGCGCTTCTGGCAGGGGGATGATGGGGGGATTCCGTCAGCTCTTATTGAAAATGTCGTGATCCAGCTTTCCGGTATTTGCCGCCACGGCTACAGCCGCGATAACGTCACAGAAAACATTCATCGGCGTGCGGATCATATCTGAAAAACGATCAACCCCGGCAAGCAGGGCAATGCCTTCCAGAGGAAGTCCCAGATAGGGGAATACCACTGCCATGGAAACAAGAGCTCCGCTTGGAACGCTGGAAGTTCCCAGTGTTGTCAGCGCGGATATGACCACTATCTTCAATTGAGTGGAGAAATTCATATCCAGATTGAAAAATTGGAACATTGTCACACAGGCAACGGCAAGATACAAGGCGAGCCCCGCGCTGCTTAGTGTCATTCCTAACGGTAGAACAAGCCTTGTGACGGAAGGATCTACGCCGAATTTCTTTTCGCAGTCCTCCATTTCAATAGGCAACGCAACCGCCCCCGATGTCGTGGTGAAAGCAATAGCTCCCATTCGGGACAGTTTGCGGACGAATTTGACGGGAGAAAGCCTGGCATAAATGCATACGGGCAACAACATGCCAAGGAAGGTAAGAATCGCCGCCACAAGGAGGGCCAAAAGGAATTTTGCAAGAGGAATGATGACCTCAAAGCCGATGACCCCCGTAACCCATCCAAGCAGAGCGAAAATTCCGATAGGGGCCAGCTTCAGGATGATATGCATCATTCCCATGATGATTTCATTGAAGTAGCGGATCATCTCCAGAATTTTGCTGCCGGAGGACTCCTCGTTCTTCATGCTGAGGACTATGCCGAACATGACGGCAAAGGCGATGACCTGAACAGTCTGTCCGCTGCTCATGGATGCGACAATATTTTGCGGGAAAAATTCAGTGAGAACACGCCCCCAACTCATATCCGGCGGGGTTCCGTCATATTGCATACCGTCGATGGGAGGCAGTCCTGTTCCCGGCTGAAGCACATTGACCATAATCAGGGCAAAGATGGATGCCATCATTGTCGTAAGCATAAAGACAAAGAGCGTTTTTATGCCCATAGAGCCGAGCTGCTCTTTTTTCAGGGAGCCGACAGCTTCACTTACTGAGCCACAAATCAGAACTATAACCGACATTTGAATGAGCCGCAAAAAAATATCGCCGAGAAACTTAATGTTCCCCATGGCGGGGCCAAAGAAAAGGCCGCTTAGAAAGCCCCCTACCATTCCAATTAAAATCAGGTTGGAATCACTCAATTTTTTCATAAGCTTCTCACTGTTGGCAGTTCAAATGACAAAATCTCCTTAATTTCTAAGCCAGAAAATGATTTTTCAGGCGGCCTAGCGGAACACAGAATTAACATTGTCTAAAAACGAATGTCGACATTTTGTGCGCATACTTTTCCATCATGTGATTTGTTTGTCAAGAGTGCGTGGAATAAAATTCCGTGAGTTTCGTATCCCGACGATGAAATATGTATGACAAGCGGCGTGTTTTTTATACAAACCTGCTGCCCGATCATAATTGTTTCGGGGAACGGAAAGATACGGAGTCGGGAGACGGTGGACAGGGAGGGGAGAGGCGCCGGTCGGATATGGGAAAGACAGGAAAGCGCGCCGGATAAAGCGCATGTATGGGAAAAGCTGAGAACGCAGACGGGAAAAGCAGCGAAAAGATGGGGCCTTCTGCGCAGGAGACAAAAGGAACTTAAAGCGGGCGCCGGAAAGCGCCCGCATGACTATCGAGTCTGTCCGTATGCGACCTGTGCGTGGAAATTCAGCCTTTCAGGCGTTGCAGCGCGGCAGGCTGGTAGGAGCAAAGGGGTTCCTGCGCCAGCGGGTCTCCGGTCATCGTGTAGGCGCGGGCGCGGCAGCCGCCGCAGAATTTATGATATTCGCAGGGACCGCATTTGCCCTTGTAGGCTTCCTGATCCCGGAATTTCAGGAACCAGGGAGTCGTGCGCCACAATTCGGGGAAAGGTGTCTGCCGGACGTTGCCGCAGTCCAGATTCAGATAGCCGCAGGGCTGGAGCCGGCCGGTATGACTGATGAAGCAGAAGCCCGTGCCGCCCAGACATCCGCGGGTCATGGCGTCCATTCCGAAGGTGTCGGGCGTGACGCGTATGCCCTCTTCCCGGGCACGCTGGCGCATGATGCGATAATAATGCGGGGCGCAGGTTGCCTTGAGGTGCATGGAGGTGCTTTTGCGGAAGTCATAGAACCAGTGCAGCACTTCCTCATATTCTTCTGCGGAAATGACCTCTTCTTCAATTTCCGCTCCGCGTCCGGTGGGCACCAGCAGGAAGATGTGCCAGGCGGCCGCGCCCAGCTTTTCGCACAGCTCGAACATGTTCTTGAAGGAGGACAGATTGCTGCGGGTCACGGTGGTGTTGATCTGGAATTCCACCCCGGCCTGCTTCAGATTCTCTATGCCCTGCATGGACGCTGCAAAAGCTCCCTTCATTCGGCGGAATTCATCGTGGCGATCGGGATCGGCCTCGTCGATGGAGATGGAGCAGCGCTGAAAGCCGGCTTCCCTGATCTTTCGTGCGACTTCGGGCGTGATGCGCGTGCCGTTGGGAGACATGACGCAACGCAGGCCCTTTTCCCGCGCATAGGCGGCCAGCTCATACACGTCTGCGCGCATGGTCGGTTCTCCGCCCGTGAAAATGATGATGGGGTTGCCCACTTCGGGAAAGGTGTCGATAAGGGCTTTGGCTTCCGCTGTGGAAAGTTCACCGGGATAGGGTTCGGGGTGAGCTTCGGCCCGGCAGTGTTTGCAGGCCAGATTGCAGGAGCGCGTCACTTCCCATGCGATGAGGCGGCATTTCGGGGTGCCGTCGGGCAGGGTGCGGGATGCCTGTCCCATGGCGGGATGTCCCGCAGGATGGGCGTGCGTCTGTTCTTCTGTCGGGCACGAAGGCCGGGGCTGTGTCATAGCTGTGATCCTGAACGGTTGCGGATGCGCCGGGCCGCAGCGCATCCTGAATCAAAAAAGGGAGCCTGAATCCATCCTGTGCCCTGTCAGATGCGTATCTGCTCCGGAGTTGAGTCACGGCCGGAACAGACGGGCGGGAAAAAGACAGCCCGCGAATATCTGTACCGGACACGGGCGCACATTCCTGAGCGGAAGGCCCGTGCCGACAGGGCCTTCCGGAGTCGGGAACGCTACTTGATCCAGCCTTCCCGGAGAGCCTTTTCCGTAAAGTAGGTGATGATCAGTTTTGCGCCGGAGCGTCTGATGCCCAGCAGCGATTCCATGATGACGGCCTTTTCATCCAGCCAGCCGTTCTGGACGGCGGCGCAGATCATGGAATATTCGCCGCTCACCTGATAGGCGGCCATAGGCACGTCAAAGGCGTCGTCCAGCATACGGATGATATCCTGATAGGGGCCGGCGGGCTTGACGATGAACATGTCGGCACCTTCCTCGATATCTGCGCTCATTTCGCGGAAGGCTTCCTTCACGCAGCCGGGATCCATCTGATAGGTGCGGCGGTCGCCGAATTTGGGCGCGCCTTCGGCAGCGTCCCGGAAGGGGCCGTAATAGGAAGAGGCATATTTGACGGCATAGGACATGATGGGCAGATCCTCGAATCCCGCCTTGTCCAGTGCGCTGCGGATGGCAAGCACACGGCCGTCCATCATGTCGGAGGGAGCCACAATGTCCGCACCGGCCTGCGCGTGGGATACGGCGGTTCTGGCCAGAAGATCCAGAGTGGGATCGTTGAGTACCCGTCCTATGGTGTCCCCTTCGCGAATCATGCCGCAATGGCCGTGCGAGGTGTATTCGCACAGGCACACGTCGGTGACGACCACAAGGTCGGGCCAGTTTTTCTTGAGCATGCGCACGGCTTTCTGAATAATGCCGTCCTCCGCATAGGCTCCGGACCCCATGGGATCCTTGGCGGCGGGAATGCCGAAAAGGAGAAGCGATTTCATACCCGTGTCCACGGCGGCGCGCACCTGCTTTTCCAGTTCGTCGAGGGAAAGCTGGAACTGGCCGGGCATGGAGTCGATGGGCTTGCGGAAGCCCCGATCCGGGGTATCGACCACAAAATAGGGCATGATCAGATCGTCGGCGCAAAGGCGCACTTCGCGAACCATGTCGCGCAGGACCGCGGTACGGCGCAGACGGCGGCCGCGATGAAATTCAGGCAAATCCATGATGAATCATCCTCTGTAAGAGCGGGGCCGCCGCGCAGCGCGGAGCGACCCCGAAAAAGGTGGAAAGGACAGAACGGGCATATCCGCCCGTGGAACCATCCTGTTATTTAATGCCGATTTCCTCATCGGTAAGGTAGCAGGCCGGATCTTCCGCCCATATGTCGCCATGGACGGCTTCGGCCCGGGCGCGGAAATTGCCGCCGCAGATATCGAGGAATCTGCATTTGGAGCAGCGACCCTTCACATGGGGACGCTTGTCCTTCATCTTATGCAGCAGTTCGATGTTCGGATCCGTCCAGATTTCGGAGAAAGGACGTTCCAGAACATTTCCGAACACATGTTCGCGCCAGAACTGGTCGGCGTGAACCTTTCCGTCCCAGGAGATGCAGCCTATGCCCCGGCCGGAGCTGTTGCCTTCGTTGAACTGGAGCAGCTCGAACACCTCTTCGGCTCGTTTGGGATCTTCTTTTTGCAGGCGCATCCAGAGATAAGGGCCGTCCGCATGGTTGTCCACGGTCAGCACTTCCTTGGGCATGCCCTGATCGAAGCATTCGCGCGTCTTGTCCATAATCAGATCGACGACGGCGCGGGTTTCCGCGTGGTTGAGGTCTTCCTTCACCAGTTCCGAACCTCTGCCGGAGTACACAAGGTGATAGAAGCAGACGCGGGGAATGTCACGTTCGCGCAGTATGTCGAAAATTTTGGGAATTTCCGAAGCGTTGCGCTTGTTGATGGTGAAACGCAGGCCCACCTTGATGCCCTCTTCCCGGCAGTAATCCAGACCTTCCAGCGCGCGGCGGTAGGAGCCGGGAACCCCGCGGAAACGGTCGTGGATCTCTTCTCCTCCGTCGAGGGAAATGCCCACATAGGAGAGGCCGACTTCCTTGAGGCGTTTGGCCATGTCCCGGTTGATGAGCGTGCCGTTGGTGGAAATGACGGCGCGCATCCCTTTAGAGGTGGCATAGCTGGCCAGTTCGGGAAGATCGGCGCGCACCAGCGGCTCGCCGCCGGAAAAAAGCAGAACCGGCGCGCCGAAGGCGGCCAGATCGTCGATCATGACCTTTGCCTGTTCCGTGGAGATGGGATCGCTGCCGCGTTCACCTTCGGCCTGAGCATAGCAGTGGACGCATTTCAGGTTGCATCGCCGGGTCATGTTCCAGACGACGACAGGTTTCTTGTCGGCGGAAAACTGCAGCAGGTGAGAGGGAAGTTTTCCGGAATGGCGGCCGTAACGCAGAGCGTCGGAGGGTTCCACCTGGCCGCAGTATAATTTGGAAATGCCAATCATGAAGACTCCTTGCGGTACCTCCGCAGACGGAATCCGGCGGATTCCGATCCGCAAAGGCGGAGGAAGCGGTTTGTTTTCAGGTCGAAGGAGTGTACGCGCAGGGGCGCAGGGAATCAAGAGCAGGCTCTTTTCACTTTTCGGACCTCTTGTGCCGTGCCGTGAAGCGTGGCATGTTCGGGGCATGAACATAGCCGTTGCCGTCAGCGGAGGCATGGACAGCCTCTGTTCTCTGCTTGCTCTGCGCGATGCCGGACATGAAGTCACGGCTCTGCACGCGCTTTTCCTCGATCCGCCCGAGACGGAGTCCCCTCTTTCCGCATTGCGCGGGCTGTGCGGAACACTGGGGATTGACCTGCATGTTGCCGATCTGCGCGCTGCGTTCCGTCGTGAGGTGGTGGAACCTTTTGTCGCGGAACATGAGCTGGCCCGTACACCGAATCCCTGCGCCTCTTGCAACCGGCTCATGAAGTTCGGCAGGCTGCTGGATATTGCCCTGCTTCCTCCCGAAAAGGGCGGTCTCGGCGCGGATGCGCTGGCCACGGGACACTATGTCGCGCTGGAGCCGCATCCCGCATACGGTCCGACGCTGCGGGCGGGAAGTGATACTTCCAAGGATCAGAGTTATTTTCTTTCTCTTGTGCCCCCGGAGCGTCTGCGCCGCTGCATCTTTCCCCTGGCCGAAAGGCGCAAGGAGGATCTGCGTGTCTGGCTGGCGGAGCAGGGACTGAACGCGCCAGTTCCGGGGGAAAGTCAGGAAATATGCTTTGTTCCCCGCGACGATCATCGCGCCTTTCTGCGCGAGTGCGGAGCAAAACTCCCCGGCCCCGGTCCCGTTCTCCTGCGCGGAAAGGACGGAACGCTGCGCGAAATTGGCCGTCACGACGGGTTGTGGCAGTACACCGAGGGGCAACGCCGGGGATTGGGGATCGCCTGGACGGAACCCCTGTATGTGATCGAACGGGACAGAGAACGCAATGCGCTCATCGTCGGAGGAGCGTCGGAACTCGGATCGGGAGGCTGCATTGCGGAGCAGGTAAATTTCATGGTTCCTCCCGCACTCTGGCCGGATAAGGTGCTGGCCCGTATCAGATACCGGCAGAAACCGGCTCCCGCAGATGTGGAATGCGGGGAGGGAACGATGCGTATTTCCTTCAGAAGCCCGCAGCAGCCTCCCGCACCGGGGCAGGTTGCGGCCGTATATGATGAACAGGGATTCGTTCTTGCCGGAGGCGTGATCATGCGGGAAACGGAATCTGCCGCGGAAGAACGGAGGCCGGACGGAGGTTTGTTGTGACAAAGCTGATTCTTGTTGTTTCCGTAATCGTCTTTGTTGGGGTGGCAGGCTGTCTTGCCGTGCGTTCACCTCTGGTTCGCGGTCTCGGGCAGGACCCCGTCAGCGGGGGGATGCTGGCGTCCAGCGCGCTGCCCGCCGTGGCAGTCAAACCTGCGGAGGACATGCGCCTTGTTGCTGCGGGGCGGGTGAGTGTTCCCGTGACCCGTGAAGGCATGTTCAACGGCATTCCCAGTGCTGCCGGATGGTACGCCCTGCACGCAAATCCTTCCGGCGCTCAGCTGACCGCGATTCTTGCCGAGGCCCCCGACAGAATGCGCTGGCCCGTTAATCCCACCTTTACCGAACATCGCGGCGCGGTTTCCCTGCGCACGGGCAGTGAAGAGCGTGACGGTATGAATTTGTCCACCTGTACCTTCATCCGGCAGGAGAAGGACGACCCCTGGATGCCCCTGTACGCCGCGCAGGGCAAAGGCTGGGAAGGCCCCCTGCTGGTGCGTCAATATGTCTGGCGGGGAATAAACGACAGTTTCAAGCTGATGATCGAATACCGTGAGGCTCTTCCTGCCGACATTCTTCTGCCTCTCGCCGACGATCCCGCTTCCCGCAATGCTTTCGAGCGGCGGGCGGATGCGGCCTTCACCCTGTTGCGCGGCGATGG
>DWXS01000077.1 GCA_019119045.1 Candidatus Mailhella merdavium | reverse complement strand
TATGTTACCGTATTTTTAAGGTATGTATTGTGCCGCCACGGTGTGAGAATATTGGAATATGTGCGGAAGTTCTTGCCGCCGGGACGCCTCTCCTGTGCCATACCAGCTTGGCGCGGAAGATGAAACTTGGGGAGGAAAACGGTGTGTTGGCTTTTTCTTCTTGGGACGAGGCTTTTCAGCTGGCGGATCTGCTTTGCAGAAAGCGGGAGATCTGGAAAAAAATGGCGGAACGGGCATGGAAATGCGGGGAAAGATTTATTTTGCAGAGTGAAAAGGTATATGAAAAAATACTGAGCAATTAATATAAAGCATAATGTCTGATTCTAGATAATATTTTTAATTTTATGATATATTTATAACAATTTAGAAATTTATAAATTCTCTTGGTAGCGAATATTCTTCTGTATTTTGTTTTTTATGTTTTTATTAGATTGCATGGTTTTTATTGTATCATACATCGCAGTATTAATATATAGATAAAAATTTATTTAAAAAATTGCACTCAGATTGGTTTATTTTTTATAATTTGTTAATAAGTAGAATATGATTGCAAATAGACTAATTAAATTTATTGAAAATTTGGGAATATATGACAAAAAGACCAAGCCACACCTATCTAATTTAAATGGATGTCGTGCAGTTTATTTTGTAATATTAATTTATATATTCTAGTGGTACGAAGTTTGCATATAACATGTGTTATAGGCCGAAATATCATTTTAATAACGACACGACGGCAGAAATAGGACCTTAATCTTTGGGAGAAGGGAATGAACAGGATTCCTTTGGCGTGTCCGTTTTTTGACGGCAGGGAAATGGAGCTTCTGGCAGCCTGTCTGGAATCCGGGCATGTAGCACAGGGACCTCTTGTTGCCCGTCTTGAGGGTGGTATCGAAGCGCTGCTGGGCGGTGTTCATGCTCTGGCTGTCAGCTCGGGCACGGCAGCTCTGCATCTGGCTGTCAGGGCCCTGGACATAGGGCCGGGCGACGAGGTGATCGTGCCTGCCTTTACCTGGGTGGCGACGGCACACGCTGTAGAATACGCTGGCGCACGCGCCGTATTTGCGGATGTGGATCCTGCCACGTTCAATGTGACTGTGCAAAGTGTCGAACGCGTACTGAGTCCGCGCACGCGGGCGATAATTCCTGTACATCTGTTCGGTCTGCCCGCTCCCATGCGCGAACTTGTGGAGCTGGCGCAACGGTACGGACTTCATGTCGTGGAGGACGCCGCCTGTGCGATAGGGGCGGCGGAAGGCGGAGCAAAAGCGGGAACTATGGGGGATATAGGATGCTTTTCCTTCCATCCCCGGAAAAACATGACCACAGGCGAAGGCGGAATGCTGGTCACAGGGGATGATACGCTCAAGACTCGCCTTGCGGCTCTGCGGAATCATGGTGCGATTTCCCGCGGAACTTCGCTGATTGAATCTTCCTTCGAGATACTGGCCCTGAATTTCCGCATGAGCGACATTCAGGCTGCCTTGGGCTGTGCACAGCTGGAAAAACTGGCCTTTATGCAGGAGGCAAGGACTCGTCTTGCGCTGCGTTACGGGGAGTTGCTCCGGGGAACGGAACTTGCTCTTCCCGTTGCTCCCGAGGGGGCGGAACATGTATGGCAGGCGTATGTGGTTCGTGTGCAGGAGGGCGGCAGAAAGCGGCGTGATGCCATAATGAGATATCTTGCCGATGCCGGAGTGGAAACCAGGGCGGGTACGCAGGCTGTACACAGACTGGTCTATTATGCGAATAAATACGGACTGCGCTCGGAAGACTGCCCCGGAGCGGCTCTTTGTGAGGATACCAGTATGGCCTTGCCCCTGTATTGCGGGATGAAAGAGGGAGATCAGGACAGAGTCGTGCAGGAGCTGCTGAACGCTCTGAAACAGAGCTGATTTGCGCGGAGCATGGCCATGTATGAAAATTTGCCCGTGCCGCGTCATTTGCGGAAGCTGTTCGACGAATTCCGCGAACTGGTATTCTGGCTGAGGGAATACCGCAGGAAAAACTGGGGCAGAGTCGATCCTGTGGGGGAACTGTTCTTTGATCGTCAGGAAAAATCCGAGCGTCTGGGCTTTCCTGCCAGCGTGGCTCTGTATGATTCCGTATTCCTGTGCGGAAACGTGGAGCTGGGCGAAAACATATTTATAGGACAGGGATGCCAGCTTGACGGTTCGGGCGGGCTGAAGGTTGGGAAAGGAACCACCATTGCCAGCGGGGCGAAGATCCTTACCCATGATTCCATACGAAAAACGCTGAGCGGTGGAAAACTGGAGATTGAGCGTTCTCCCGTTTCCATAGGCGAGTGCTGTTTCATCGGTATGAACGCCATCATCACCAAGGGAGTGACCATAGGTGATCACGCGGTAGTGGGCGCGGGTGCGGTGGTCACGCACGATGTTCCCGCATACGGGATTGTGGCGGGAGTTCCGGCAAAATGTATTGGTGTCGTCGACAAAGATACCTTTGCACTCAAATACGGTAAAACGGAGCTGACGGAATGAAGGTATTCATCGGAACGGCGAACATTACCGATGCTCCTGCGCTGTTAAAGCAGGGATTTCGCAAGCTCGGATATGAGGCTGACGTGGGCCTTGTGAACTGCTCGCACAAGTTTTACGCAACGCCGGGAAATGATGTCGATGTGCCCGGCCTGATAGCTTCGACAAAGGTCGACGTGCGCGATTCCTGCATGACGGTGCATCCGCCGGCGGAATTTTTCGAGATAGCAAGGCATTATGAACTGTTCGTTTTCATCGCATCCTCTTCGCTCTTGCCGAGACTGTGCGATTTGCCTCTGCTGCAGCAGATGGGGAAAAAGGTTGTCTGCTATCAGACGGGGAGCGAACTGCGGCACGAGCTTACGGCGGAGCCGTTCTGGCGGATGTACGGCTATGAATTTCCGTCGGACGCTTACCATACATGCCGGGATGAAAGTGGCAAGATTGTGTTATGGTGGAGAGGTCAGGCCTTCACACATACGCTGGTGAACAAGCTGTACAATACGCGCATGGCAGAAAGATATGCGACCACCATCTGTACGCATCCTTCCATATTTACTCTTGGCGTGCGTCCGCATATGGCGATTCAGCTTCCCATGGATGCGGATAAATGCACGTTCAGAATTCCGCGCAACAGGATTCCGCTTGTTGTTCACGCACCTTCCAACCGGGCCGTGAAGCGAAGCGATATCATTCTGAATACGCTTCTGGAATTGAAGGAAGAAGGGGTTCCTTTCCGGCTTTGCCTACTGGAAGACAGGCCCAATGAGGAAGTCTTGCGCGTTCTGTCCGAGGCGGATGTTCTGATCGATCAGATTGTGTGCGGTTGTCTGGGGCGGCTTGCCCTGGAAGGGCTTGCCAGCGGCTGTGCCGTTCTCAGCGGGAACAGTGCGGCTGTGCCGTGGCCTCCGCAGCGTCCGGCAATATCCATCCGTCCGTCCAATATCAAGGAAAGGCTGAGGGAAGTGCTGACCAATCCGATGCTGCGCATGAGGCTTGCGGCGGAGGGACGCGAATATATTCAGAAAGGCTATCACAGCCCGGAAGGTGCGGCCAGGGCTGTTCTGGATGCCGTGCAGCGGGAGGAAGAAGGTAACATTGACTATTACCCGACAGTGTTCACGGATGTGGCTCATGCCATGAAGGAAGAACCCGTGCCTCCTTTTCTGCGGGCAATGACGCTTGATATTCTCAAGCGGCACGGGACGCATCCTGATACGGATCTGGACAGACTGTCCCGCGAAGGATTTCTGCCCGCTCCGCTGAAGCTGGATGTGCCGCGCTGGAATCTGGAGAATCTGCACAGAGTCGGCCCCTGGAACTGGTGTTCAAAGCGCATTCCCAAGCCTGAATTTGAGGATATGTATATTCAGGACTGAACACACTTGATTGTGGTTGGAACTCATAACGGCATATAAATGGCCATAGCGGAAGGTATTCATGATACAGAACAGCAATATCTGTATAACGGGCGGAGCCGGCTTTATCGGCGCCGTGCTTGTCGGAGCCCTGATCGAACGGAACCGGATTACGGTGTTCGACAATTTTTCGCGGAATGCGCTTCAAGGCTACAGTTATGCAAATCATCCCAATCTCACGGTCATCAAGGGGGATGTGTGCGAATTTTCCGAAGTGGAAAAGGCCGTATGCAACGCTGACTATATCATTCACTGTGCCGGCATTGCCGGTATAGACACGGTAGGGCTCAAGCCCACCAGAACCCTCCAGGTCAATATGGTAGGCTCCTTCAATGTTCTTGAAGCGGCGGCCCGTGCGGGCAGGGTAAAAAGGGTTGTCTGCTTTTCCACGTCGGAAGTGTTCGGCGGTATGGCCTTCTCCTCTTCCGAGACGGACAGAAGCGTGATCGGCGCCGTCGGGGAAGCTCGCTGGACCTATGCAGTCTCCAAACTGGCAGAGGAACACATGGCCATAGCCTACTATAAGGAAAGGGGGCTGCCGTCCACGGTGCTCCGCCCTTTTAATATCTATGGTCCCGGTCAGGTCGGGGAAGGTGCACTGAAAAAGTTTGTCCAGCAGGCTCTGCGCAATGCCCCCATAACCATTTATGGCGATGGCACGCAAATCAGGGCTTGGTGCTATGTGGACGATATGGTGGATGGAGTTCTGCGCTGTCTGGAGAATGACAGAGCCGTGGGAGAATCCTTCAACATCGGCAACGCCCGCAGTGTGGAAACCATCTACGGTCTTGCCAATACGGTAATTCGTGTTCTGAAGTCGCACTCCGAGATCAGATTTGCTCCGGCAGCCTCCGCAGACATTGAGCTGCGCATTCCCTGTGTGCGCAAGGCAAGGGAAGTGCTGGACTTTGAGGCGAAGGTCGGGCTCGAGGATGGGATCCTGCGCACGGCAGAGTATTATCGGGATATTCTCAAGGTCGACTGATGCTGTTTCAACGTCCCGCCTTTTCCGTCGATCCTTGAAATGGTGCAGAAAATTTCTGCCTTTCTTGCAGGATATTTTATAGGGCAAAAAAGAGGGCGGACACGATTTTCAACGGCAGGCCATGAAGTACTGCACAGCTTCGCGAATCGGATAAGCCTGAATATGATTCTGAGCGAGGTAGTAATGGAGATTGACGAAAGTCTTTCCGCCGACGAAGCCCGTGAGCTTGAATTTGAGCTGTTCAACGGTAATATCGACCTGTTGCGCCTGGGTAAGCTGGAGCGCTTCTATCGGAGCAGGGCAAACGCAGGAGAATGGCCGGAAAAGGAATGCGAGCTTCAGGTTCATCGTATTCATGATATGGCCAGACGCCTTGTTTCCCGCAGCAGGGAAGGGGTTCGGCTGATCATAACCGATTCAGCTTCGGATAATAACTTTGCCGACGGAAGAAAGATTATCCGTTTCAGAACGCGGGATTAATTCCTTCAGTCTTCCGAAGGCTTCAGTCTGGCACTGTTCATGCTGAGGGAGCCGGAAGTGACGTCTCTGTACATAGGCCTGGCTGTGTACAGAGACGCTCCCAGGGAAGCACGCTTTCTGAAACTTGAGGCGGCACGGCTGGGCAAGTTCTTCATGTCTTGCTCTTTCCGTCTTCCTCCATATCCCCTGTCAATGCAGGAAATCCGGGAGGGCAGACGCCTCGCTGTTCCGCAGTTTTCTGGATTTCCCAAGGAAATCAACATAGTTACAGGTGTTTCCAACTGCAATATCGCGTGCAGATTCTGTCAGCAGACCTTCGAGGATGTGCCGTTCAGAATGATGGATCCTGCTATTTTCCGCAAAGCCATTGATGCAGTTCCCCAAAATATTCCGATAAAAGTCAGTATGACTCCGTATACGGAACCTCTGCTGCTGCACAATCTTTTGCCGATGATTGAATATGCCGTTACACAGCGCCCTGTGGCAGAGATAGGATTCAATACCAACGGCGTACTGTTGAATCGGAGGCGTATTGAAAGGATTGTTGATATTCAGATGAAATATATAATTATTTCATTGAATATGCCCGATCGGGAAAGTTATGAATGGTTTACCGGAAAAGACTTTTTTGTTCGCGTGACAGAGAATATCAAACTGCTGCATACGATGAAATTGGAAAGGAAGTCCATGTATCCCAAGGTCATTGTGCAGCTTTTGCATCATCCGAAGCTGGAAAATGTTTTGGAAGAATCTGTCAGGCATTGGAAACAGTACGCCAATAATGTCTGGATGCGAGAAATCAGCATTCCCGGCAATACCGTTGAAGCCCGTGAGCGTTTACTTGAATCGCTGGGGAACAACCCCTTTGAAGAGCAGATTCCCGCTCTGTATCCCTGTGTTTCTCCATTCATTTCAGCGGCAATCGATGTGAACGGATATTATGTGCCCTGTTGCAGCATGGGCAGGGTGCGTTCCATCTGTCAGGAAGGCGAAAGCCCCTATGACGAGATGGTGCTGGGGCATGTCAGTGAAATGAGTGCCGTTGAAGCCTGGAATTCGGAAAGAATGCAAAAAATACGAGCATTGCAGATGACAGGTCTGCTGGATGCGTGCAGAGGTTGCCTCTCCCGGCAGAGCAGGGAAGAGATCTTTTTCGGCTTGAAGGAAGCTCTCATGCAATCCTGTTACAGGATTTGATCTTGATTGTGCCGGGGAGCAGCATTAAGCAGGCTTTCCGCATCTGACATCTGTATCGGAGGCTGGAGAGGATGATTCTGGAGAGTCTCCGGAATCCTCCTCTCTGTAGGAAAGCATCATGCGTGCTGCTTCTGCGCGCTTTCAGAAAGCAGGTTGAAAGGCGGGGGAAAGTCCTGCGCTGCGGAATGCCGGAGCGCATGGTATGCCGTCGATACAACGTCCATGCCCCGGAGGCGGCATCTGGCCATGACTTCTCCCACGCGCAGCCCGGCGGTCATCAGTTCGATGACGGGGCGTATTCCCAGAATTGCCGTTGTATAGTGCGGCGTTTGCCATGAGGCCGTCCGGGCGGAGGGGCGGCACATCAGGCCGCAGGAGGTGATTCCATCCGTATCCACGACGCCGTGTCTGTTGATAATCACGCAGGAAGGGTTCAGTCTGGCGATATCGGCGGCAGAGACAAGACCTTCCTCTGCAATAAGCGGCCTTCTGCTTTCCCTCTCGTCGCAGAGGATAACGTCGCAACGGGCAATCATGTCGTGCAGGGCAGCCGTGGAGTCAGGGGAAATCCAGGTATCACCCTCTTCAGGGATATGCCCGCAAAGTGCGACTTCCGCTCCGTTTTTCTTCAATCCCCGCAGCGTTGCCCGCATAATGGGGCCGCTGCCCAGACCGAGTACAACAGAATGATGTACGGCCAGACCGCACTCGTGCATCATTTTGATGGTGGATTCGGCGGCAAAGGGAAAAAAGTCAAGCTTTGCCTCATCAGTGCCCATGACAAGAATATCCGACGCCCTGCATGCTTGAAGATCGACTTCCTCCGGACGCCATTCAAAGGTTTCCCACATCAGGCAGACCACAGCACCTGGCTTGAGGCAACGGATCATCGGTGCGTCAACAGGGCGGACATTCCCCGAGTTGGTGATGATATCCGCACGGGAAAGCTCCGCTTCCCGTTTTTGCGTCAGCAGCGTGATCGCTTTTTCCACATTCCAGGCGCGAGCCACTGCTTCCACTGCCCGGCAGGACTGATCCGCCGTCGCCCATTTGTTATCTCCGGCGAGCGCGTAAACCCTTGCTCCGGCCAGAGCGGCAATACAGGCGGTATAGGCGTAGGTTCCGGTTGCGGCTTCCGTGTATATGGTAAGATTGTTCAGATCCAGTTTCTGAGTCCGGATATTCTGTCGCGCGATACGGAGTGCGCGTGCGGCTTCAAGCTCTGCCGGAGCAAGAGGGTTGTTCATATCAGATCCCGAAGGGCGGCGGTATCCCGCGCTGCCAGTTTTTTCAGCATGTCGGCAAAAAGTGTGGCTATGCCGCTTCCGGCCCGACGCAGTTTTTTCAGCGCGTTTTCCGGGGCGTCAGGCAGATGGATGCCTTCAAGTTTTTGTCTGGTTTCCGCAGGATCGCGGCTGTTCATATAAATATGTATGGGGTGGACGAGCAGAACTTTCAGGCCGGGGCTGTCCATGTGCGGCGGATCAAATACGGACAGATCCGTGTTCATGCTCATGAGTATGTTGTCGCTGCACCAGACGGGAAAACGGGTCAGTCCGAACAGTCTGTTCGGGATGATGTGGGACTGGAAGGGGAGGAGCATGGATGAATCGTAGTTCAGCCCAAGTTCCGTGAGAAGGGCGTACATTCTGCTGTGCCAGTAATAGGCATGGCTTCTGCTTCCCCGGGCGAGGGGATACATGGCACGGACCGTACCCAGACATTCTGTTTCTGTTGTGCCGTGTGAAGAGCCGGGAAAGAAATTGGGATGCAGGGCCGGCTCGATGTTGTCGTCGGCAAAGACATAGGGCGAGGTACAGAATACCGTGGCCGGCAGCTTGTATTCCCTTAACTGCTCGAGGGCAACGTCAAGCACATATTGGGGGACCCAGTCCGTATCCAGCGTGATGACAAAGGTCGTTTGACACATGGTCAGTTCCGGTCAATCAATGAAAGAAGTTTCTTTACTGAATAATAGCCCTCGGCCTTCAGATCGGCCTGCTCCGGAATGCTGACTCCCAGAGTGTTTTCAAGTTCCATGAAGAAGACAAGCGCGTCCACGGAGTCCAGTATTTCCGACTGTTTCAGATCCATTTCCGGCGTAAGAGACACTGTTTTGCCCGTAACATTGAAAATTATCCGGTTCAGAGCCTTCAGGCCGTCTTCCTGAGTCATGTGCGCCTCGATTATTGTTAGTCGTTGTTTCTGGTCAGGATAGTGCTTGCCCAGGAAAGCCCCCCGCCGAAACCGCACAGCAGAATACGGCAGGCCGCAGGGGCATCGGGCAGGATCTGATTCAGGGCAAGGGGCAGGGAAGAGGAAACCGTATTTCCCGTATGTCCCATGAGAACAGGGCATCGTTCCGGGGAAAGGTTCAGGTGTTTGCGCAACTGTTCAAGAATGAAAGCGTTGGCCTGATGAAAAAGATAGCAGGCAAGATCGCTGTCCGTCAGTCCGTTTCTTTCAAGGCAACGCCGTATGGTTACGGGAACGCGGGTCATGGCGAACTGGAAAATTCCCCGCCCGTTCATGGAGAGTTCGGGCAGCGGGCCGGAGGCCTCGGGAGCCGCCAGCCACAGATGGGACGCGCGCGATCCGTCCGTGCCCATATCGCAAAGGCCGACGGCAAGTCCGCTTCCGCCGCGTGAAAGCCATGTGGCCGTGGCGGCGTCGCCGAACAGCGGAACGGTATTGCGGTTTGTCGTTCCCATAATGCGCGAGTAGGGATCGCAGGTTACCAGCAGCGCGTTGTCCAGTCCCTCGGTTTCCATCATGCCTCTGGCCATGCTGAGTCCATAGACATAGCCGGAACAGGCCAGACCGATATCGGCGCAGGCGCAGCTTTCCGGCAGGCCGAGCCTGTGCTGGAGCAGCGCGGAGGAGTGAGGTATGATCTGATCGTGAACCTGCCCTACCAGCAGACAGAGCTGAACAGTCGCCGGAGAAAGTTCCGGATTCTGGGCAAAGAGCGCATTGCAGGCTTCAGCCGCCAGATCGAGGCAGCTCTGATCGCTGTCAAGAAAGCGGCGTTCTTCCAGCCCGACTTTTTCCTTCAGAAAGGCGGCGTCGCTTCCGCACCAGGATGCGATGGTATCATTGTCGATACGATGTTTCGGCAGGGCGGAGGCAATGGCTCGGATGACAATCATGAAGATGCTCCGGGTGTATCATTTTGCGGGGAAGAAATATCGCTCCATGCGAAGCAGAGCGTTGCAGGCGGAGCTTGTCCACTACTGATCCTCGCCATGGCCGCCTTTTCCTTCAATGCGGAAATCAGCCTGAGCTGGACGTTCCCCTTTGCGGGCAGGGGCATGGTGCCGTCCCAGCGAATGAACAGCCACTGGCCCGGCCCGCAGACGGGAAAGCGACGGAGCAGCAGACGCTTCAGGGCCAGAACAGCCATACGTATGTAGTGCTCCGTCGTATCGGCATCCCATGAGGCTCCGTTTTCCGAAAAGTCAATCAGACTGGCGAGAGCATCTTCATTATATGGTTCGCGCAGCGGAGAAGAGGGATGGGCGCACAGAGCGAATTCTTCGCCGTCCCTGCTCCATATTGCATCAGGAGAGGGGGCCTTTTCCAGCTGGCTTATGACAATCCGGTTGGACAGCATCGGTCGGAGTATTTTCAGGCTGAAGCGTTCGGCAGGCGGCTCCTCATGGAGCAGTTTTTCCAGGATGGATGCACCTTGAATATAGTTGCGCTTTCCCAGAAAAGGCAGAATGATTTCCGTTGATTTTGTCATGCGTTCACGCCGTTGACCGGTTGATGATCCACAATGCGGGCAGGATTGCCCTGTGCAATGGCTCCGTCCGGAATATCCCGCAGGCCAGCAGAGGCCGCTCCGAGAACGGCAAAGGAACCAAGCATCATGCCGTTGGAAAGCACCGCTCCGGGAGCCAGATGCGCAGCCGTGTTCATGACGGCTCCGCCGCAGAGCGTACTGTTCGGCCCAAGATAGCAGAAATCTTCGACTTTGCAGTCATGTCCTATGCTGGCACCTGCGCGGATGGATACAAATGAACCGAGACGACACCCCGGCTGAACAACGACATGCTGACCAATGCAGCATCCCGTACCCAACTTTGTATCCTGTGCCAGAGCTGCACTGGGGTCAACAGCGTTGAACCAGCGCGACTCCGGTATGCCCAGAGAGCGTATGCGGACCATTCGTGCGGGCATGTCCTTAATCCGATGAAGCGCGGGAATGAACAGACAGTTGCCCGGCATTTCCCTCCATGCTTCCAGACAGCCCAGAACGGAAACGCCGTCGATATCGACGCCCGTTTTCTGTCCGTCGTCAAGAAAGCCGGCAGGATACAGATCGGAACCGGCGCGGATCATACGACGTATTATTTCCAGAACTACACGGCCGTCGCCGCCTCCGCCCAGAATGACGACGGGTTTCGTTGTGTGTAGTGGTTTCCGATCGGAAGAAAGAAGGTGTTCGTTCATCATATTCTATATGGTATCGACGTCCGTTACGCCGGATTGAGAGAATGTCCATCTATCCGTGACCATTGAAAGTTTTTGTAAAAATATAAGATATATCAATAAGATATATTGAAACGATTCTGGCTGTCATTCCGCACAGGGGCCGGCAATTGTCCCCGTATCTGCCGTTATGACGGCTTCAATCTTCTTTGCGTTACATTCCGGATCAAAATGTTCCTGCGCAAAGGCGAAGGCATTTTTTGCCATTCTTCCAAGCAGCGGGGCTGAGCGTGTGAGGGCCGTTATTGCCTTTGCCAGAGCCTGCGCATTTCCCGGAGGAACCAGCCAGCCGTTTTCGGCTTCATGAATAAACAGATCTTCTGTTCCCGTGGCGAGAACCGGTCTTCCTATGCTCATGGCCTCAATGATGTCTCTGCCCCAGGGATGCCCCGTTTCATCGGGACGGATGATGCAGTGCATATCGGCCATGGAGTCTTCCACACTGTTTGTCCAGCCTTCCATATAAAGAACGTCGTGCAGCTTGTTTCTGGCAATAAAGTCCTGAATGGGGTTTTCGAGGGGGGAAAGCGCGGGATTTCCCGTTCCGCCGAAAATATGTACGGAAC
Source organism: Candidatus Mailhella merdavium (assembly GCA_019119045.1). GTDB lineage: Bacteria > Desulfobacterota > Desulfovibrionia > Desulfovibrionales > Desulfovibrionaceae > Mailhella > Mailhella merdavium. The sequence continues at coordinate 37,257 of DWXS01000077.1, read as the reverse complement.
TTTGTGAGCTGCGCAGTGCGGGGGCTGCCTGAAGGCAGGCCTGTGCCAGAACGTCAAAGCCCTTCCCCGGAATGAGCTGCCCGAACGCTCCGAAAAGGATCGGGGGAGAGGGAGGCAATTCCCTGAAACGCGGTGTGGCGGGGCTGGAGTTATATACTATGGTATGAGGTATTTCCCACTTTGCGAGCTGCTCTCCTTCCACTCTGCCGATGGCAAAGGCATGGCGGATATGTTTCCGCAAAAAGGCAGCGACTGTGGAAAGCTCAGGGGACGAAGAGTCGACAACTTCACGGGCGATCAGAAATTTGGGGATGGCAGAAGGGAAAAGGGCAGCCAGGCTGGACGAGGGGTAACCATTGAAGCAGATCGCGTCGAACTTCTTTCCCAATTCTTTGATTTGGGGGACATAAGGGCGCAGCTGGGCGCAGCGGCTTTTCTGTGTTGCCGCATCGACACGGCACGCAACATAACTGACGGGGAGCCAGCCCCAGGGAATAACGTACACTTGGACGCCCAGCCCCTCATAAAGCTTCCCTATACCTTTTGCGGGATTCGGAGGGATAAGACTGAGGACGGAGATGTCATGGCGTGGGGCAAGCTGCCGGATAAGTATGGACAGACTCCGACCGGAGCCGCCGCTATCCATATCGTGGGTACAGAAAAGTATGCGCATGGTGTCGGAGCGGGCCTTTTCAGGTTGCTTGTTCATGGGAATGTTTTCTTCTATACTTCTGAAAAACGTTTGGCAATCCACAGCACAGCGTCTGGGGAAGCGTATGATCCTGCTTGGAAATATTCTGTGGTTTCTTCTGGGAGGGCTGGTCATGGGGCTGGCCTGGTGGCTGGTCGGGCTGCTGGCTTTTATCTCCATTATAGGAATCCCGTGGGGCAGGGCCTGTTTTGTGATGGGTTCCTTTGCCTTTTTTCCTTTCGGCAAGGATGTTGTACGCAGAGACATGCTGACCGGACAGTCTGATATCGGCACCGGTACTCTTGGTACTGTCGGCAATATCATCTGGCTTATTTTTGCCGGATTCTGGCTTGCTCTGGGGCATCTGGCCTCCGCCGCCCTCTGTGCCGTGACCATCATCGGCCTGCCCTTTGCCTGGCAGCACGTCAAGCTGGCCGGTCTTGCCCTGTGGCCCATAGGGCGTTCCGTCGTTTCTGCCGATCTTGCCGCAGCCCTGCGGCAGGAACATGCGCTTGCGGAGGACAGGCGTCGGCGCGGACAGGGAGGGAAGTTCTGATGAAGTGGGTCACCCACCAGGTAATCGGTGCCGGTGTCGCTCTGCTGGCCGGCCTTCCTCCTTTAGCTGTGGGGGCTGCCTGGCTGGGAAGCATTGCTCCGGACGTTCTGGATCAGAAGATTGCGGGGCTTTTTCCGAACAAGCAGAAGGCGTTCTATAAGGTTCATCGCCGCACGACACACTGGCTGGGCTGGTGGCTTGCCATATGGATCGCAGCCTTTGCCGTACCGGGACTTGCCCGTCTTGTTCCCGACTTGACGGAACTTCCTCTGCTGCTGGCCGGACTTGGACTCGGCGGCGTAACGCATGTTCTGCTGGATATGTGTACTCCCTCTGGAGTTCCTCTTATGCCTTTTTCGCGTACGCCCCGTTTTTCCCTCAATCTGTGCAGTACGGGAAGTCTGAGAGAATATCTTTTTCTGGCTGCGGCTCTCGGCGTGATGTGGCTGTTTGCCGGGGATGAAATCCGCCCGCTTCTGGACAGGGCTTTGCGCAGCCTGCGTCATCTGGTCAGTTGAACCTCCTTTCCTCCGCTTTTATTGCCCGGGATGACGTGTCGCTCCGGGCTTTTTTATTCCCTCTATTCTTTCTCCCCTCCTGCAGAACATGGTGCTGCCCTGTCGCCTTGCCATTTGTCTCATATATACGGTTTGTCAGGATTGCAGCACTATTTGTTCAAAAAAAAACAAAATGGTGAATATGGTGGAAAATAAGGAAAAATCAGCGGTAAAAAGTGAGAAAAACTATTATCAACATTGAAATATTATGAAATATTATGTTTCATTATTATGTAATATATTGATATATTTTTAATTTTAATTTAATTAAGATAAGATATGGGCAATGTAGTCTATGCTTGTATTTTTTGTAACAAATTTATGTCTTAACATTAACGCAACCGGAAGCATGGTCGTATTTGCCCTGAGGGAGAGGGTAAAGGCATTTCTCATACGAGGGTACATGGGAAATGTCGGACGATGGAAAACTACGACGAGCCGGTGCAACAGTCTTTCACTTTTTACCGAGAGGGTGTGACATGAAAAAGCTGATGACACTGCTTCTTGCTGCGGGCATGGTTTTCTCCGCTGCTAACGGCGCTTCTGCCGTGGATATCAAAGTGTCCGGCGAATGGCTCTTCGGCGGCAACTTCACCAATAATATTCTCGGTGGAGGTAATGGGATTGAGCCTCTTCAGAAAGATGTCGATGTCGCCCGCGGTAATTTTACCGCCCGTCAGCGTATTCGTCTTACTCTGGAGATGAGCGTCAGCGAGGCTCTTTCCGGTCTCATGCAGTTCCAGGTCGGTAATGGAACTGATATGCCTCATGCTCTCACGCTCGGTTCTATCGGAACGGGAGGAACGGGGAAGGCTGTGACTGCCCGCTGGGCATATCTTGACTGGCTCGTGCCCAACACCGATGTGCGCGTGCGTATGGGACGTCAGCCCTTCGCTGCCCCCAGTTATGTGTTCAACTCCCCGGTACTGGATGCAAGCCCTGACGGCGTCGTCGTCAATATGCCGCTCAACGAAGCCATTGACGTTACCGCAGCCTGGATTCGCGCCCGCGCTCTGGTGAACGTATGGGGTCAGGAATATAAACCGCACAGCACCATCGATCTGGCCTATCTGTCCGGTAATTTTGCCGGCGACGGCATTAAGGTCAGCCCCTACGGCATGCTTGCCTTTGTCGGCAGCGAGGCGAATTTCGGTACGGTCAATGATACCGATATGCTCGGCTTCACGCCTTCCGATGAAAATACCGTCGCTTACTGGGTGGGCGTCGGCGGCGAACTGACCATGTTCGATCCCTTCAAGTTTACCTTCGACGCCCTGTACAGCGGCAACGACGCCGACGGCACTGCCGAACGTTCCGGCTGGTACGCCGCTCTGGGTGCGGAGATGAAGACCGCCTGGGCCACTCCCTTCCTGAAGGGCTGGTATGCTTCCGGTGACGACGCCGATTCCAAGGGCAGCGGCAGAATGCTGAGCGTCAAGCGCAGCGGAACATTCAATGCCACAGCCATTTACTATGACGGTCTGGGCATGCTCTGCCCCACCATCGACAACACTACTCCCGCAGGTACTTGGGGCTTGCAGCTCGGCGTGAAGGGCGTTTCCTTCATTGAAAAGCTCAACCATACGTTGACGGTGACCTACTTCCAGGGCACCAACAACACCAACCGCATTACGAATGCCGCCCTGTATAATCAGCTGACGTATAAGACACCCACCAAGTATATGACCACTGCGGATTCCGCATGGGAAATCAATCTGCTGAACAACTACAAGATTTATGACAATCTCAGCGTCAGCACAGTACTTGCCTATCTGATCACGGACTTTGACGAAAGCATTCGCACCACGAAGTACGACAACGGCTTCCGCGGCGCAGTTCAGTTCGCGTATATGTTCTGATAGGCTTATTCACGGTTCTTAGCCCGTCGATATGTTGTCGGCGGGCTTTTTTTGATTAAAACCTCTCGCAGCCGGTATCAGGGCTTATTATTTCATGTAGCCTCGAAGAATGGATGAGAGAAGTAAGAGTGGGTATGCCAGCTTTTTATCTTTCGCCTGCAAGATGGGTGTCATGATTCCGTTTTTAGCCTGATGAGTCCCGACCCCGTGCGCGGCTGCTAAGAGAGCCTTACAGGCGTACACGGGGAAGTCTTCTATGTCGGCGATTTCCCTCTTGTATCCTTCAAAGCAAATAAGAATACGACTCAAAAAATGCATGCAGCCAGATAACCTTGGCTGAAGATCATGCGGCTTCATCTCATATTTTAGGTTCAGAAAGCAGAGGTCGAGAGTCGTCTTATTGATATATGTACTCCGGTTTGTACGAGTGCGGAAACTTTTTGTCATTTTCCGGAAAACCTGTCTGAAATTTTTAATATTCCTAACATGTCAGTTTTATGTATCTTGTTAGCATATCGGAATATTTTATGTATTTTCTATGATATATGTATTCTGAATTATATATAAAATAAATATATTTTGTATAGTACATAATTGTATATTATTTATTATATTGATTTTTTATTTTTAATTTGTGATAAGTTATATGTTTTAAAATATGTATTAATGAAATAATTATGAAATATATATTTGTGCAATTAATATTATGAAACTATTTATTTAAAAGTTTTATGATACATTAATTATATTGTATAGTATATTAAATTATCCGGAAAGACATTCATGTTTTATTTTTAAGAAGAGATAGCGTCCAATTCTTTAAATACATTATTATGTGTGAAGTTTTGGACAAAAGAGGGGTAGAATGTCGATTATCCGGTGAAGGTCTTTCAATCTTTTACCAAGAGGTGCGAAATGAAAAAGCTGGTGACGCTGATTCTTGCCGCAGGCATGGTTTTTTCCGCCGCAAGCGGGGCTTCTGCCGTGGATATCAAAGTGTCCGACGAATGACTTTTCGGGGGCAACTTCACCGACAATATCCTTGGCGGCGGCAATGGGATGGAGCCTCTTCAGGAAGGCGCTCCAAGCGGTAATTTCACTGCTCGTCAGCGTATCCGTCTTACTCTGGAGATGAGCGTCAACGAGGCTCTTTCGGGGCTTATGCAGCTTCAGGTCGGCAATGGGGAAATCATGCCTCATGCCCTCACGCTTGGTTCCATCGGCACCGGAGGCCCGGGGAGAGCCGTGACTGCCCGCTGGGCATACCTTGACTGGAGAGTTCCCGGCTCCGAAGCGCGTGTGCGTATGGGACGTCAGCCTTTTGCGACTCCCAGTTATGTGTTCAGCTCTTCGATTCTGGACTCAACCCCGGACGGCGTCGTGATCAATGTTCCTCTGAATGACAGCGTCGGTATTACGGCGGCCTGGATTCGGGCACGCGCTCTGGTAAATGTGTGGGGTCAGGAGTATCAGCCGCACAGTTCCATAGATATGGGCTATTTGTCCGGTGAACTTGCAGGCGATGACTTCAAACTCAGCCCCTATGGTATGCTTGCCTTTATCGGCAGCAAGGCGGATTTCGGTACGACCAATGACACCGATATGCTCGGATTTACGGCTGCCGATGAAAATACCGTCGCCTACTGGGTGGGGGTAGGCGGCGAACTGACCATGTTTGATCCCTTCAAGCTCAGCTTCGATGTTTTGTACAGCGGCAACGACGCGGACGGTAGCGCCGAACGTTCCGGCTGGTATGCGGCTTTGGGAGCGGAACTGAAAACCTCTTGGGCCACGCCTTTTCTGCGGGGCTGGTACGCTTCCGGCGACGATGCCGACTCCGAGGGCAGCGGCAGAATGTTGAGCGTTCATCGCAGCGGAGGATTTGATGCCACCGGCATTTATTTTGATGCGTTGGGCATGCTTTGTCCCACCATCGACAATACTACGGCGGCGGGCACCTGGGGCGTACAGCTTGGTGTGAAGGGGGTTTCCTTCATTGAAAAACTCACTCATATGCTGACGCTTACCTATTTCCAGGGCACCAATAATACCAATCGTATTACAAACAGTACATTGCGCGCTCAACTTTCGAACAGTACGCCTGCCAAATACATGACCACAGCGGATTCCGCATGGGAAATCAACCTGCTGAATAGCTACAAGATTTATGACAATCTCAGCGTCAGTACCATGCTGGCGTATATGATTACGGATTTTGACGAAAGCATCCGTATCCAGAAGTACGACAATGCTTTCCGCGGCGGGATCATATTTGCCTATATGTTCTGATAGCGCCACGTTCGCCCCCCGGCGGCATGTCTGCCCCGGAGGGCTGTCAGAGTATAGCGTACTTTGGGGATATTCATCTGTCAGCGAACGCTGACGAGATACGAAAGAACGGCTCCGCAAGGAGTATTTTTTTATCGGAACAGAATATCCGGATAACAGGCGGAGTTTTTTCGAGAGTACGGAAATCCGGGCGGGATAAATTTCCTGATGCGTGGTATCGAATCGCGTCAGCTCTGTCCCTTTGCATTATCGGGATGCCCCCTGAGCCTTCCTTATGGAAATCAAGTGCGAGAGAAAAATATTTTTTGGTCTGCTGTACTCTTGAAATTTTTTCACGTTGGGGCATGGTGTGGCGCACATAATCTTTTCGAGGCTGTACCATGTTTCTGAATCTTCCCGTCCCGCTTGTCACTGTTCTTTTGCTTATCGGTTCCAACTGTTTTATGACGTACGCCTGGTATGGGCATCTGCGTCATCAGGCCATGCCCGTTATGGCGGCCGTGGTCATCAGCTGGGGAGTGGCCTTTTTCGAATATTGCCTTCAGGTACCTGCTAATCGTATCGGCTACGGCTATTTCAGCGCGGCGGAACTGAAAACCATTCAGGAAGTTATTTCTCTTACGGTGTTCGGTATTTTCTCCACGTTGTATCTTGGAGAAAGCCTCACATGGAATCATCTGATCGGATTCGGTTTGATTGTCGCCGGGGCCTTTTTTGTGTTCAAAGGGTAAGCAGTACCGGATAGAGGCGACGCGGCTTCGTGCGCAATATCCGAATTTCATTTGCGGGACTGCGCTTGCGGTAATTTCCGCAGAAAGTTGTCGCAAGGTATTACAGGCAGAATCGAAAGAGCGCAGGAATACGTTCTCTGGGCGTCTGTTATTCTTTTTCTGCTGTCATTTTTTCGCGGGGGCGCATCATATGGTGATGCGCCCCGCTCTATAAAGCCCGTTTTACGGCGGAAAGCATGACCTTTTCTGCCGGAGTCTGTCCGAAAGATCGAACCTGATAAGAGCGTTAATATAAACATCGGGAGAGACTCGTCTCCCCCGATGTTTGTTCAGGCGGCCTGCTGCGGGGCTGTTCCCCGATATGCCGCAAATCCGGCGTATTTCAGATGACGGTGACGAGCCGGATTAACCGCGTATTTGTTCGCGATAGTGCGTATGCAGCAACTGATGAGCCTTGTGGCCGTTGGGTTCGCCGAGGAAATCCCTGTACAGAGCCTGTATTTCGGGATTTTCATGGCTCTTGCGTATGGGCAGATTGCGGTCGTCGGCGTACAGCGCTTCCTGTCGTTTGCCGGGCGTATCCAGCTCCAGACTGATGGGTTGTCCGCCGCCGTTGATGCAGCCGCCGGGGCAGGCCATGATTTCGATAAAGTGCCAGCCGTGGGGGTTGCCGGCCTTGACGGCTTCGCAAACCTTGCGGGCGTTGCTCAGGTTGTGGGCGACAGCGACCTTGACTTTGGTTTTGCCTATGGCCAAGGTGGCTTCCTTGATGCCTTCCATTCCGCGTATGGGAGCAAATTCAAGGGGATCCAGTCCTTTGCCCGTCATAAGTTCATACGCGGTACGCAGGGCGGCCTCCATCACGCCGCCGGTAGAACCGAAAAGGGTTCCGGCGCCGGAACCGATCCCCATGAGAGGATCGAACTGTTCTTCGGGCAGAGCCGGAAAGTTCAGACCCGCTTCACGAATCATCTGTCCCAGTTCCACCGTCGTCAGAACCGCATCCACATCCCTGAAGCCGCTGGCAGCGAGTTCGGGACGCTGCGCCTCGAACTTCTTTGCCGTGCAGGGCATGATGGAGACGGAGACGATTTTGGCCGGATCCAGTCCCATTTTTTGGGCATAGTAGGTTTTCAGCATGGTGCCGAACATTGCCTGCGGACTTTTTGCTGTGGAAAAGTGCGGGATCAGTTCGGGGTAGAAGATTTCCATGAAGTTCACCCAGCCGGGAGAACAACTGGTGATCATGGGCAGGACGCCGCCTTCCTTGATACGATGGATGAACTCCGTGCCTTCTTCCATGATGGTGAGGTCGGCAGACCAGTTTGTATCGAATACCTTGTCAAAACCAAGCTGACGCAGAGCTGCGACCATTTTTCCGGTGACGATGTCGCCGGGTTTGCCTCCCAGAGCTTCGGAAAGACCTACGCGAACGGAGGGAGCTGTCTGCACCATGACGATTTTTTCCGGATTGCGCAGAGCCGACCATACCTTATCCGTATCGTTATGGATGGTAATGGCGCCGGTGGGACAGACTTTGACGCACTGTCCGCAATAGGTGCAGCTGGCCTTGTCCAGAGGCAGATCAAAGGCCGGAGATACGCGGGAATTGATGCCGCGCCAGGCGAATCCATAGACGCCGACGCCCTGAATGTCGGAACACATCCTTACGCAGCGTCCGCACAGAATACATTTGGCCGGATCGCGTACAATGGACGGGTTGCCTTCATCCTTTTTCATGGGCGGGCGGTTGTAATTATAGGGAATCTTGCGAATTCCGATATCTGAAGCGATTTTCTGGAGTTCGCAGTTGCCGGATCTGGTACAAGAGAGGCAGTCGCGCGGGTGATTGGCAAGCAGCAGCTCAACAATATTCTTGCGTACGGCAAGAACTTCAGGCGTATGGGTGTAAACCTCCATGCCTTCTGCGACCTTGGTCACACAGGAAGCGGAAAGGTTGCGCGCCCCCTTCACCTTGACCACGCATACGCGGCATGAACCTTCGGGGCGGAGCGCCGGATGGTGGCAGAGATTGGGAATATTGATGCCTACCTGATGCGCCGCTTCCCATATGGAATAGCCCGCGGGTACGGTAAGACTCTGGCCATCTATGGTGAGAGTAACGGTTTTACTCATGGTTGCGTTCTCCTTGACCGGCTATCGACGGGTGACGGCCTGCATTTTGCATTTGGTGATGCAGGTGCCGCACTTTATACACTTTTTGGTATCAATCACATGAGGCTGGCGTTTTTCGCCGCTGATGGCGCCCACAGGGCAGGCCCGGGCGCACATGCCGCAGCCTATGCACTTTTCCGGATCAATCCAGTATTCCATGAGGTTGGTACAGGCTTTTGCCGGGCATTTCTTGTCGTGGATGTGTGCTTCATACTCGCTTCGGAAGAAGCGCAGGGTGGAAAGCACGGGATTCGGGGCGGTCTGTCCCAGAGCGCACAGGGCGGATTGCTGCATGGTGTGCGCCAGGCGTTCCAGTTCCTCGATATCGCCGTCCTTGCCGCGTCCGTCGCAGATACGTTCCAGTATTTCCAGCATACGCTTGCTGCCTTCCCGGCAGGGGGTGCATTTGCCGCAGCTTTCCGCCTGCGTAAAGCTCAGGAAGAAACGGGCAAGATCCACCATGCAGGTATCTTCGTCCACAACGACCAGACCGCCGGAACCCATCATGGCTCCTGCAGCGGAGAGAGAGTCGTAGTCTACCGGACTGTCCAGCAGCGATTCAGGAAGGCAGGCGCCGGAAGGGCCGCCGATCTGGACGGCCTTGAACTTCTTGCCGCCTTTAATACCCGCGCCGATATCAAAGATAATCTGACGCATGGAAGTTCCCATGGGGACTTCCACCAGACCTGTGTTGGTAACTTTACCGGTCAGGGCAAACACCTTGGTTCCGGGAGATTTTTCCGTTCCCAGCGAGGTATAGGCCGCCGCTCCGTCGGTAATGATGCGGGCGACGTTGGCAAAGGTTTCCACGTTGTTGAGTACGGTTGGCTTGCCCCATACGCCGGACTGTGCCGGGAAGGGGGGACGGGGACGCGGCATACCGCGTTTGCCTTCAATGGACTGAAGCAGCGCAGTTTCTTCGCCGCAGACGAAAGCTCCTGCCCCTTCCTTGATTTTCAGATGGAAAGAGAAGCCGGTACCGAGGATATTGTCCCCCAGAAGTCCCATTTCCTCAGCCTGCCCTATGGCTACGCGGAGGCGATGAATGGCCAGAGGATATTCTGCTCGAACGTATATATAGCCTTCGCTTGCCCCGACGGCCCATGCCCCGATGAGCATACCTTCCAGCACGGCATGTGGATCGCCTTCCAGTACAGAACGATCCATGAACGCGCCGGGGTCGCCTTCGTCGGCATTACAGCAGATATACTTGGGACTGCCTTCCGCCATACGGGTGAATTCCCATTTGCGTCCCGTGGGGAAACCGGCGCCGCCGCGCCCGCGCAGACCGGAGGCCTTGACTTCCTCAAGCGTTTTTTCCGGGCCTATTTCCAGTGCTTTGACCAGGCCTTCATACCCTCCGGTTGCAATATATTCCTCAATGTCTTCAGGATCGATGCGGCCGCAGTTACGCAGAACCAGCCGGTTCTGAAGGTTGTAAAAGGCCATTTCCTTATACGTCTTGCGGGGAGTTTTGCCGGTGCGACCCTGAAAAAGCAGCCTGTCCACCAGCTTGCCTTCCATGATGGTCTTGGTAACGATTTCCTCGCAGTCCTCCGCTTTGACGCGCACATAAAAATTGCCGCCGGGATATACGATGACCAGGGGGCCGAGTTCACAGAAGCCGTGACAACCTGTGGTCACCACTTCACAGGAATGCTCAAGTCCATGTTTTGTGATTGATTCCTCGAAGGCAGCCCGGACGGACTTGCTGCCGGAGGAGGTGCAGCCCGTACCTCCGCAGACAAGTATCTGGAATTTTTTATCCGAAGGCTGACGATTGTAATGACGCAGAACGATTTTGTGCTTGGCGCCTTCCTTAACCTTCTTGAGATCGGCGGCGGAAGCAAGACGAGCGTATTTTGTCATGATAACCTCTCCTGGAACGGGAGATCGTTAGGTTCATAAACTCCCGTGGCCGTCCGTGGACAGCCGCCCGTCAGAAGCCGGAGCGCATGAAAAAAGCGAGTACCGTAGACGGGCTTCCCTTTTGCGTTGAGCGTTGGAAAAGAAAACGTCGGTTCGTCAGGACAGGTAGCTGTCGAGAATGCCCGGAACGTCAAGCGGAGTCAGACGGCCGTGGGTGTTGTCGTCCACCATCATAACCGGAGCAAGACCGCAGGCCCCGAGGCAGGCCACAGTTTCCAGCGTGAATTCAAGATCGCGTGTGGTCTCGCCGGGTTTGATTTTGAGGTGTTCGGAAACAGCCTCCAGAATTTTTGCTCCTCCGCGAACATGACAGGCCGTACCCTGGCAGACGCGGATGATATGCTTGCCGCGCGGATTGAGATGGAACTGCGCGTAAAAGGTAACGACGCCGAATACTTCCGCCGTAGTAAGCTTGAGTTCTTTGGCGATGGTTTCCAGCACGGGTTTCGGCAGATAGCCATAAACGCCCTGGGCTTTCTGAAGTACGGGAATAAGCGCCCCTTTGGGATTTTCCTTATACTCGCTCAGGATATCCATAAGCGGAGCAAGATCAAATCCGCCCGCGGCGGAGTATTGACACGCCATACCTGTATCCTCCTCGATACATGATGTTTACCTGTTGCAGAGGGATTGTCCCACCCCGGATCCGCAACGGACGTATCCGGGAAAGCACGCATATCATCAGGGACTTGACGGCAGTTCCCCGAAGATATCGGAAAATTCATTCTGGTGTCGTTGCCGGAGCGTCTCCCATGTCGAGAGCTTTCAGAATACTGTTTTCCCTGCTCCATGCCTCGCGCAGAAAAACCTGCGTTTCCGAACGGCCGCGAAGAACGGGGGTGACGGAATAGGCTGCGGCCGTGTCTTTGAACGTTCTGCTCTCCGCCGCTTCGAGAAAGACCTGTTCCAGTCGGTTCAGTATGGAATCCGGCGTGCCTGCCGGCGCAAGCAGCAAAAATGTGGAATCTCCTCTGCCGGGGTCGTCAAAGCCTTTTTCCGTAAGGGCGGGAAGATCCGGCATGGCGGGCAGACGTTCGCCGGAAAGGGCAAGAAGTCCGCGCATCTGACCCTGCCTGACGCGGGCAAGCGCGCCGCTGGCAGCGGCGTCCACATGGCCTCCGAGCAGCGCGGCTTCTGCTTCTCCCGGCCCCGCAAAGGGAATGAAACGCCATTTCAGGGAAGGATCTTGTTCCGACATCATGGCAAGAGCTATATGAGACGGCGTTCCCAAACCGGGAACAGCGATTTTCAATTCGCCCGGTTTTTCATGGGTTGCTGCAAAAAAATCCTCCAGAGTCTGCCAGGGCGCATCGGGACTTGTCACCAGCAGAGGAGCTGCCTGCCCGAAGCTGAGAATTGGGGTCACATCGCGCAGAGGACGGTAGGGAACGGCATTTCTGTGGGGAATGAAGATAAGCGCGTTGGAAACACAGGCGGCAAGGCTGTAGCCGTCGGGCTTTGCCTTTGCCAGCTTTGTTACGGCGGGAACGCCGCCGCTGCCCGGAGTGTTGAGAGCCGTTACAGGCTGCCCGAGGCGTTGCTCCGCGTCGTGAATCAGCGCGCGTACGGCTGCGTCAAGCGCGCCTCCAGGAGGGAAGGCAATGGAAATTTCCACCGAACGGGAGGGATACTCCTGCTCCGCTGCTTCCGCACAAAAAAAGGTGCTGAGGACAGGAAATGCCGTCAGCAGCGTAAACACTGTCAATCGAAGGACTTCGCGGCGAATGTAAAGCCCGGACGTCTGAAAGTGATCCGATTTCATGGTACGGACTATGCAGTGCAAGTATGAATAAATCAAGGAAAATTTTTTTTTCACATGAAATAATGTACTATTTGAATATTCAAACAGTGCTGTTGTCTGCGGTAATTTTTCATTTTGCAGTGTGTTCTATGACAGAAGCAGTCCGTTATAGTGAATCTGATTTATAAGGAATTTATTCATAGTATCCCTCCCATAAGTATTTGAGTAAGGCCGGTTTCCAGCCGGGGGCCGAGTACAAAAGCAAGGACGAGGGGAGCAAGGGGGAAGCCTCCGCGTCGCAGAAGCAGAGAAAGGGCTCCGAAGCACAGGCATTGCAGGGGGCCGTTCAGTCCTCCTGCGCCCATATAGGAACCGATCAGGCAGAGCATGAGGACGCAGGGCCATATAAGCCGCCATGGAAGCGAGGCCAGAGCTGCCCAGACCCGTGCGAGGCCGAGGCCGAGAACAAGCAGAAGCAAATTACCCAGAGCCAGACTGAAGATAAGCCCCCAGTAAAAAGTTCCCTGTTCCAGGGGCAGGCGGGGGCCGGGGACGATACCTCCGACGGTCAGGGCGCCGAGCAGGGCGGCCATAATGGGATTGGTGGGCAGACCGAGCAGGAGCAGCGGGACAAAGGATGCCACGGCCGCCGCATTGTTGGAGGCTTCCGGTCCGGTCAGTCCGGGCCACACGCCTTTGCCGAAGTGTTCCGGATGGCGAGAGAGATTCTTTTCCAGCGCGTACGAGGTGAAACTTGCGGTAACACCGGCCCCGCAGGGGATCAGGCCCGTGATGAATCCGAGGATACTGCCGCGCAGCGCGGCGAGGGCGGCTGTCGGGATATTTCCGCGTTCCACAAGGCTATCCGCCTCTTGCGTGTTCCGGCGTGACGGGGCAGGACGGCGGGAGGGAGGGCACAGCGTGTCCAGAATATCTCCCACACCGAAGAGCCCCAGCAGCATTGAGGTCAGTTCGATGCCGCTCCAGAGCTGCCCGTTCAGCGTCATACGCTCCATGCCGTGAACGGGATCCATGCCGGGCAGGGCCAGGACGAAGCCGAGCAGAATCATGGTCGTGTTGCGGCGCAGTCCTCCCGGCCCGAGCAGCGCAACGGCTCCCAGAGCGGCAGTCATCAGCAGAAAACGTCCGGTAGGGCCGGGGAGCAGGGCCGCACCGCTGAGTAACGGAGCAAGAAGCGCCATCCCGAGAGTTGCCGTCATACCGCCGCAGAAGGAGGCCAGCGTTGCCGCGGCAAGAGCCTGCCGGGCCATGCCCGCCCGGGCCAGAGGATGCCCTTCGAACAGCGTGGCAACAGCGTCGGTTTCGCCGGGGATTCCAAGCAGAATCGAGGTGACCGCTCCTCCGTATTTTGCCCCGTAGAAAATTCCGGCAAGCATGGCGATGCCGGACAGGGGCGGCATGACATAGGTGAGGGGAAAAAGCAGAGCCATGGCGGCGGGAGGGCCGAAGCCGGGCAGTATGCCTACCACCATGCCCAGCAGCGTGCCTGCAAGTACCAGAAGCCACAACATAGGGTCGCCGCTTACGGCAGAAAAACCTTCATAAACGGCCCGCATGGATTCGGAGGAGAACCAGTCAATCATGGCAGGCCTCGGAACAGTATGCCGTCGGGCAGAGGCCAGTTCAGCCCCCGGACTATGCCGAGATACAGCAGCGCGGGGAGAAGTATGGCCGCGAGCGCAGAGCTTCTGCTGCTGTTGCCGGCCAGTCTTGCGGCGGCATAGAGCGTTATGACGGTGGCCGGCAGCCAGCCGAGAGCTGGGAGCAGGCAGATCCAGAGCGCACAGAGCAGGAGAGGGCTGAGCTGGGTCGCGCGGACGGAAAAGGGCAATGTTCCTTCTGTTGCCGTAGATGCTGAAGGGACAGTTTTTTTCGGAGGACAGCAGCACAGAGAAAGCAGGCAGAGCATCAGTCCGCTCCCGACAAGAGCGGGCCACAGACCGGGGCCGGGAAGCGAGCTGCTTCCTTCATCGAGGAAAATCCCGAGGCGGATTCCAGCAGACAAGGCCCAGCAGGCCGTACAGAGAATTAAGATAACGCAGACAGGTGAAGATCGAACGAACATGACGGCCTTGCAGCACGGGAAAAAGTCGGAGCAATGATGCGGAACAAGCATACTGAAAAAAGGCGGAACAGTAAATTGAACAGGATGTTCCGCCGCGTACCGGAACTTCATGGAGCATGAAAAATATTCAAGATGTATGCCGTGATTGTTATTGTATAATATGTTTAAATGATATTTTGCAACATGTTGTCTTCAGTACATAAGACGGAGTCATTCTTTGTCGTGCTGCAGAATGTTGAGGAACAGGGATGAACAGCCCGCAATCATGGAAATGTTGAACTGAGAAGGGTGTGCAGCAAGGCGTTGCTGTGTCGCTCTTCGCATGTTTTCTTGAGAGGAAAGGAGGGCTTGAGCCAGTGTCTCCTGCGGTATCCGCAGAGCGGAGAAAACGCCTCCGTGCGTTTCTGACCACACTGTTCCAGACAGCGTAAATTTTTTGAGTAAATAGCATGTGTTAAGAAAAAATCCCGCCCGAATTTAGCGGGCGGGATTAAAAAGTTCAGGAAAGCCGGGGATCAGAGTTCCCGCAGCATCTTCACGGCGCAGAAGTTGCCGCACATGGCGCATTCCTCTTCGCATTTGTGAGGTTCGCGCCGCTTGTCGAGCAGCTCCGGATCCATTGCCGCAGCGCGCATACCTTCCCAGTCCAGATGCTTGCGGGCTTTGTTCATGGCGGCTTCACGGCGCAGGGCACGGGGGCGTCCGAGCGCGGCTTCGCCGATTTGTGCGGCGGTACGCGAGGCCATGACGCCCGCCTTGACATCGGCCGCGTCAGGCAGGGTCAGATGTTCGGCCGGGGTGAGATAGCACAGAAAATCCACGCCCGCCCGCACGGCCAGCGCGCCGCCTACGGCTCCGGCAATATGGTCGTATCCGGGAGCGCAGTCCGTGGTCAGGGGGCCAAGTACATAAAGAGGAGCGTTGAACGTCGCGTTTTTTATCCCGCGGATCTGAGCTTCAACTTCGTTCATGGGGACATGTCCGGGGCCTTCGATCATGCACTGCACTCCTTCTTTTAAAGCCCGCCGGGCCAGCATTCCCAGAGTGATTACCTCTTCCCACTGGGCCGGATCTCCGGCGTCGCAGCCCGCACCGGGGCGCAGTCCGTCTCCGAGGGAGAGCGTCACATTATATTTGCGGGCAATTTCAAGCAGACGGTCAAAACCGGTGAGAAGGGGATTTTCTCTGTCGTTCTTGAGCATCCAGCGGGCCAGGATACTGCCGCCGCGCGAAACAATGCCCATGGCACGGCCGCCTTTTGCGGCCCATTCCGCTCCGCGACGGGTAATGCCGCAATGGAGCGTCATGAAGTCCACACCCTGTTCCGCCTGCTTTTCCACCTCGGCAAAAAGACGTTCCGGATCCATATCCGCAGGATCGGCGCCGCGATCGATATAGTGTTGCGCCACGCCATACAGGGGGACAGTGCCGAGAGGAACAGGGCAGTGTTCCAGCATGTCGCGCCGAATGGCGTCAAGATCGCCCGCAATGGACAGATCCATGACGGTATCGGCTCCGGCGGCAATGGCCACGTCAAGCTTGGCGCGTTCACATTCCGGCTGGTTCTGGAAGGGAGAAGTACCGATATTGGCATTTACCTTCACGCGGGAAGGCTGCCCCACAACGATGGGGCGGACATTCTTATGCGCGGGATTGCCGAGCAGCACCATGGTTCCCGAGTTCAGGGCATGTTCGATCGCCTCGGGGATCAGCTCCTCTTTCTGGGAAATATGGGCGATATGTTCATCAAAAATCTTTTTCAGAGCGGAATTGGCGGAAAAGAGATTCATATTCCTTCTGGCTCCTGAAGCGTTAAACGTTTTCCCTACGTATGCCTCGCTGTCGCAGAGGGAGGTTCAGGGCGGGAGTGAACGCAACCCGGCGGGGCGTATTGAAAATCTGATTGCGTCAGCTCTAAGCGGAATCTTGGGCGGGGTCAACCGTAGCCCGTTCGCCTCTGAAGTTTTCGTATCTGCGAAACACGGGAAAAGTACCTCGCTTGCGCGCTTCGCAGTATGGGGCGAAGCCGCAGAATAGCTCGGCTATTTCGCTTTTCGGCAAAAGAAAGGCGTGCCTGCGGGATTATCGCGGGCACGCCTTCCGTATTTATGAAAAAGGAAGATCTATTCGCGGTTATTGAGTTCTGCGTTCAGCAGATACAGCCCCTTGGCGTCTCCGCCGAGCATGTCGAATTTGGCGATGAGATCCGACGTGCTTTTTTCTTCTTCGCCCTGTTCGGCAATGAACCATTCGAGGAACTGACAGGCGCGGAAATCGTCGCTGTCGCGAGCCTGCTTGTAAATGGCGTGGATGAGGCCGGTGACGTACTGTTCATGCCCGAGAGCGGCGAGAAGAGGCGTTCTCGTATCGGAAAATTCAGCTTCAGGCGCGGCAATGGCTTCAAGTTTGACCATTACGCCGTTATCCTGAAGATATTTCAGAATTTTCATGGCATGTTCCTGCTCTTCTCTGGCCTGAACCTCGAACCAGTGACCGAATCCGTTCAGATTCTTGCTGTGATAGTAGTTGGCAATGGCAAGATAAAGATAGGCTGAGTAAAATTCCTTGTTAACCTGCTCTTTGAGCAGCGTTTCGACCTGAGCGTTCATGATATGCCTCCGTGGCATGGAATGATGTGGAAAAGAGCCGTTGTGAAACACTACCTGTTACATATTAATACCGATATGAGCTTTGTCATGAGGGAAAGCGGAAAATCGCGGTATTTTTTGCATTGCCGAAGCTTGGCCTGCCCTTTCTGCGCCGGGGAACGCAGAGGCAGCCTCTGTTCGGAACGTGCTTCCGGCTGCGAAAATAATGCGCTCTATCACTTGACATGTTTTCCTTCCCGGAGCTAGTGTAACTCCATACAGGAAAACGTTATGCTTCATACCAGCCACACCCCCGCCCTGAACTTCTTTAGCAGCCAGAATTATTTTGGCGGCTTCTTTTTTTATTTTTACGGGTGGTTTAGCCGGGTCTGTGGCCGTGGGGTGAATGTGTAACGCAAATGACATCAGAAAACCGGGGCCGCAGGCAAATGCTTGTGGCCCCTTTTTTTCTTGCCGGCCACAGGCGGAGAGGCTCCAAACGAAAGGAAGGCTATACCATGCATCTCGGCAAAACCGTACGTCTGGAACGCATCTTCAATCGTGAAACCAAACGCACCATCATCGTTCCCATGGATCACGGCGTTTCCGTCGGCCCCATGGAAGGGATTATCGATATGAGAGAGGCAACCTCGGATATGGCCGAGGGTGGCGCGGACGCCGTTCTCATGCATAAGGGGCTGGTTCGTTGCAGTCATCGCGCTTCCGGCAGGGATGTCGGACTCATCGTGCATCTTTCCGCATCAACCTCTCTTACTCCTCAGACGAATACAAAGACTCTGGTCGCTTCGGTGGAAGAAGCCATCCGGCTTGGGGCTGACGGCGTTTCCGTTCATGTGAATCTTGGGGACGAAAACGAACGCGATATGCTTGCCCAGCTCGGCAAAGTGGCCGAGGACGCGCAGAACTGGGGGATGCCTCTTATTGCCATGGTTTACGGTCGCGGTCCGAATATTCGCAACAGCTACGATCCTGTTGTCGTGGCCCACTGTGCCCGTGTGGGTATGGAACTTGGCGCAGATGTGGTTAAAGTTCCGTACACCGGCGATGTGGACAGCTTTGTCAGAGTGACGGAATGTTGCTGTATTCCCGTGGTCATTGCCGGCGGGCCGAAAATGGATTCTTCCCGCGATTTCCTCCAGATGGTGAAGGAAAGTCTCATGGCCGGAGGGGCAGGGCTTTCCGTGGGGCGCAATGTGTTTCAGCATCCCAAGCGCGTGCTTCTGCTTAAAGCTCTGCGCGGTATCGTACACGAGGATATCAGCGTGGACGAGGCTCTGAGCATACTGGGAGAATAAGATGCGTCGCATATATGTGAAAAGTGTGCCCTTTGATCGCAATGATGTGACGCTGGCTCTGGAATCCGGGGTGGACGGTGTAATCGTGGATGCGGCGCATGTGGCGGCTGTGGCCGGGCTGGCCCGTTGCGACGTACGGGATGAATCATCCATGCCGATCATTGCTCTGAACGCCAAGGCTGATGAAGAAGAAGCCGCCCGTCGCCTTGCTGCCGGCGAAGATGTGGTGCTTGCCCGCGGATGGGAAATCATTCCCGTTGAAAATCTGCTTGCCCACCCGGATCCGAAGGTGTCCGGCCGGGTGGCTCTGGAAGTGGGCTCGCTTGAAGAGGCCCGCCTTGCGGCGGGGATTCTGGAACGGGGCGTCTCCACACTGGTCGTCTTGCCCGAAGGGCTTTGCGCGCTGAAATCCATGGTGGCCGAACTGAAATCTTCGCAGGGAAGGATCCCGCTTGAAGCTGCCCGTATTGTGGAGGTACGCTCTGTGGGGATGGGGCACCGCGTCTGTGTCGACACCTGTTCCATGCTTGCGCGCGGACAGGGGATGCTGACAGGTAATTCCAGTGCGTTTACCTTCCTCGTCCATGCGGAAACGGAACATAATGAGTATGTTGCCGCACGTCCGTTCCGGGTCAATGCCGGGGCGGTACACTGTTATGCCATGCTGCCCGGAGATCGCACCCGCTATCTTGAAGAATTGCAGGCCGGAGACGAGACGTTGATTGTCGGTGCGGACGGCTCCACCTGTCTGGCCGTGGTGGGCAGGGTCAAGGTGGAGGCGCGTCCCATGCTGTATATCGAGGCGGAAAATGCCTTGGGACAGCGCGGTGGGGTCTTTCTTCAGAATGCGGAAACCATCCGCCTGGTTCGTCCGGGGGGAGAACCTGTCAGCGTCGTATCCCTGCGCGCGGGGGACGAGGTATTATGCCATTTCGATGCGGCGGGGCGTCATTTCGGAATGCGTATTGAAGAAGACATCAGGGAAAAGTGATCATGGAACTGACGGAATTGAGGGCGGCCATTGACGAGGTCGACGATGAACTTCTGGCCCTGCTGCGGCGTCGTGCGGAAATAAGCCGCAGGGTCGGAGCGTTCAAGAAAGGGGAGGGCGGCCCCGTATTCCGGCCCGAGCGGGAACATGCCGTGCTGGATCGGCTGCTCCGGCTCAATCATGAGAGCAGCGGCGAGCCTTTGCCGGACGATCATATCGCCAGAATATGGCGGGAAATATTCTCTTCCTCCCGCGCACTGCAACAGCCCTTGCGTGTGGCCTTTCTCGGGCCGGAAGGAACCTTTTCTCACATGGCGGCTCTGGATTGTCTCGGACACGGTATCAGTGCCGCTCCGCATGAAAACTTCGATGCAGTATTCCGCGCCGTGGCCGGAGGCAGCTGCGATCTGGGGCTGGTTCCCCTGGAAAATTCTCTGCATGGAAGCATAGGACAGAGCTTCGATCTTTTTTCCGAATACGGCGTGCATATTGTGGGCGAGCATTACAGTCGCATCCAGCTCTGCCTCATGAGCAAGGAAGGTTCCCTTGACGGCGTGCAGAAGATTTATTCTCATCCCCAGCCCTTCGGACAGAGCCGCGGCTGGCTGCGCGCGCATCTGTCCTCTGCCGCGCTGGTGCCGGAGGAATCCACCGCAGCCGCCGCGATCCGGGTCAAGAATGAATCCGGCGCCGCCGCCATAGGACACCCCGGTCTTGCGGCCATGCTGGGATTGAATGTGCTTGCGGAATCGCTGGAGGATTCATCCTCAAACTGGACGCGCTTTGCCGTCATCGCTCCGGGACGAGAGGTTCATTCGCCTCAGGGCAGACCTGATACGACGCTGAAAACTTCGCTGCTGTTCACCGTGGCCCATCGTCCGGGAACGCTGGCAGCGGTTCTCGATCTGCTGGCCGAAGCCGGGATCAATATGTCCAAGCTGGAATCCCGCCCCATGAGGGGAAGCGCCTGGGAATATGTATTTTTCATGGATACGGGCAGCGATCTGCTGCGTCCTGAACATGCGGAAACGCTGGAAAGGCTGCGCGGCCGTTGTCAGTCTCTGCGCGTTCTCGGCGTCTATCCGCATGAAACGCCGAGGCTGTGAGACGTTCGGAGGACGAGACTCGGGAGAGAAGCTGCTGCGGAAATTCCGACTGCCTGCCTGAACTTCAGAGCAGCTTTCGACGGAAGGACATTCCTGACAGCCGGTATTATTTTTGAATGGTGGCTTCGACAGATATCCCCTCGGGGGGAGGGATGCCAAGCAGGAGTGTCCCTTGCCCGAAGGGACATACAAAGCGCGTCGGGTCGTTATGCCCGACGCGCTGTGGCCTTTTTTGTGTCCTGAGTGCTGCCGGAACTCCGTATGGGGCGTTCCGGTTCAGATTCCGGAAGACTGTGCCGGAAGCGTTATCTTAATTGAAGTTGACGTCTCGGCACACGGTTTTTGCGTCGTCCCTGATGTAGGTGAAGGAACAGACCAGACATACCAGCATGGCAAGAAAAATGACGCTGCACATGGCGTTCATGGCCGTAGCCAGATCGAAATGATCGGAGAGTATGCCGGTGAACAGCGGGCCAAGCGCGAAGCCGAAGATATTCTGTGCGACGATCATCAGGCTGATGGCCGTAGCGCGCTTTCGGGGATCAACCAGACCTATGATGATTGCGCTGAACCCTGTTCCCGTAACGGCAGCAAAAGAGCAGCCGATGAACAGAAGACATATCTGGGTGGAAGAACCAGGAGTTATCAGATTATAGGCGGTCAGCAGGAAGACAAGAGCCAGAGCAAAGGCCCCTGTCAGTACAAGCGGAGCCGCATTTTTGTACCGATGCCGCAGAGAATCGATGACCGGGCCTACGCAGCCGGCTCCTACAACCTGCGAGAGCATGATAATTGCCGCTATGTTACTGCTTTTTCCTGCATCCAGTCCGCCTTCCCGAATCAGATAGGAGGGGAGCCAGTTCATAACTGCACCGTTATACATCATCATGAGCGGCGCCCCGATAAAGGCGCAAATCAGCGAGGGGGTACGCAGCAGGTGCAGCATTGTGGTCAGATAGGATTCTTTACTTCCGCTTTGTCCGCCGGAAGGCTGTGCCGGTGAAGAATGATAGTCGCGGATGAATAGTGCCAGGACGGCCAGAATCATACCGGGCACGGCCACTACGCCGAAGGCGTGTCGCCAGCCCCAGTGCTGAGCTATGAAAGCGCCGATGACCAGACCGAGAGGAATCCCGAGAGTCATGCCGATCTGGGTGATGGCAATGGCGGTTCCCTGATATTTTTTGGGAAACTGCGCTGTCAGCAGAGCCTGTGCCGCAGGGTTATAGCCGGCTTCTCCGGCGCCGATGAAAAGACGGGCTAGCAGCATATGCCCGTATCCTCCCGCAAAGGCACATGCGCCGGTGGCCAGACTCCATACGCCTCCCATGATGGCGATCATTTTCTTACGGCTCCAGCGATCGATGAAATAGGCGCTGGGTATGACCAGAACCGCCAGCATGATATTTACTATGGAGATGAGCATACCGAGCTGCGTGTCGGTCAGTGCCCATTCGGCCTTGATATACGGCAGCACTGCGGCCATAATCTGCCGATCGATAAAGTCGAAAGCTCCCAGACCAAGAACGATGAAGCATGTATAAAATGCCGCTCTCCGGCCTACGGGCCAGTTGTCATCCGGCTGGCACTCGACAGGATCCGATTGAATGCGATCGCTCATATGTCACTCCGAAAAGAAGGATGAAGATACGGGAATAAACGGAAAACCGATCGGGGAAAGCCGTCCGCGCCGTTGCGGTGAAAATGGGCGCGGGCGGCCATGCTTCGGATGAATCAGAAGGCTGCTATGCCTGCAAATCCTGCATGTAGGTCTTGAGTGTGGAGAGGAGCTTTTTGGCGATATCCGGGTGTTCGGAGATCACGTTGTGCAACTGGAAGGGATCTTCGGCCCTGTTGTACAGTTCGTCGATGGCGGGCACTTCGGCAACGGAGCCGGGCGTGCAGGTCCATTGCGCTTCTCCGTCCATGGTGGTTCCGTTCAGGTAATTTTCGAGTTCCTTGCTGATCTTCGGTTTGCTCAGAACAGGGTCCGCCACGGCCACCGTTCCGGCAGCTTCGGAAGTTCCTTTTCCGTACATCCCGTATCTGGATTCGCTCAGAGTGGTATCTCCCTTATGCAGCCAGTGGATATAGGACCATTCTTCCGTGATGATGGACCAGGAATATTTGTAGAATCCGGCAATGGCAAAATCATGCACCTTTTCCACTTCGCCGCGTACCAGAGGCAGCAGAGACTTGCCCTGCATGTCCGGATGCACGCCTATTCCCAGCCAGTCGCAGACGGTGGGCGCAACGTCTACCGACTGGACAAAGGCCTTGATTCTCTGCCCGGGAGCAATGCCCGGTGCGCGCAGGAACATGGGCGCGTGAGCAAGTTCTTCATAGGGCCAGGGGCGGATTTTCCGCATAATGCCGTGGCCGTGTTCTCCGTTGCCCATGGGTTCGCCGTGATCCGATACGACCATGACCAGCGTGTTTTCTTCAAAGCCGAGGCGACGCACGTTATCCAGGAAATAGCCCAGCCACTTGTCGCAGAGGGTGACGAGTTCCGCATACAACATGCGGATGTGGTGCATTTCCTCTTCCGTGTACAGGCCTTCCACAGGAGCCATCAGCGGCAGGAACTGATCCTTGCCCTTATAGTCGGGATCGTAGGGGCAGGGGTAGCCAAGATAAACAGAAGGCGGGTTCCAGGGTTCATGAGGATCAAAACTGTCCACCCAGAGGAAGAACTGCTTGTTGCGATCGACCTGCTCGAGATATTCGACGGCCTTTTTCATGGTGCGGGCCACGTAGCGATCTTCGTCGGATTTCCAGTACTGGCACTGCTTGAGATACGAGTTGATTTCTTCTTCCTGGATGAACATAACTTTTTCGCCGAGGATGGTATCCGCCTGCTCGCTGATGTGATCCTCGATAAAGTCTTCCACCTTGAAATGAATGAGCGGGTCCTGCGAATAAAAGCCCTGATCCGCTTCATGTCCGTGCGTGAACCAGACCTTGTCGAAGCCTCTGGTATAGCCGAACTTGGGAAGGCGATACATGGGGCAGTCCAGCACCAGGGCCGTGTCGATGGGCCGTCCCCAGCACAGATCGGCAATGGTGGTATCTTCCCTGTTCAGTGCCACCCATCCGGCCTTGGGCAGAGTATAGCGGCCGGTGTGCATGGCCCGACGGCAGGGTACGGTGGGCAGACCTTCTATGTAGCAGTTTTCAAAGAGTACTCCTTCCCGAGCGAATCTGTCGAAATTCGGGGTTTTTATCCAGGTATTGCCGTAGCAGCCGAGATAGTTGAACTGCAGACTGTCAAACATGACGACGATGGCATTATTCATGA
This sequence comes from Candidatus Mailhella merdavium, assembly GCA_019119045.1. Taxonomy (GTDB): domain Bacteria; phylum Desulfobacterota; class Desulfovibrionia; order Desulfovibrionales; family Desulfovibrionaceae; genus Mailhella; species Mailhella merdavium. The sequence goes on along the minus strand of DWXS01000077.1, from coordinate 13,344 downwards.
AATTCCTCCAGAATCAGATGGAAGCAGTAATAAAATATTTGAGTAACACCGGTGTTGTTACGGATAACAGCAAACATTGTGCCAAAAAAATAACTTTATATTTCAACATGTTTTTGATTTGTATTGATTTGATACATGATATAAATAAAAAATAATGATATCAAAAATAATATAAATGAGAGAGGAGGCTGTATTGTGGAGCAGGCGGACATTTCACAGGCAATCCGGGGTGAGCTGTTTTCCACCATGATATCCATGTGCAGCTTTGAGCAGGTGATGCAATGTCTGTTCAGCACCATGGAAAAATTCGTGCCGACTTCGTTCATGATCTGTTATTATGTCAATCACCATTCCGCGCATGCCACCACACTGGCCTATGCCGGTGATTTAAATGAACAACCACGTCTGGAAGCAACACGTATTCATCTGCTGACCCACGAAGATCGCAGGGAACATTCCTATGATAAGGAAAGACGGATATTCTGGCATAAGGATTACCGGGAAGATCCCGTTATCCGCAGGAATCTGGAAGCAATTTTTCCCCACGACTTTTCCGTCATGGGGATGGTGCTGAATGAGACAAGGGAAAGTCACATCATCATTTCGTTTGTTGCGAAGAATATCGACGGGTTTGAGCGGGAACATGCCGAACTGCTGAAGTACATCTATCCCTTATGTCAGACCGTCGTGAATAAATTTTTTCCGACGGAAGAAGAACCTCTTTCGAGTCTGACCACGCCGCTGGAGCAGGCGGAAAACGCGCTCAGAATTTTGCGCGAATGCAAGGGAATGAGCCACAGTCTTCGGCGCGCCGAGGCTGCTGCGGGTACGGACATAAACGTGCTGATTGAGGGGGAATCCGGGGTGGGCAAGGATCTGCTGGCCAAAGCCGTTCACCACCTTTCGGGGCGTGCGCGCTTTCCTCTGGTGATATGCAATTGCGGAGCCTTGCCGGAAAATCTTCTCGACAGCCTGCTTTTCGGCCATGAACGGGGAGCCTTCACCGGGGCGCATGGGCCCTCTAAAGGTTATTTCGAGCAGGCTCAGAACGGGACGCTTTTTCTTGATGAAGTGGGGGAGTTGTCTCCTGCCGCGCAGACAAGGCTTTTGCGGGTTCTGGAAGATCGCAGTATCCGCAGGGTCGGCAGCGATCGCGTGCTGCCCGTGAACGTGCGTGTACTGGCGGCTACCAACAGATCGCTGGAACAGGAGGTAGCCGGAGGAAGGTTCAGGGAGGATCTCTGGTATCGGTTGAACCATTATCGCATTGAAATACCTCCTCTGCGTCGCAGACGGGAGGACATACCCGTCCTTGCCCGGTATTTTTGTCAGGTTTCTCCTGGTCTGCTGAATATTCCCGGACGATTTCATCTTTCTCCAGAGTCGGAACGGAACATGCTTTCGGCTCCGTGGCCGGGGAATGTCCGGCAGTTGAGACATGTCATCGAGGAAGCCATGGTGGAAGCGAGCATTGCACGCAGGAGCGTACTGAATATTCATATGGGCGGAAGAGAAGAAGCATTGCGTGAAACGGATGAAAAAAAAGAACATCCCATAGCTCAGGACGGAACGGGCGAAAAAATGGAGGATGATATTCTGCTGGAGGCGATAAAATCCTGTCACGGCAGGGTAAGCGGACCTCTCGGGGCGGCCGGGAAGCTCGGGCTGCATCCCCAGACCGTGCGGGCCAGACTGTTCAGAATGGGGTTGAAACCGAAGGATCTGCGCGAAAAATACAAACTGACGAATTGAGATGAGAGATCTGGAAGCAGCAGGTATGCCCCGCTTCCGTAAGCAAAGTCCGAAGGTTCCTTGCCGGATACGGCAGGATTTTGATTCCGATACCATGAAAAGCGGCTTGTTTTTGAACGGTAGCGGGCTGGCTCTGCCTGATTTCTGAACAGCTTCCCTGTCATGATTCCGTCAGCTCCGGGTCCGAAGGCTTTTGAATCCCCGTAGATCATATATTGGCATTAGTCTTGCAAATAATGAACAAATTTGAGAAAAGGAAGATGGAGCGTTCAGAATCATATGCGGAAGGTGATGAAAATGCGGAAAACCGTGTTGGGTATGGGGATTGGCGTGGCAGGATGCACGCTGGTCGGGCTTCTGCTCGGCTTTCTCCCCTGGCCGCATTCTCTGCCCAGCGTCAGTCGTCCGCTGTGTCGCTCCATACAGGAATCCAGCCTGCCTATGAGCAGCGTGGCTCAGGACACCGCCCGGCCCGCCATGCCGAGCGCAGTATTCCGCCTGCAGCTTGACGACGCGGACAGCTCTGCGGGAACTTTTCTCCAGCCTGTTCCGACTCGGCTCAGTCAGCTTCCCTTCCCCCTGATTCGGGAACTTTTAAAGGAACCTCTGCGGCCGCTGGCTTTCTCCGGACCTTCCGAAAGCGGCACGCGGCTGGTTCGCAGCCTTCCCGAGCTTCTGGCCGCTTCTCCTCGTATTTCTGCGTGGATGGAAAACGGAAAGAAATCTTCCGGTGTGCAGTTGTGCCCGGGAATTGTTGATTTTGAGGCGTTGCCCCGTACTCCGCTGGAGCCGGGCTTTGCAGGCAAGAGCATGGTTGAGCGTTCTTTACGCTATCATGACATTGTCCATAGATTTGCTGCGCGCTATGGCGTTGATCCGGCGCTTGTACTCGCCGTCATGCAGGTGGAAAGCAGTTTCGATCCGAACCAGATAAGCGGTCGGAGCGCACACGGACTCATGCAGATTGTTCCGGAAACGGCAGGACGCGAGGTCAACCGCTGGTTGGGAGAGGGCGGCACTCCATCCGCGGGAGAGCTGCTTAATCCCGAACAGAATATCCGCTATGGCGTAATTTATCTGCACCTGCTGCATTCAGCTCATCTCGGCGGCATCAAGAATCCGTTGAGCAGAGAATATTGTGCCATTGCCTCTTATAATGGAGGCTCCGGTACAGTGCTGCGTCAGTTCGGAAACAGCAGAGAAGAAGCTTTTGACGTCATTAATTCCATGACGCCCGAGGAAGTGTACTTCAAGCTTCAGGAATCGCTGCCCGCTCTCGAAACGCGCTCCTTTGTACGCAAGGTGCTGGCCGCCCGTCATGTCTATGCCGCTGAAGTCGGCGGGGGAGCAGTTGCCGTGCGGGATGAAAAAGGAAAGCTTTCTCCCTTGGCGTATGCCGACTGACGACAGGCCCCCCCATTATCGGGAAGACGGCTCTTTCCGGGACGAAATACTTCTTGCGCCGCAGAGCGTGAGTTTTTCCGTGGAGCCGGGGTCGGGCCATTGCCTCGAATATGGAAACATTGTATTTCTTCCTCTCCCCGGCCCTTCAGAAAACCGGGAGGGCGAAGATAACGGTCAACCGCGCGCTCCGGTGCGCAATACAAGGATGAAGGAATGAAAAAGAACGTCATTCTGGGCGGACTGCTGGCTCTGAGCATGTTTGGTCTCATGGGCATGGGCGGAAACAAGGAAGAGGCTCCGAAACCTGTTGTCGGCGTGGTTCAGACCGTACAGGTGTATGAACAGTCCAAGCAGGCCAAGCTCGCCACGGAACGTCTGGAAAAGCTTCAGAACGAAGCCATGGCCAAGCTGGAAGCCATGCAGAAGGAGCTGGAAGCTGCCGAAGAAGCCAAGGATGACGTGAAAAAGCAGCGTCTTCAGGTGGAGATGCAGCAGCAGCTTTACACCATGCAGGCTGCTCTTGAGGCGGAACAGCAGAAAGTGGTGCAGACTCTTCAGGGCGTTCTGCAGAAGGTGATCGGCGAGTGCCGTGTGGAAAAAGGCATGAGCGTAGTTTTCGAGGCCGGAACTGTTCTGTCCTACGATCAGGCTGTGGATATCACCGCCGAAGTTGTGTCCAAGCTGGATAAGGAAACCATCGATTTCGGCCCGCTGCCTTCTCTGGAGTCCGCCCCCGCGCCTGAAGCTTCCGACGCAGCGGCAGAAGTTCCTGCAGAAAGTTCTGTGGAAACTCCCGCAGAAACATCCGCAGGCGCCGCTCAGACCGATGCAGCCGCAACGGCAGAACCTGCCGCACCCGCCGAATCCGCAGCAAGTGCGAACTAAGCGGGCTTTCGAACATAAAAAGGCCTTCCGTCGAATTTCGACGGAAGGCTTTTTTTTTGACAAAATTTGTAAGAAAAAGCTCGTCTCCATATGGTATGCCAGATTATACTTTGGAATAATTCATATTTCATAGAAAAGAAATGCCGGGATACAGTATTGTTTCTTTTTTTAAAGATCTGTCGGGCAGAGGAATTTTTTTAGTATAATTACTCGTAATATTTTGTTTTTCTATGTATTATGTGCAGCAGATACAGCTATGACGGCGGAAAAGATTAACTCTGCATGGCGCGTTTCGCGTATGGTTTGCATTTTCTTACATCCATGTGCTTGTGTAGATAAAATCTAAAGATTAGCATGGGGCATGACGTTAAAAGGGATGTCGCACTGTTCATCCCCAGCCTTCGGGAGGCCTTTCCATGACCATTAAGCTTCGTATAACTCTCGGCTTTCTTTGCTCCATTCTTGTGGTCGCGGTGAGTACTATCTGCTATGTTGCGTGGCAGATACGTGAAAACACCAGAGAATCCTTTCTGACTTCCTCGGAGCAATCGCTGCTGTTGATGAGCAGAAATGTTATGGATTTTTTCAGTGAAGCGCAGAAAAGTACCGCGATTCTGGCCGGAACGCCGGGGCTGGCAGAATCGGGAGATGTGTTTCCCAACTTTCGGGACGTGCCGACCGAAGGGCATTATTCCAAGGCAGACATAGCACCGCAGGGGCGTGAATACGCAGACTTGCTCAGCCGCTTTGCAGAGGCTGACGAAAACTATGTGGAAATCTATGTAGGCTTTGCCAACGGCGCTTACCTCAGCTCGCTGGACAAGGTGACGCTTCCGCCATATTGCGCCATGAATACGCGTACCTGGTATGTTGAACGGGCCAAGTCTCCCGACGTTGTGGGCATGTCAAAGGCATACCGCTCCGTGAGCGGGGAAATGGTGGTTGCCGCCACACGTAAACTACTGGATGAACAGGGGCGGCTTGCCGGCGTTGTGGGGATAGATGTTTCTCTGGCGGCCTTAAACAACAAGCTGGCTGCTTCCAACTTTGGGGAAACAGGGAGTTTTCTGCTTCTGGAAGATACAGGCCGCGTGATCTACAATCCTAAAGATCAGAGTTCGGTAGGAAAGCTGGTAGGAAGTGAGGTTGATGATCCAGCCTTAAAAGCCATAATTGCCGTAAATTCGGGCCTGATAAGTATCACTCTGGACGGAGAGCCATATCTGGCAAATGTACTCACTCTGGATAACGGCTGGAAAATTGCAGCGGTGGAATCATTGGCAGAGATAAACGGGCCGAGTAATGAGGCTGTACAGCGCATTATTTTCATTACGCTCGCCATATCCGTTATCATGATGATTTTGGCGATGTTCATTGTGCGCTCCATCGTGGGGCCGCTCAATCTGCTGATGGTTGCTGCACAGAGAGTTGCCGGCGGAGATCTTGGCCATAGAATAGATGGCAAGATTTTTTATGGAGAACTGGGAGCGTTGTACCAGTGTCTTTCCGATATGGTGGGAAAACTGACGGATCTGGTTGCTGAAACAGAACAGAAAAGTGAAGAAGCTCAACGCAGCACGACCATGGCCAGAGAAGCCACGGCAAGGGCAGAAGCTGCGCTGCATGAAGCGGAGGGCGCCCGCCGGGAAGGTATGCTGAACGCGGCCAATCAACTGGAAGGTGCAACAGGAATTATTTCCTCTGCGGCAACGCAACTTTCCGCTCAGGTGCAGCAGTCTTCTGACGGGGCCCAGCAACAGGCCGATCGGGCAGCAGAAACAGCTTCAGCCATGAATGAAATGAACGCCACAGTCATGGAAGTGGCCAAAAATGCCGGTTCCAGCGCAGAGGAAACCGAAAAGATGCGCCGTAAGGCCGAAGAGGGCGCGGTTGTGGTGCGTCAGGTAGTATCCAGTATCGAGTCCGTGCGTCAGCTTTCGCTGGATCTCAAGGCTGATATGGCCAAGCTGGGGGAAAATGCAGCATCCATCACTCAGATTATGAGCGTGATATCCGATATCGCCGATCAGACCAATTTGCTGGCTCTCAACGCCGCCATTGAAGCAGCGCGTGCCGGAGAGGCAGGAAGAGGCTTTGCAGTGGTTGCCGATGAAGTGCGTAAACTTGCTGAAAAAACAATGGCCTCAACTACTGAAGTCGGAAGCGCCATTGACGCCATTCAGCGCAGTACCAGCGAATCCATCCGGCAGGTAGATGTTGCTGTGCAGAGTATAGAAGAGGCGACGGAGCTGGCCGACAGCTCCGGTGCGGCGCTGGAAGAGATTGTCCGCCTGGCGGAAAGCTCGGCCGATCAGGTGAGAGCTATTGCTACGGCCAGTGAAGAACAGTCCGCAGCCAGTGAGGAAATCAATCGTTCCATCGCGGATATCAACGATATTGCCAAGCGTAACGCCGATGCCATGGAACAGGCCGCGCAGGCCGTGAACGATCTGGTCAGAGAAAGTGCGGAACTGAGCAGGCTTATTGAGGAAATGAAAAAAGCCTGAACAGAAGTCCTTCAGAATTAAAAAGGGCGGCATTGTGCCGCCCTTTGTCGTTTAAACTCTTTCCGCTTTTTCCTTTGAGGTCTGATAGCTCCTGTAAAAAAAAAGAGGGCGTACAGCCGGAAGCCATGGCAGGGGCGCGGCCTTGTCGGCCCGAAAGGTTCGATGTCGGTATTGTTTTTCTTCAGAGAGAAGACAGTCGGGCTGGACACCACACAGTTGCCGTCTTTTCCGAGACGGAACAATGTGTGTGTGCGATATTCGGCAGAACTGTGCGGAAGATTGCACATAAAAGAGGGCGGGAGAAGAGGCTAACTGAAAAAAACATGTTCAACTATTTTGAATAATCATGACATATTCAGATTGGTATAATTTTTGCTTTATGATTATGAACACCAACCTTTTCCCTCAAGGAAGCCTCTATGTTTTTCGAGAGACGATGGAAAAAACTGCTGATCGGGGCGATGGTGGGCGCGTCCTGCCTCGCCGGGGTGCCCGCCTCAGGAGCCGAGACGCCGCATGGATTGCAACCTGCCGCAGACATGCCCTATATCCCGGACCTGGGAGGGCTGCGAACCAAAACTTTCAAAAACCAGTATGGTCAGGTTCGCCATCTGGCGGAAAGTGTGGTCGTGCGCCAGAGCAAGGTTGAAGGCGGCAAGGCCTTTATTCCCGCCGGCGGTCTCTACTACATTTCCGAAACGAAGGAAGACGCTGCGCCCTTCATGCGTGATCCCTTCCTCGTTCTGGGCGAACATGCCTATCTTGTGGATCTGAAGAGCCACAGAAACGTTGTGCGCGACGTAAAGGTTGCGAAGCGTGAAAAGGTGCTGGTGGACGAAGCCGGCTACCGTCTGTGGTTCGACTTCTCTACCGATCATTATGACAAGCCCTATATTCAGCTTGCTCTTATCGCGCCGTCCGGGCACTGGCCTCTGGAATTTACAGTGTCCGATCAGTTTGCCCACATGGAAGAGATCCAGAAGCTGGACATGAAGGACGGCCTCAATCCTCAGCTCATCGAATACTATCTTGATCCCGATTACTGGTACGGGGCGAGCAAGTTTACGGTTAAATCCAACGACTTCGACAAGGCTACTTTCGATGCGCTGGAATATCCTGTCATCGACGAAGCTACCTTCTCGCTGAGCCGTCCCTGGGTGCTGGATGTGCGCCAGGAAGATTTCCGCTGGTACGGCACCAAGCGTCTTTATGCCTTCCGGCATCCTGACGGCTTCCTTGTTCGTGTGACGGACTTCTCCGGGGATAAGGTTCTTGGAGAAAAGCTGATTCGTCCGGTCACCCCGCAGGGCTACAAGGATCGTGACGACGCCAAGGATCAGTATTTCCTTGATATTCCTGAAGAGGATATGCGTGTGGAAATCATGGTGCAGCCGGAATTTCTCAAACATTCCGATTTCACCCCCTGGTCCACCGACGTGCCTTACGGCTGGACGGACGGCCTGCTCAGCTTTGTCGTGTATGAAGATCTCGTCACGGTGAAGAACGGCGAAGCCTGGCCGCTGGATCCCCGTTACAAGGTCGGCCTTGAAGCAAACCTGCTCACCGGCAAGCTCCAGCGTCTCATTCTGGAAAACGCCGAAGCCGTTACGCTTGATGATTCCAACAACAGTGTGGACGGCCCGATCAAATATTCCGAAGTGTGGAATCGTCCTGCCTTCAAGCTCGTTGTCGACGGCTTCGATGGCGACACCGTCAGCGAATACTACATTCGCGACGCATTCTTCCAGCGTACCGACAATATGGTCTTCGACAGGAAGAAGGGCCGCAAGGACGTGGACTTGTTTGTAGGCCGCGCTCCCACGCTGATCCCCATCCTGGAAGACAGCTTCCTGACCCGTCTTTCCGATAAAACCTATGGTATCGTGGTGCAGGGTTCTCACTTCACCACACATCCGCAGGCTATGGATAACATGGCCTTTAATGCTCCGGATCCGACGGCTCCCTTCGGAGGACTGCTGCGCGGCTTCAACCGTACCAACGTGAAGAACCGCAGAGGCGACGCTCTGGTGTCTGCCGAAGGTCTGGTCATCCGCGGCAGCTATGTGGACTGGCGCAACGAGCGCATCGTGATTCCCCGCGCCGGCCTCTTCTATACTTCCCGTAATGGTCGTAACGTGCGCGCTCTGCGTGGCGAAAGTTTCTATATGCTGGGCAAGAAGGCCTGGCTTGCCACCTTCCAGTCCGCCACCTTCGTCCGCAAGGACTTTGACCTTGACTTCTGGAAGGTTCAGCCGGAAGGCTCCCTGCATCCCATTTACTGGCAGGACGTTCCGCTGGGCGAAAACAACAAGATGCTCCGCTATACCGAGCGCAAGTTCCTTGACGATCGTCCCATGGGCCTCGTGAACGTGGTGAAGTACTCGGGGAATAATTTCGGTGCGCCTTTCCTGCTTGCTCAGAACCTCGATCCCAGCGATCCCGGAACCCGCTACAACGTGCATCCCATGTTCGGCGAAGGTTCAACCTGGATCATTCCTGAGTTCGTCGGCGAAAACTACATGCGTATCAAGGAATTCGGTACCCCGATTATTCAGAATATCCAGTACACCTATACGGAACCCAAGCGCGTGCTGCTCGGCGCCGGTGAGAGCGCAAAGCTCGGCGACGGAACAGTGACGGTTGTTGCATTTGACGAAATGGCCGGAACCGTGACCGTGGAAATCACCGATAAGGACGGAAAGGCGGAAAGCCGGGTTCTCGGGCCGCTGGATGAACATGCACACAACCTGCTGCCCCAGCATCAGGATATCGTGAACAAACTCCAGTTCGTGGTCGGCCCGCTCAACGATCGGGTCATGGCCGAAATGGATATTGAAAAGCCCTTTGAGAACGGCAAGGTCGCTCTGTGGACTTATGTCGATCTCCAGTACATCGAGAACGAAAAGCCCCTGCCCACCGATGAGCGTTTCATGGTGCGTTCCGACGTGTGCGGGCACTGCTACCAGCTGAACGAACTGCTGTTCGACAATAATGAGGAAATCATCCTGGATAAGGAACATCCCCGTTATGACGGCCCCAAGGGTGCGGACGGCAAACCTATCTTCAGCATCGTCGTGGATAGCTTCGACGGCGAAATGATCCACTCCTGGCATATTGAAACCGTCGTCCGGGGTCGTGTGTTCAAGAGCGACAACCTGGCGTTCAATCCCCGCAACAACGTGGATGTCCTTATGGGCGTCAACGGTACGACGGAAGGCTTCCTGCGCGCGAACATGCTGGAACGTTCCGCCTATCAGGAATACTGGAGAGTCGGCCTCCACGAACCCGCCAAGCGCGGACTCGATGCCTGGATGGCCCACAAGTTCCAATAAACTGTGAGTCCGGGTCAGACGCCGGAGCTTTTCCGGCGTCCGCCCCGGAGGAATGGACGTTTACAGAAAATCGGCGCGGGCGCCGCTTCAGGCAGAGCCGAATCCGGCTGACGTACCCGCGAACTCGCAGGAGAAAGACCCAATGAGTCAGACCCCGTATATTTATGAGGATCGACGCCGTTCCTTCCTGAGCTGCTGCTACAGCTTGCAGGAGGTTCTGCCAGGTCTTCTGGCCATGTTCTTCATTGCCATTTTCAGTAACAATCTTGCAGGGGTACCCAATCCCTTCACGCTGGAAAACCTCTTTGCCTATCTGGACAGAGTGGTCGGGCCGATCAACGGTCAGCCCCTGTTCCAGCTCCTTAACTCCAACTTTGTGTGGAACCCCTTCCTCATGGGCCTCATCATCGGCAATGTGTTCGGGGTGCATGACAGCTGGAAGCGCGGCCTTTCCTATATTCATAAACTGATGCCGCTCGGCATCATCATGCTTGCGCCGCACTTTGTGTTCAGCCATGCCACCAAGGCCGGCTGGTCGATGATTCTGTTTGCCTTTGTGATCATGGTGCTTACCGCCCAGTTCACGATGTGGCTCGGCCGCCGCATGGGCGTGGATGACCGTCATGCCGGCGATATCGCCGGGGCTCTTGCCACGGGCGATCCCCACGTTACCGCCATTCTCATGCCCATGCTCAAGGCCAAGGGCGGACAGGTCATCAACGCTCTTGCCTGCGTGCTGCTTTTCGGTTTGATTGCCTCCTTCCTGCTGCCCTTTATCGGGCAACTGGTCGGGATGGGAGACGAGGCCTTCGGTCTGCTTTCCATCCTCGGCATAGGCAATACCGGGCAGATGTACAATGCCGCTTTCGGTTACAGCTATGAAGCGGGCCGCTGGGCTCATTATCTTGAGCCGGTGCGTCACGTCATCATGCCGGCCGGATTCCTGTATGTCTTCTTTGTGCTTTTCCTGCGCAGCAAGTTCAATCCTGATGATCCCACCATCCACGCGACACGTCCTCACAAGACCGTACCTCTGTTTGTGCTGATCTTCATCGTGTGCTGGATCATTGCCCAGTTCCATATTTTCAAGGAACCGGCGCATCTCGCCATATTTGAAATGGTGAAGTGGGACTTCTCCCTTGCAGCCGCCGCCCTCGGCCTTTCTCTGCCGCTGCGCGAGATTGCCCAGTGGGGGCTGCGCGGCTTTGCGCTCACCTGTATTGCCGGCGTTGTCCGCATCGTGGTACTTGTTGCCGCGATTATGGCCGCGGTTCATTTCAATCTGCTGACCTTCTGAGGGAACATCATGGAACGTCATCCCCATACTACCGATGCCCAGGGCTTCGATTATATGGCCAACTCCGGGCAGGAGGAAAAGGATCGCGATTATGTGGGTATCATTCTCGCGCTTCTGATTATGCTCTTTATCACTGTGTCGCAGTATAACGGTCTGCTCTGATCAGGGAGGAAACATGCTGGGCATTTATTTCTATCTTCAGATTGCCTTCGCCGTGTTCCTGCTGTGGGCAAGCAGCGCCGCGCTCTATATGGGCGTGTTCCATGCTCACCGCGGCACGGTGACGCTCGGTCGTAAAACTTTTGCGGCCATCGTTTCCGTATTACTTTCAGGCATTGCCTGGTTCTTCCTTTATTCCTGGACTTATTTGAGCTGGTAGCTCTGCGTCCGGGCGGGGCCTTCCGCAAAGCTTCCCCCCTCTCTCCGGCGGGAGGCCCCCAACAGACTTGTCTCCGCTTTCATCTGGCATTATTCTATAGAAATGACGAACCGCCAGAAAAAAGAAGAGTCGGCAGCAGTCGAGCCGGAGAATCATATGCAGTATCGCATTCTGGTCGTGGATGACGAGCCGGAATGGCTGGACATCCTCTCCCTGTTGTTTACCCGTAAGGGGTGGGACGTTCAGACGGCGCCTTCAGGCGAAGCTGCGTGGAACGCAATGGGGGAACGTTCTTACGATCTGGTTCTCTGTGATCTTTCCATGCCGGATATCAGCGGTATCGAACTGCTCAAGCGAGTTCGAGCCGTGGACAATGTGCTTCCCTTTGTCATCATGACCGGGGTAGGCACGATTGAAACCGCCGTACAGGCAGTACAGCTCGGCGCATACAGCTACATCACCAAGCCTTTCAAGACGCAGGAACTGGAAATCGTCGCCATGCGCGCCGTTGAGCATGGTCGTATGCACCGTCAGCTCGAACATTCAAAAGATAAGAATATCGAGGACGATTCCCCCTTTATCGAAGCCCCCGGGCGCACCATGCAGGAAGTCCTGGCTACGGTGAAAAAAGTGGCGGATTCTCCCGTACCCGTCCTGATTCAGGGAGAAACCGGCACGGGCAAAAGTCTTCTCGCCACCTATATTCACAAGATAAGTCAGCGACGCGATCAACCCTTCCTTACCATCGACTGCGGCGCGTTGCCGGAAACGCTGCTGGAAAGCGAGCTGTTCGGGCACGTCAAAGGGGCATTCACAGGCGCCGTATTCAGCCGTCGCGGTCTGCTGGAAGAAGCGCAGGGCGGTACGGTATTTTTGGATGAAATTGGGGAGCTGACTCTTGCCACACAGGCAAAGCTCCTGCGCGCCATTCAGGAGCATGAAATTCGTCCTGTGGGCGGAAACAAGCCCGTCACTGTAGATGTGCGCTTCATCACGGCAACCAATCGCAATCTGCAGGAAGATGTCATAGCGGGACGCTTTCGCGAGGATCTTTATTATCGCCTTGCCGTTATTCCGATCGTACTGCCTCCTCTGCGCGAGCGCACAGATGAAATGACCTCTCTTATTGGTCATTTCATCAAAAAATTCAATCAGCGTTACGGCAAGTCCATCGTCGGCGTCAGTCCCGCCGCCATGCAGATGCTTTTTGAACAACCGTGGAAGGGAAATATCCGCGAACTGGAGAACGTGCTTGAGCGTGCCGTGCTGCTTGCCGGACAGGATATGCTCACGCCGGATACTCTCGGGCTTCAGCTTCCTGCCGGAGAGGCACGAAAGAACGCCGTCGCAGATGAAAGCCGTTCCCTTCAGCAGACCGTACAGGAGGCGGAACGACGCGCTATTGAACAGGCGCTCCGCATAGCCGGGGGCAACCGCACGCAGGCGGCCGCCATGCTGGGAATAGGTCGACGCACACTGTACGACAAGCTCGAGGAATACGGCTTGGAAACACGCAAGGCAGGAAAATAATTTTACCAGATACAGATAGTTTACTTATCCAGATTAAACTGCCTGCTCCCATACGTTGCGTTTATATAATGTGAAATTTTATTCAATCGAACTGCCCCGGCCAAAGCAATAAAGTTATCTTTCCTGAGAGGAGGCTGTGTAAAAGTATTGGCAAGCTATAGTTGCCATTGTAGGCATCCTTTGATGTCTTTTTCGATGCTGATTTTCTGAGTTCGGATAGACGGGATGACCTTCTGATTATTTCATATGGTGATGGTG
>DWXS01000076.1 GCA_019119045.1 Candidatus Mailhella merdavium | reverse complement strand
TCACAGCAAGCCGACAACGGGGAATGTTCCGGCTTGCTGACTGTTCTCCAGAACGAACGCCCCCCCTTTCCCCGAGAGCGAGCTTCCCATGCCGAATAACAGCGGGATACAGCCTTCCGAAAAATTTTACTGGGATAAATTAAAAATTCTTGCGGAGCGTGCGTCAAGAGATCTTCTTTCCGGACTTTTGAACAGGGAAACCGCGACATCATACATTGAAGCATGTCTGCAAAAAATGTCTCCCGATGAAGTATGCGCTCTGTTCATCGTCGATCTCGACAACTTTAAACAAGTAAACGATACGTTCGGGCATCAGACGGGAGATAGTGTCATCCGGCAGGCGGCACAGGCACTGTCCTGCTGTTTCCGCGCCACGGATATTGTGGGAAGGCTTGGCGGCGACGAATTTTTCGCCCTGCTTTCCGGTCAGGTGACGGTTGATACGGTACAGGAAAAGGCCCGGCTCATCTGTGAAGCCCTGCAGTTCTCCATTGGCTCCGCCCCGACCCTTCACATAACAGCCAGCATAGGGGTTCATGTTGTATCCGGCGCCATCCCGAATTTTGAATATCTGTACGAGAAAGCCGACTTCGCGCTGTATGAGGCAAAGGCCAGAGGAAAAAACTGCTTCCAGATCAGTGAGGGAAAGGCTGGGAACATTTCGAAACGCCATGTCTATGATACCGTGCAGACGCCCCTTCAGCTCTCTACTCTGCTTGAACATATGAATGAAGGGATAAGCCTTCTCGAAATCAACGATTCGGTACGGATGCTGTATGCCAGCCCTTCCCTCCGCAAAATGCTGAATCTGGAGGAAACACTCTCCCTGCCCTGTACGCTCGCCGCACTCGGCAGGATACACGCGGATGATATAGCGGAATATGAAGGACTGCTCCGGGAGGGGACAAAATGCCGCAAGCCTGTGGAGCATGAACACCGCTTTACAACAAACGGCATTAACTGGGGCTGGCGGCGCGTGCGTGCCGTTCAGGTTCCGTCTTCCGGCGATCGGACAGTCGTCCTCGTCTTTTCCACGGACATCTCGGCGACCAAAAAAAATGAGTACATGCTTCTTAAATCCCGAGAACTGCTGAAATTTCTTCTCGAACAAGAAAATTATACACTGTGGGAAGTAGAACCCGAAACCAAAACGTTCAGGCTTTTCAGCGCCAAAAATTTCGGATACGCGCCCGGCGCGAGAATGGGTAATTTCCCTGATTCCCTCATAGATAAAGGCTGGGTACATCCCGATTCCGCAGCCAGATTCAGACGCTTTGCCGATGAAATTCTTACGGGATGCGCCGCTGGCGGCGGCACCTTCATCCTTCGGCACACGATGAACAAAAACTACAGCTGGTTTTCCCTTGCCTACCGTATGCTGCCCGACGACGGAGTTCATTCTCCCCTGGTCATCGGCACAGCGAAAAGGTTTGCCGAATCCGACGCGCAAAAAATATTTGCCAGCAAGGAACTCTTGAGGAAAGCTCTGCGTCCCACACTGTTCTGCTACATGGCCGCGAACCTTTCCTCGGACACTGTCGAAGCGCTGTGGCTTGAGGGCAAAAACCTGACCGGACGTTTCAGGAACACCGCACTCGGAAAGCTGATTAAAAAGGAAGCGGGAAACCTATTCTTCAGGGAAGAGACAAAAGACTTTCTGCACATATTCAGCCGCGGGGCTTTGCTTGACATCTTTAACCGGGGGCACACATGGCTCTCGAGAGAATTCCGGCGTATTGACGCCGGCGGCAATATCCGCAGAATTTCCTATACGGCCCATCTCACAAAAGATCCCCTGTTAAAGGATATCCTTCTCTTTGCCTTTCTTCAAGATACGGAGCCAAGGCATGCAAGAGAAGCCGCTTTGAAGGAATCGATCAAAAATATTCCTGCGACGGGTCTGTATGACCGGCAAAGCGCAAAAGAACTGACCAGGCAGACACTGCAAAACGGAACATCTTCCCTGCACACGCTGGCTCTCATCCGGGTATTCGGCAATTTCCGATCCTCTCCGTTCAAAGAGCTTCACTTTCAGGGCAGACGAAACCCGATCGCCATGATTTTTGCCTTCCTGCTGGGGATCGAGTGCGTCATCGGCGAACATAGTGGCGACAGCATCACGCTGTTCTGGCCGGACACCGTCTCCCGCCTTGCCGCAAGGCAAATGCTTGACAATGCCTTTGCTTTTGCCCGTCTGGCGCTGTCCGATATCGACACAATCGACTCGCTACGTTTTGTCTCCGCTGTGGTCTGCGGAGATCTGCGCGGCAAGGATTACGACGCTCTTATTGAAGAAGCGGAATACATCTGCGGCAGGTACCCATCTGCGCCGGAGGATTCCGTGATATTTTTCAGCGAAAACGCCAGTAAAGAGCTAAATTCATACCGAGGGGAGGCGGAACCATTCCTCTTCTCTCCGGTCAGTCCGCAGAATTTGTCGGAAAGTCAGAGAATTCTTCTCTTCAGATGCCTTGAAGCGCTGTTTACGGCGGACACGCCCGATACCGGCATTGAAGAGTTTTTAGGCCGCATCGGTTCCCATTATCAGGCGGATCGGGCATACATCGCCGACCTGGCGGAAAACAATCAGGCGGTGAGCATCATTCACGAATGGACAAACGACGGCAAGCCGAGCATCAGGAACTATCTTACCGGCACGCCTCTTGCCAGGCTGCCTCTGTTCAAACGCTGCGTGAAAGAAAAAAAAGCTCTCTCCGCGGCGAAAAAAATCTCCACTTCGAGCAAGACATGGAGTTTCAACGTCTTCCCGCTGACAGCAAACAAGGAAAGCGAACCCAACGGGTTTTTCTGTCTTGAAAATCCCAAAGGGAATATGGACGACATCGCTCTGCTCAGTGTGCTGCTTCCCTATATCGTATACGCACGCAGACATTTCAGCCGTGCGATAAAAGAGCCGGACACATCAGCTCTGCAGGATTCCCTTACCGGACTGCCGAATTTACGAGCCTATATGGACCACGCATACCTGCTGAATTCAGAATCTTACAACTCCATGGGCGCGCTGATCCTGAATATCCCGGAACTGCCCTGGGCAGGCAAAGGACAGAGCTTTGAACAGACTGCCAAGATTCTTCTGTACCTATCGGAAAAACTTGCAGTAATCTTCGGCAAATCCCTTCTGTTCCATATGAAGGATACGGAATTCGTTGTCTTTTGCCCCAACACCACTCACGAAGTCTTTCTCGGCCGTGTTCTGCGAATCCAGTCGCTGCTCCAGCACCGCTACCCGAAACTGCTGCGCTTCGGCTACGTATGGACGGACGGCGTCTTTTCCGGAGAAAAACTGATGAGGGAAGCCAGAATCATCGCACAGTGCGACCAACCGAATGCGCCGTCCGCCGAGGCACGGACTCCATGCATAATGGAAACTGGATGGCAGAAACGTTTCATCGTCTACCTTCAGCCGAAAATAGATATGCGAAGCGGTGCGGTCTTCGGCGCGGAGGCGCTGGTTCGGGGTATCAACGAAGAGGGAAAGATTGTTTCCCCCGGCAGATTCATTGAATCCATGGAAAAAACGGGGGCTCTCCGGGCACTGGATCTCCATGTGCTGAACCAGACCCTCGCTGTCATGGAAAGGTGGTGGAAACAGGGGCTAAAGAACATTCCCATATCCGTCAATTTCTCCCGCTTCACGCTTTTCAACACATCCACCTCCGGTTCCGTGTTGGCGCTGCTCAGCCGCTTCCCCTCCATTCCGCCCAAACTGCTGGAAATAGAAATTACCGAAAGCGCGGGCGACGTTGAAAGCCGCTCCCTAGAACAGGCCATGGACAAGCTGCGTCCTTTCGGTCTGCGCTTCGCTCTGGATGATTTCGGGTCGCGGTATGCCAACCTTTCCATATTCACCAACATCCCCTTTGATTCCGTCAAGCTGGATCGAAGCCTGATCAGGGAACTTTCATACAACACGGTGGGTAGGACGCTGGTGGGCGACATTGTACGGATTTGTACAAAACAGGGCATGCTCTGCGTGGCCGAAGGCGTGGAAACGCAGGCTCAGGTTGACGTTCTTCTCGGGGAAGGCTGCTCATACGCGCAGGGATTCTTTTACGACCGTCCGATGCCAATACGGGATTTTGAACAGAAGTATTTACGCCAGAAGGATGTAAAGGAGACACTCTTATGACAGGAACAGCGGACAAAACAACACAGGAACAGGTGTCGTCGCCTCTGACGGTCGTCGGCATAGGCGCTTCCGCGGGAGGGCTGGAGGCCCTCCAGCAGTTCTTTACGGATCTGCCAGACAACAGCGGATTTGCCTTCATTGTCATCCAGCACCTTTCTCCTGACTACAAAAGTCTTATGGCCGAAATTTTAGGCAAATATACCGGCATGATGGTGCTGCAGGCGGAAAATGAAATGACTGTCGAACAGAATACCGTCTATCTGATTCCGCCAAAAAAAAACATGACTCTGAAAAACGGCAGACTGCTGCTGACGGATTACCCCCACGGCTTCATCAATCATCCTATTGACGTATTTTTCACGTCACTGGCCGAGGAGAAACGGGATCGCGCTCTGGCCATCATCCTTTCCGGGACAGGCTCCGACGGGACCAACGGAATCAAAGCTATCAAGGAACACGGAGGATTCGTCCTTGTGCAGGAGCCCAAAAGCGCCAAATTCGACGGTATGCCCCGCAGCGTCATCAGTACCGGCCTAGCGGATCTTGTGCTGCCCCCCAAGAAACTGGCGGAAGAAATCCTTAATTTTTCCAATGTGCCCTCAATCACACCTCTTCCGGAAACCACGCATATTTTTTCCGACGAGGAGACCCTCGCCCATATCTACATGACACTGAAAAAAGCAAGTGGGATCGACTTTACCCACTACAAGCGCAATACGGTACTGCGACGCATAGAACGCCGCATGGCCGTATCCCACTGCCCGACGCTGACATCCTTCGCCAAACTGGTAGACAACAGCCTGAATGAAACCAATCTTCTGATCAAGGATATTCTCATCGGTGTGACCAGATTTTTCCGCGATTCGGAATTTTTTGAAAAGCTGAAGTACGGCGCCATATACAACATCATCGAACACAGCGATGAAACCGTTCCCATCCGAATATGGAGCGCCGGGTGTTCCACCGGCGAAGAGGCGTATTCTCTGGCCATTCTGTTCCGGGAAGTACTGGAGGAAACCCGACTCAAACGGGACATCAAAATTTTTGCCACCGATGTCGATGCCGGAGCTATAGAAACCGCAGGTAAGGGAACCTTTCCCGAAAGCATCGTGGATGACGTTTCCGCCGAGAGACTTGCCAAGTACTTCAAAAAAGTCAACGATCAGTACCAGATATCGAAAGATATCAGGAAATTGATTATTTTCGCCACCCACAACATGCTCTCCGACCCCCCCTTCGGAAAACTGGATCTGATCTGTTGCCGCAATGTTCTGATCTATTTTCAGCCCATCCTGCAAAAGGGCCTGTTCGCAATTTTCCATTCCGCGCTGAAAAATGGGGGGTATCTCTTTCTCGGAAAAAGCGAAACAGCCAGCGAATACGCCAAGGTGTTCACACCCTTTTCAATTGCGGAAAAAATCTACATGCACAGGAGCGACGGGAAGATGGACAATCTCACGCCGCCCGCCTTCAACATTCCCTCTATCAAAACGGCAGTGCCCAGCATGGCCGAGCGTTCCAGCCAAACTGAAGACAACTTTGCTCAGGAAGACATCTATTCACGATTTCTTGAAAGGTTTCTGCCCGCCTCGGTCATTCTGGATGAACAGAACAATATTATCCATTTTTTCGGAAATTACGCAGATTATCTGAACATCGCTCCGGGCAAGGCCACCTTCAACTTCTTCTCTCTGGTCAGCAAGGACATCAACCTCGTTTCCTCAACAGCAATCAACCGTTGCAGAACCGAAAAATGCGCCGTCACCTATACCGGGATTTCAGTGGACTGCCCGACCGGCCGCAGGATCATCGACCTGTCCGTGCAGCCGATTTCCGATATTTCCAGCTCCGCTGCCAGTCTGCTCGCCGTTCTGTTTATGGAACACAACTCCGCTGAACTGGACGGCATCACGGAAAAATATGACATTAATACAACAGCCGCCCAGAGAATCGTCGATCTGGAACACGAGCTGCAGGTTTCCCAAAACGATCTCCGCAATACCATCGGAGAGCTTGAAACAGTAAATGAGGAACTGCAAGCGGCAAACGAAGAACTCCTGACAGCGAATGAGGAGCTGCAGAGTTCCAATGAAGAGCTGCAGTCCGTCAATGAGGAGCTGTATACCGTCAACTCGGAATTCCAGCAAAAACTGGACGAATTGACCATGATGACGAACGACCTGTCAAACTTCCTCTCCTCAACAATGATCGGCATTCTATTCGTCGACAACAAACTCAATATCCGCAAGTTCACGGAATACATCGGCAGGGAATTCCAGATGGCGCCTCAGGACGTAGGGCGCCCGATCCAGATTTTCGCGCACAGCTTTCCCGACGAGGATATCGTCAGAGACGCACAGAAAGTCATGAAGACACTTATCCCCATAGACCGCGAGGTCGTCGGCATGAACGGACGCTTTTATACCATGCGTATCGCTCCATACCGCACCACGGAAAACAATATCAGGGGGCTGGTGATCACGGTCATCGACAGTCTCGGCGCAGGACAAGAACATGATACGCCCGCCCGCTTTCCAGTGGACAGCTCCCCCCTTCTCGCTCCTGAATAAGGATAAATATGGCGGGGAAAGTCCTGAAATTTCGCTCTGCGGAACGCCGGATCTGCATCCCTCACTCCCTTTGCAAATGGAGAACGCCCCGGAAAAGGCCGGAACAGAATGAAGGGAACAGCTTTGAAATGCCGTTCCGCCATCTTCCTGTTCCGGCCTCAAGCAGACATCCATGGACAGAGATTCGTCCGCCCCGTCACTCCTCTATCTTTCTGACGTACAGCCCGCCGTCAAGGTTGGCAAGCTCGGCTTCTTTCTTGAGCTTGGCCTCACGCTGCTCCCTGGCTTTCTGAAGACGGGCCCGCTGCATGGCCTCGCGCTGACTTCTGGCTTCTTCCAGCATTTTATCCCGTCTTTTTTCAAAGGTCAGGGTGGAACGCACAGAGGCTATGCCCAACGCCGCGATACTGATGATAACCAGCAGAACCTTCTGCAATTCCCAGAAGTTGAACTTGATGATCCGCTGGAGCCAGAGCATGTTGAAGCTGTCCCCGAAAAAGAGCAGCACACACATGATGATCATGCAGAGTATCAAGCCGATGACTTCGAGCCAGAAAAAGCCGCGCAAAAGTATCAGCATGAACAGCGTAGCGTCGCGGGCCATGCGGAGAACCTTGAGCCGTTTTTCAAGCTGCGCCAGCTTCTCTTCCAGCAGAGGACGGGAGGCCTGAGCCTGCCGGAACGCCTCGGGAGAATGAAAATCAGAGGTGAATGCCCTGTTCAGAATGGAAGCGCATGTGTTGAAATCCTTGTTGAATTCTACCAGCGCCCTCTGGAAGGGGAACCACGACGCTTCATCCCGCACCACTTCCAGCGCACCGAGATAGGATTTGAAGCGATCCTGCAGGCGTTTGATCTCCTGCTGGATGAAGGCGTTCATTTCATCCTCAAGTTTAGGACGGTTTCGGCACACATTGAGGTAGGCAAGGTAGTTTTCAGTATCGCTTTCCTTCCGCAGCTTCTCGATTTTTTCCATGAACTTCGAGGCCTGCTCATGCTCCGGCGGAAACCACTTCTGAAGTTCCTTGCCCAGCCGTTCCAGCTCAGCCTTCTCAACAACGCACTTCTTGCGGGCGTCCTGCCACAGGGGATACACAGCCGTCATCAGGGCGACATGCCCGCGCTCCAGTTCGGGGTCTACCAGAAGACGGTTGAACAGAGCCGGATCAACCCGTATTTCGTTCATGAACTGAGCCTGCACGGTCTCGGCAAAGCCCATCTTCACCCGACACGACAGACGGCGGTGCATGGGCAGCTCCCACTGGGGCAGAAGCCGGCCGACCGTCTCATACATTTCCATGGCCTCATTATAATGTCCCTGTATTTCATGCAGGCGAGCCTGAAGAAACGTATGCCATGCCTGATGCAGAACGGAGCTGCTCAGGACTTCCGCTTCATGCCACAGCGTCGCGGCCGTCTTGTAATCGCCGCGTTCCAGAGCGATGAAGCCGCGCAGACTGCGCAAACGCCAGTCCCGCGTGATCTTGGTAATCGCAGCCTGAACATCCTTGTCCAGCCCCGACAGATCGTTCGGCCCGGCGCGTAGAAAACGCTCCAGCAACTTCCAGACGGGGCTTTCTTCCCCAGAGCCGTGATCCTCTTCCGGCAATGCGTGGATATCCTTGCCTGAAAGTTTCCAGATTCGCTCTATGGAGCGGGGCTGAATCACATCGTTCACGGCAAACAGGGCGGACAGCACTCGCTTCGGCGGCCCCTCCTTTTCCATCAGCGAAGTATAGGCGTTCAGCCCCTTTTTGCTCAGCTCAAGCTCAATGGTATGATAGGCTCCGTTGATATCCCCCAGCGCGAGATCCGAACAGCCCTCCCAGAAATTTTCAGGGAGCGTTTCCATCTTATGGGTTGGACAACGGGAAGGCTCGTGTGTTCCTATGCCGCAGTAGAAGCAGGGTTTGCGCCCGCCGAGCAGATGGCCGGACATGAGCAGAGGCAAGGTTTCGTCACTGCTTTCCCCCTCTGCAATCCGGACAGTACACCAGGTATCCATGGTGCTGTTTGAACAGGAAAAGCTCAAATCCTGAATGGCAAAACCTTCTCCGAGCAGATAGGCGTTACGATAACTCATATACGGATAATCCGGCATGAGTTCGTTCCATTCGATATTAACCTTATGGGGCAGTTCATTATTAAAATTCAGCCCCCTCCTGTCCACTATTGCGCTGACGCAGGGCCAGTAATGGGAGGAATCAAACTGCCGTATGCCGGAGAGCATCTGCAGCACCTCGCGTACCCATATACGCAGTTTGCTGAGATTTTCCAGCGGAACCATAAGATAGTTGTCGCTCAGGCTGTATTTGAGCTTCTGCTCGTGCAGAATAACTTCCAGCTTTTCAAAAAGAAAACGCCAGCCTGCCTGGAATCCCTTGTCCAGCGGATTGCCCAGCGGACGCAGCAGGGCATACCACCCCTGTGAAGAGACATAGGGAAGACGGGGATTGGCTCCGAGTCTGGCCCAGTGCAGAGAGGCAGCTCCCTCAGGGGCGGGCGTGACCGTATAGGAAAGACCGGGAATATTGGCTCCCAGTTCCTGAAGACGGGGATGCACCCATACTTGCAGTTCCGTCGCCGCTCCAGTAATATTCTGCCTTGCAAGCGCGCCTTCCATGGAGACGGAAAGGCTTTGTTCCATGCCCACACGAAGGGAGCCAGGAAAAATCTGGGCCAGCGCATGCGTGGAGTTGTATTTGCCCCAGACGACAAGCTTGGCCAGAGCAAGCAGCGCGTCGGCGGAGAAAAAGAACCACAGAGCCTGATTCTCGGCGCTGGTGACACACAGACCGCCGTAATCCTGGAGGGTCTGCCCCACATTGGGGTCCAGATCGCCCTCCCAGGCCAACCAGATGACGTAACCGTCGGAAGAGACGTTGACATCCTGAAACGAGGGCTGTTTTTCAAGCAGACTGGATATGGACGGCATGGGCTTTTCCGTATTTACAAGGAGTGAACAGCATGGACATCAATAAAACTCTCAAAGACCTCAAGCAACTGCCCGGCTTCACGGACAACGTGGGAATGATGCTCGTACATAACGGCGTTGTCCGGGGCTGGTCCCGCAAAGATCACGCTTCCGTCGGGCGGGTTCGGGTTACCCCGGACAGACGACGCATGGAAGAAATCCGCGCCGAACTGGAACAACGCCCCGGCATTTTCAAGATCGTGGTCGATGCGGCAGAGGGCGAACTGAAGCCGGGTGACGATCTCCTGTTTCTCGTCGTCGCGGGAGATATCCGCGAACACGTCAAGGCAACCTTTGCCGAGCTGCTCGACAGAATCAAATCCGAGGCTGTAGTCAAGCAGGAATTCGCCGAATAGTCCGCTCTCATTTGCCGATATGTTCTTTATCGGCGCATTATGAGAAAGCATTATGGCGAATATATGAATGCCTCTCACGGGGCCGCGCGGCCCCATGAGAGGCACAAGCCGAAAGCAGAAAATACGCAGCTATTTCACAAAGAGCCTGAAAACGTCTTCCGCACAGAACTCAAAAGTCCTTTCCCATTCTGGCTCTGGCAACTCTTGAACGAGTCAGCAGTCTGCTTTCCAGAACGCTGTCCCCCGCCTCTCCGCTGATCCTGTTCGTCAAAAATTCCATGCACCAGTCGGGAACGGGACGTTGCAGCAATTCCAGAGGAGGCCGTCCCTCAAGCTCATCCGGCAGACGCTCCATATAAATACGCGCAGCGGCAGGATACACGATCTGATCTTCAGCCGAAGCAAGCACTATGCCGCTCAGCCAGGATATCTCTCCACAGGCCTCCATCGGTCTGCACAGCAGCATGGAGGCAAGATCCGCATTCACGTCGTTTTGCGACTCCAGAACGAGCATAAGATTGTTGCGCGTCGGAAACATTTGCCCGACATATTCAATACAATGCGATTCCTGCATGGAAAAACAGCGCGTGATGATGAACGGATGCTCGGAACTCTCAAAGCGCATCAGCGAAGCATGTACGAATCCAAGATTATTCAGCACAAGATTATACGCAAGATATGCGCCCCTCAGCCTCTGAAACAAGCGGGATGTTTCTGCAGAAGAAACTGTATCGAACGCCCTGAAACGCAAACCGGTATACTGAAAAGAACGGAACCGGGCCGCGTAGACATTGCGTTCTTCCTCCGCAATACCGTTGGCATCGCAGATTCTCCGCATGAAGGCGTCGAGTTCGAGATGAAAATCCACCGGCTCTATATTGGCTGCCCGGCAGAACTGGCGGAGCTTCTGGTAACTGGGCAGATTCTGCCCTGCACGCCATGCGTTGAGCGTTGTTACCGTCAGCTGCCCTCCCCCATCGCGGACTTTTTCAGCCAGTACCCGGGGGGACAGCAGGAGCAGAGAAAAACGAATTTTTTCCGCAAAATCTGCAATATCCGTAATGCCATATCTGGGCATCTATCGCCTCCGACCCTGTCTCCAGACAGAAACACACCTTTCGTCCAGAGCAGGAGATTAGTTTTCCCGACCGGGAATCATTCCAGCAGCTCCTTCATCACCTCTCCCGATTTCAAGAATAATCTGTTAGGACAGACTTTCAAAGAGAAATTTCGGCAAATAAAAAGAAAAAAATTATATTGAATATGCCAGGCACATTCGCTATCCATAACAGTAAGGAAACCCCCATGGATGTATGTCCGGGGGATTGTATGTCCCTTCAGCATGGAGAACAGCATGAAAACACTGCAATGCGACGTTGCCGTCGTCGGAGGCGGCCCGGCCGGCACCTTCGCCGCCGTCAAGGCTGCGGAAAACGGAGCCGACGTCATTCTGCTCGACAAAGGTTATGTCGGCAAGAGCGGCTGCGGTACCTTCGGAGCCGGTTCCTTCAAGGCCTACCTCAAGGAAGAAGATTCGTTCGATCTGTGGTACGGCAAGGCGGTGGAAGAGGGATTCTTCATTAACGATCAGGACTGGCTGAAAAAACACTTCGACACCATCGGCGATCGCGTGAAGGAGCTTGAAAGCTGGGGCGTGGTCTTTGAAAAAAATGAAGACGGCTCCTATCGTCGGATCGAAGGTCAGGGTTCTTCGGACAAGCGTCCGATCAAAACCCTCATGTTCCACGGCCCGCAGTTCATGGAAGTGATGCGCAAGGTCTGCAAGCAAAAGGGCGTGAATATAGTGGATCGCGTCATGGTCGACGCTCTGCTACACGACAAAAATAATCCCCGCGCCATTCGCGGTGTTGTCGGATTTCATGGCATTACGGGCGAAATGTATGTGGTAAAGGCCAAGGCCGTGGTACTCACCACCGGCGCGCAGGCCTACAAGTCCCATTATGCCGACCTGCACATGGAAACAGGGGACGCCCATATCATGGGGCTTGAAGCCGGCGCGGCCCTTGCCAACTACGAATTCAACTGCCATCAGCTCACGCACGGCAACTTTGCCACGCACGGCATGAACGTCTCGCAGGGGCTCGGTGCAAAATTCGTCAATGCCCTCGGCGAAGACTTCACGGCCAAATACGACCCGGAATATGCTTCCCACGGCAACCTGTGGCGCATTTCCGCTTCCATGGCTCTGGAAGTGCATTTCGGACGCGGCCCGCTTTATTTCGACTATTCTTCCTACACCCCGAAGGACTGGGAACTCTTTGAACGCACCCTGCCGCTCATGTATCGCTCCTATGAACAGGCCGGTTATGTGGACAAGAACCGCAAGGTCATTCAGGGCAAGCTGAGCTGGGTGTCTGCCCTGATCGGCAACGTCGGATTCGGCGGCGGCCTGTACATTGACATCGACGGGCGTACCACGCTCGAAGGTCTGTACGCCGCAGGCGACGCGTCCTATGGCCCGACCTCAGGTGTGGAAGGCTTCTGTGCCTATGCCATGCCCGCAGCCTCGACCACAGGTGCGGCCGTGGGCGAAGCCTCCGCAAAATATGCTGCTACGGTGGATAAGTTCGATATCGACGATGCGGAAGTCGAGCAACTGACGCAGAAGCTCACGGAACCGCTGCGCCATCCTCAGGGCGTGGATCCCAGCCATGTGGTCATCGCCGTGCAGGAAGCGCTGTTCCCCTATGATGTCTATATTCTCCGTACGGAAGAAAAGATGCTCGCCGCGCTGAAACGTATCCGCGAAATCAAGCAGTACGACGTTCCCCGTCTGCGCGCACTGGACGCCCACGGACTGCGCTTTGCTCTGGAAGCCAGAAACATGGTTCTCAGCGCGGAAGTCATGCTTACCGCCGCCCTGTACCGTAAGGAAAGCCGCGGATCTCATCTGCGCCTCGACTATCCGGAAATCGACAACGAAAACTGGCTGAAGTGGATCCTTGTCGAACTCAAGGGCGACGATCTTGCCCTGAGTACGAAGGACATTCCCATCGAACGCTATCCGCTCCGTCCGGAGCATAAGCGTGAACTGCATGCGTCCATCGCCGCCGCCAGAAATCTTGGGGAGGAAATATAATGGGCATCCGGCATATCGACTACGACAAATGCGTCCGCTGCGGCCGCTGTGTGACTTACTGCCCGCAGGACGTTCTGCGTCCCGACGAGGAAAAACGTCCGCTCATCACCTATCTTCAGGATTGTCAATCCTGCTTCCTGTGTGAAAAATACTGTCCGGCCGGAGCCATTGCCGTTTCTGCCGATCGGGAACGGCGGCCCATCCTGCCGTGGAAAATCTGACAGGAAGGCCGAGGTCATGCTTCGGAGAACCTTTGCTATAAGCTAAGCTCTTCTTCTGAAACATGACCGTCAGATTAACATTCCCCGGCTTCCGGACGTCCGGAAGCCGGGACAGTATCGGGAGGACAAGCCCATGATAGCAAATATGCCCACCTCAACCTTCCTCCTCTACATCGGTGCATTTCTGGTTCAATTCATTTTCGTCATTGCCTATGGCATCTGGTGGTGCCTTCAGGATCGCGACGGTTCGGGTAAAAACAAGCGGAACTGAAGGAGAGACATACCATGATGATTGCCATTCTCGTCATCTATTTCGGCCTGATGCTGTTTGTCGGATACCTTGCCTCGCGCCGGGTCAAGGACTCCAAGGACTATTTCATCGGCGGCGAGGGCTTCGGCCCCTGGTTCACTGCCTTCAAGTTCGCCGCGACCTGGGAAAGCGGCGTCAAGCTGGTAGGTAGCCCCGGCATGGCATGGAATGCCGGTTGGTCTTCTCTGGCCATGGGCATAGGAACCCCCCTGTGTTATTTCTTTTCTTTCCGCGTATTCGGGCAAAGATTGAAACTGGCTTTTGACCATTTCAATGTACTCACCGTCCCGCAGATGCTGGAAAAACGCTATAACAGCCGCGCAGTCCGCATCATCGCCGCCGTTGCCATTCTGATTGGTCTCGGCGGTTCTCTGGTAGCCCAGTTCAAGGCCACCGGGGAAATTTTCTCCGCTATTCTCGGCATGGACTACCTGCACGGTCTGTTCATCGGCTCCATCATCGTTGGTGTTTACTGCATCATGGGCGGTTATCTGGCCTCTGTGTGGACCGACTTCATTCAGGGCATCATCATGGTGTTCGGTTCCATCGCCATTTTCGTGGCCACGGCACATGTTGCCTTCGGCGGACTTTCCCCCGATCTGCTCTCTCAGCTCAACTCCACACTGGGTTCCATCGATCCCAATCTGCTGGATATTACGGGCGGCGGAAAGATGAGCTGGTCAAACCTGCTCATCATTCTTGCCATTACCATGCTGGTCGGCATCGCCATGCCCCAGCAGAGTGTGGCCATCTTCTCCATGCGCGACGTGCGTACCGCGCGTGTGGCCATGATCGTCTGCGTGGTCTTTTCCGCCATTCTTGCATGGACGCTGGCTACAACCGGCATGATGAGCCATCTGGTACTTGATCCGGCAGAAGTGAAGAACCCCGATCTGGTTATTCCTCTGCTCATCCCCAAAGTTCTTTCCCCCTTGCTGGGCGGTATCTATCTCGCCGCAGTACTCGCCGCCATCATGTCCACGGTAAGCGGCTCCATCGTGGTGGCAGCTTCCTCGCTGACGGAAGATATCTTCAAGCTGGCCATTCCCGAACGCTACAACCAGCACCCCATGTTCTATAACCGCATCGGCGCCACAGTCTTTGTGCTGCTGCCGCTGCTCTTTGCCATCAATCCCCCGACCATCATCTTCTGGATCGGTGTGTTCGCCTTCGGATTCCTGGTCTTCACCTTCCTCATGCCCATGGTGGGCGTCATTCTGCTGCCCTCCGCAACCAAGCAGGCCGTCATCATTCAGATGCTCTGCACCATGATCATCATCCCCGTCTGGACCATCTGGCTCCAGAAGAGTACGGGCATTCCCGCCCTGCTCATCGGTCTGATCGGCGCTCCGCTCATCTTCTTCATAGTCAATGCCATCTACAAGAAGAATGAGGTCAATCCGGAAATCGACGCGCTGTGGGACAAGTTCCGTCAACTCTGATTCATCCCGCGTCCGGCGGATAAAGACGCCGGACGCGGATAACCTAGCGGAGTCCAGCCATGCCCCGGCCAATTTCCCCCATGACACTCACTTCCACCGGTGTGGAATGGGACGAAGACAGCCTTGCAAAGCGCTATGCGTTTTTCCGCAAAGTGCGAAATGAGGTACGGCTTGATCTGCTGTACTACCCCTACTGGGTCGTTGAACTGCACGGCAAAGCAACATGGCGCTTTTTCGGACAGAAAGCCGTGGCTATGCTTCTGGTCAGCGACGCGCGCTCGGGACGCTGCCTGCGCATCAGCGCGCCCCCCGTTCTTTGCGAGGAACATATCCTCCCCTCGGAAACGGAAGAAGAAAGCCCCTTTTTCCCTGCCGAACTGAAAAGCGGCCCGGGGTCTTCCGTCCAGACTCGCGCCCACATAGCCCCTGCGCTGCGCGAAGAAGATACTGTGATACAGGCGGCTGAAGCCTTTGCACTCTCGGCATGGAGCCGTCGCTACAATCTTCCGCTCGGTCCGCGTGCCGACATTGCCTGTACAGAAAAGAAAGCTCTTTTCCTGCACAAGCCTTTCTGGATCATGACGATGAAAGAAGCTCAAAAGGATCAAAAAGAAAAGCTGTTCATCTTTGACGCCAGCACAGGACTCGGCGGACTCTCCGAATACTGGAATGTCGCGGAATATGCCATGAGTCTCCGGGACTCATCCTCCGACTCCCCGCATTCCCCCTCTCCTTCTGCCAATTAGGCCCGCGGGTTCATCCCGTCCCTTCACATACATAACAAGAGGTTTTCTCATGCAACGTGCATTTCCCGAACCTTTCCGCTTCAAGGCCATTGAACGCATCCATCTCCCCTCTCAGGAAGATCGCGAGCGTGCCTTGAAGGAAGCGCATTTCAATATGTTCGCCCTCAAGGCGAAGGACGTTTATATCGACCTGCTCACCGACTCCGGCACCGGCGCCCTGAGCAAAGAACAGTGGGCTGCCCTCATGCTGGGCGACGAATCCTACGCGGGAGCCGACAGCTTCTTCCGCCTCAAGGATGCCGTGAAGGACATGCTGGGCTTCGACTATATCGTCCCCGCGCATCAGGGCCGCGCGGCGGAAAACATTCTCATCGGGTCTCTGGTGAAGCCCGGCGACTTCATTCCGATCAACATGCCCTTCGACACGACCCGCGCCCACATCTTCAATGCCCAGTCCCAGCCCATCAACTGCGTGGTGGACGCGGCCTTCAATCCCGAACTGGAACAGCCCTTCAAGGGTAACGTGGATCTCGCCAAGCTGGAAGACGCCCTCAAGACGCATGGCGACAAGATCCCCTTTGTTATGGTCACCGTCACCAACAACTCCGGAGGCGGACAGCCTGTCAGCCTGCAGAACCTGCGTGATGTCAGCGCCATGGCCAAAAAATACGGCAAAAAGCTCTTCCTTGACGCCGCCCGTATGGCGGAAAACGCCTTCTTCATCAAGGAACGCGAACCGGAATGCGCCAAGATGAGCGTTGCCGCCATCCTCAAGGCCATGATGGATACCGCCGACGGTGCGACCATTTCCTGCAAAAAGGACCCCATGGTCAATATCGGCGGCCTCGTAGTGCTGCGTTCCGAAGAAGATTACATGAGCCTGCTGCCCCGTGTGGTGCTGTTTGAAGGCTTCATCACCTACGGCGGTCTGGCCGGACGCGATCTCGACGCTCTGGCCGTCGGCCTGCGGGAAATGGTGGACGAAGAATATCTGGCCCATCGTCTGAGCCAGGTACGCATGCTCGGCGACATGCTCATCGAAGGCGGTGTGCCGATCATCCGTCCTGTGGGCGGACACGCCATCTTCATCGACGCTTGCCGCTTCTTCCCCCACATTCCTCAAAAGTACTTCCCTGCGGACGTGCTTTCCATCGAAATCTACCGGGAAGGCGCCGTACGCGGCGTAGGCCTCGGTGCGCTGGCCTTTGAAGACAAGGATCCGGTGACCGGCGAAAAGATCATGCCCAAGCTGGAACTGTATCGCATGGCTATTGCCCGCCGCACCTATTCCAACAGCCATATGGAATACATCGCCCAGACCGTGGTCGACGTGTACAAGCGTCGTGACGCCGTACGCTACGGGCTCAAGCTCACCTACGAACCGCCGGTTCCGGGCATCACTCACTTCCTCGCCCGCCTCGAACCCTTCTCACTCTAATCTGCTCACTTCAGGGATACGGGTCGCTGGCGCCATCCGTATCCTGCTCTCCCCCGGCCGTATCCGTATTGCCCACGGATACGGCTTTTTTATACCGTCGCAGAGTTCATCCGAGGCCTGCCCCGGAATCGGAGTCCTGCCGGATACATCGCTATATAACCACGTGCGGCTTCAGAGATTGTTGAAAAAATTTCCGAGGACAGGTCCTTCGCCCAAAGACCAGGCCGGACGATTCGCTGAAGAAGCAGTGGAATGTTCAGATTGTCGGAGTCAGTATCCTGAGTCTGCGGATAAACTCTCTGCGGGGAATCTCCCGTGCGCCGAAACGCAGCATATGAGCCGTTGTCTGCTGGCAGTCGATCATTTCCACATCCAGTTCCCTGCACATGGCGACAAGCGCGGCAACAGCGGCTTTTGATCCGTCCGAACGCGCATGGAACATGGATTCTCCAAAAAAGACCCTTCCCATCAACACGCCGTACAGGCCGCCTGCCAGGATTTCCTCACCGGCCACGCGCTCCCAGGCTTCCACCGAACGCGCCAGTCCCAGATGATGCAGACGAATATACGCCTTCACCATTTCCGGGATCAGCCATGTGCCTTTCTGGCCGGGACGCGGGGCGGCAGCGCATGCTCGGATTACCCGTTCGAAATCGGCGTCGACGGTAAAACGGAATTTTCCCCTGCGCATATCGCGCCCCAGACGACGGGGAATATGCGCCTCATCAGGAAACAGAACGCACCTCGGATCCGGCGACCACCAGAGTATGGGCGAATCTTCGTCATACCAGGGGAATATTCCCGAGCGGTACGCCAGAACAAGACGTTCGGGAGACAGATCGCCTCCGGCTGCGACGATTCCATCTTCCGAAGCCCTGTCCACGGGCGGAAACCACAACGGCGCGCCGGGCGGGAGCAGGGGAATGGTGATCATACCTTCTCTCCCGTTCCGCGCAACAACTCAAACCTGTTGCGTTCAAAACGAATCAGCCCCTCATCGCGCAGCTTCCCCAGTTCGCGGGACAGCGCGCTGCGATCCACAGAAAGAAAAGCTGCCAGTTCTTCCCGATTGAAGGGGATCTCGACCGTAACGCACCCCTCCCCGCGCACGCCTCCCCGCTCTGCCATATCGGAAAGGTAGGCGAGCGCCTTTTCTCTTGTGCCGGGAAGCGTCAGCAGATCAATCCTGCGCAGCAGTTCCATGTTTTTGCGCGCCAGCAGAGCCAGAACATTACGGATCAGGCGGGTATGAAAGGCACATGCGGACGTGCAGCTGGTCATGACCTTATTATAGTTGAGCAGCAGAATTTCCGAATCCTGCGCGGCCACGGCGCTGACCGGAGCCGCATTCTCACCTCCAGGCAGCCCGAGGGAAAAACTCTCGCCGAACGTTTCCCCGGCTTCCGCCCGACCGAGAATGGAACGCCTGCCCCAGAAATCAAGACGCTCCACCCGTATTGCGCCGGACAGAACCAGCCCCAGCTCGGGAACGGCCGCACCGGCCTCGAACACGACTTCATTTTTCCCGACGAGTTCTTTTCTCGCGCCCAGACAGTCCAGCAGCGCAGGGAGAGAGGCGCAATCTATCCCCTGAAACAGAGGGTTGACGGGAAAACTCTGCATAAAACCTCAATTATTCCACGTACATTTTCAGCACGAAAAAAATTTTTCTCTTTTTGTTGCAAAAACAACGGCGCTCTCATTCGAAACGGTCTATTGTCTCTTCATACGATCCGCATAGCTCCGCACTACCTCTGAAGGCGGAAATAATCAATGCGGATCGGGCGCATTGCGCAAGGAGAGTTCACATGGAAAACATGTTCTGCTTCCAGTGTCAGGAAAGCGCCGGCGGCAAAGGCTGTACCCGCCGGGGCGTATGCGGCAAGGAACCCCGCGTTGCAGCCCTTCAGGATATGCTCGTCTGGTTGAGCAAGGGGCTGGGCGCACATGTCGCAGCTGTTAACGGTACGGACAAACCCGTGAGCCGGGAAATTTTCGAACTTCTGATCGACAATCTTTTCACCACCATCACCAACGCCAACTTCGACGAACAGGCCATAGCGGATCGCGTGCGCCGTACCGTGCAGGTACGAAACGCTCTGCCCCAGCCCGAAACAATAACGCTTCCCGCCGCCGCCCTCTGGAGCAGGGACAGCGACAGCCCCAGTCTTGACGCCATGCTGGAACAGGCTCCCTCCATCGGCGTACTGTCCACGGAAAATGAGGATATCCGCAGTCTGCGCGAACTCGTGACCTATGGTCTGAAAGGCCTGGCCGCCTATGCGCATCATGCGGCAGTTCTGGGAGCGTTTTCAGAAAAGCTCGAAGCATTTCTGCCCCGCGCTCTGGCCGCCACCCTGCCCGACGGCCCGCTCGGCGGACTTGGCGCCGACGCGCTGACTGCGCTTGCGCTGGAAAGCGGCAATATGGGTGTGGAAGCCATGGCGCTGCTGGACAAAGCCAATACCTCCTGCTTCGGCAAGCCGCAAATCAGCAAAGTGGATCTCGGCGTGGGCGAACGCCCCGGCATACTTATTTCCGGGCACGATCTGCGCGATCTGGAAATGCTGCTGGAACAGACGATGGACAGCGGGGTAGACGTATACACCCACTCGGAAATGCTGCCCGCCCATGCCTATCCGGCCTTCAAGAAATATCCGCACCTGCGCGGCAACTACGGCAATGCCTGGTGGAAACAGAATGAGGAATTTGAAGCCTTCAACGGTCCCATTCTCATGACCACCAACTGCATCATCCCCCCCCGGGACAGCTACAAAGGCCGTCTGTACACCACCGGCGCCGTCGGCTGGCCGGGCTGCCCGCACATCGAGGCGGACGACAGGGGACACAAGGATTTTTCCGCAATCATCAAGCAGGCAAAAGGCTGCGCCGCACCCAAGGCTCTGGAGGAAGGCGATCTGACCATCGGTTTTGCCCATGATCAGGTTCTTGCGCTTGCCGATAAGGTCATCGAGGCCGTAAACTCCGGCGCAATCAAGAAATTCGTGGTCATGGCCGGATGTGACGGCCGCATGAAATCCCGCCAGTATTATGCCGATTTCGCCAAAGCTCTGCCCGGCGATGCGGTGATCCTCACGGCCGGATGCGCCAAGTACAAATACAACAAGCTCGGACTGGGAGACATCAACGGCATTCCGCGTGTTCTTGACGCCGGGCAGTGCAACGACTCCTATTCTCTGGTCGTGACCGCCCTTGCGCTCAAGGACGCCTTCGGTCTGGACGACGTGAACAAACTGCCCATAGTGTACAACATCGCCTGGTATGAACAGAAGGCCGTCATTGTACTGCTGGCACTGCTGGCGCTGGGCGTAAAGAACATTCATCTCGGCCCGACCCTGCCCGCCTTCCTTTCCCCCGCCGTTGCCAGAGTGCTGGTGGAAAATTTCGGCATCGCAGGCATTGGTACGGTGGAAGACGATATTCGCGCCTTCTTCGGATAGTCCATTCTCCTTAAACGAGCTCCGGTCATAAAAAAAGATACAGGTTCCGAAAACGGAGCCTGTATCTTTTTTATATATGATTACCTGTGCGGAATCAGTCCTCTCCTGGAGCCGCTTTCCTCCGGAACACGACCTGTATTGCGCGCACCTGACAAAGCGGAAACTGCTGTTGCTCGACATGCCGTCAAAAAGCCTGTCGTTCCTTTCAGGAAAGTTTTCTCCCCCGACACGCAGCGGTCGAAACCGCTCCCGGGCCAAACAGAGGCCTATCCGATCGGAACTTACTTCCGCGGCTCAACCTGAAAACTCAGGTGCTGGGCGTCTGGAGAAGTCGCGTCGACAGTAACCCGTCCGCCGCGCTCCAGATCGCCGAACAACACACGTTTTGCCAGTTCGTCTTCCAGCTCCGTGCGTACCAGCCGCTGAAGAGGCCTGGCCCCCATCTTTGCATCAAAGCCGCGTACAGCAAGCCAGTTGCGGGCCGCATCGCTCAGAGACAGATGCACCTTTTTTGCTTCCAGTCCGGCAAACAGCTCCCGCACAGTCTTGTCCACAATACGCCCCATGAGTTCCGGCGTCAGACTGTGGAAGGCAATCATGGCATCCAGACGGTTGCGGAATTCCGGGCTGAATTCCCGTTCCACGGCCTTGACGCCGCGTCGCGAGGCATCGTCTCTGCCCCTTCCGTCGCTCCCGGCAGGAAAGCCCAGCGGAGAAGCGTCCATTTCCCGCGCGCCCGCATTGGTGGTCATGATCAGAATCACATTGCGGAAATCCGCCTTGCGGCCGCTGTTGTCGGTCAATGTGGCATAATCCATGACCTGAAGCAGGATATTATAAATATCGGGATGCGCCTTCTCTATTTCATCCAGAAGCACCACGGCACGGGGTGTACGGCGCACGGCTTCGGTCAACAGGCCGCCCTGCTCAAAGCCCACATAACCGGGAGGGGAGCCGATAAGCCTGGCCACGGCATGTTTTTCCATATATTCGCTCATGTCGAAACGCAGGAACGTCACCCCGAGAATATCGGCCAGACTCCTGGCAAGCTCCGTCTTGCCTACGCCTGTCGGGCCGTGGAACAGGAAGGAGGCCGCCGGACGCTCCGCTTTGCCGAGTCCTGCACGGGAACACAGAATAGCCCGGGTCACGCCGTCAACAGCTTCATCCTGCCCGAAAATACGGGCCCGCAAATCGCTTTCCAGATGCTTCAGTCTTTCCTTTTCTCCACGGTTCACGGCCCGGGGAGGCAGACCGGCCATACGGGCCACCACCCGTTCCATATCCTGCACCGAAATCACGACGCCGGGCTTGAAGCCCGGTCGCAGAGACGCCGCAGCCCCGGCTTCATCCATGACATCAATGGCCTTGTCCGGCAGAAGACGTTCCCGCACATAGCGGGAAGAGAGTTCCACTGCGGCCTGTATCGCGCCCTTGGAGTAGCGCACCTTGTGGAACATTTCATATTTCGGCTGAAGCCCGCGTAAAATTTCCAGACAATCTTCTTCTGAAGGTTCGTTGATTTCAATACGCTGAAAACGGCGGGACAAGGCCCTGTCCTTCTCGAAGTGATTACGGAACTCCTCGTGTGTGGTAGAGCCTACGCAACGCAAGCCGCCGGAAGCCAGCACGGGCTTGAGCAGATTGGATGCGTCCATACTGCCGCCGGATGTGGCGCCCGCTCCCACGATGGTATGAATTTCATCAATCACCAGAATCGCGCCGGGCTTTTCCCCAAGTTCGCGTACAACGGCCTTCATGCGGGATTCAAAATCTCCCCGGTACCGCGCTCCGGCAAGCAATGCTCCCATATCCAGCGAATAGACGGGAAGATCCCGGAAGCTGTCCGGTACCCGCCCTTCCGCTATGCGTAGGGCCAGCCCTTCGGCCACGGCAGTCTTGCCCGTGCCCGGCTCGCCCACCAGAAGGGGATTGTTTTTGCGTCGCCGGGAAAGCACTTCCATCAGGCGGGCAAGTTCCCGCTCCCGTCCCACCAGAGGATCGATTCCACCCCGACGAGCCAGCTCAACCAGATCCCGGGTATATTTTTCCAGAGCCGAAGCCTTCGCGCCCTCACCTGTTCCGCCGTCTGCCGCCATACCGGAATGAGCCTCGTTCACTCTGGCGATATCGTTCTCGAAATTCTGTTCATGAAGAATCTGCGGCAGATCGTGGGAAATGAACTCCAGAACGTCAAGGCGAGTGATGCCCTGCCGACGCAGGAAATAGACGGCAAAACAGTCTTCTTCCTCATACATGGCGGCCAGCATGTCCCCAACTTCGGCGCGGCTGCGCCCCGCAGACTGCATATGCCGAAAGGCCCGCTCAAGCGTGCGTTCCACGGCGGGACTCTGCACAACTTCAATATCTTCACCATTTTCCAGAGAAGGCAGATAACGGGTAATATGCTCTTCCAGATCATGGCGCAGAGCGCCCAGATCCACACCCAGCCCCTCAAGAATGATTCTGCCCGTGCGCTCGTGGGTCATGGCCAGCAGCACATGTTCCAGTGTCAGACACTCGTTGCGGCGACGGCGCATGTCCATCACGGCCAGAGCCAGAGCCTGCATGAGAGAACGCCCCATCAGTCTTCCTCCATGGTACAGCGCAGGGGAAAGCCCGCCAGACGCGCTCTTTTTTCCACTTCATGCACACGGAATTCCGCGACTTCGCGCGGATACACGCCGCACACCCCCATACCGTTCCTGTGTACGGAAAGCATGATTTCCGACGCTTCTTCCGCCGTCTTGCGGAAAATATCCACCAGAACCAGGATAACGAATTCCATGGTCGTATAGTCGTCATTATGCAGCAGCACCCGGTACATGCGGGGTTCCCGCAGCTCCTCTTCGGAAAGCAGGCCGGACTGCCCTTCTTCCTCACGTTCGGATTCAAACTCACTCATGAACGTATCCTTCTCCGGGCTTCATGCCCTGCGGCCCCCTGCGTCTCGACGACGCAGAACCATCTTCTCCATGGCAAAACAGTATTGCGGCTCCGGCAGTTCTCCGAATTTGTCCGCCGTCAGCGTCCCGCGCCCTCGGCTTCCGCCCGGAGGGCCTCCGCCTGCGCCTGTGCCGCAAGCGCGTCGATCATCCCCTCTATGTCGCCGTCCATAAAGCGATCCAGCGAATACAGGGTGAGATTGACGCGGTGATCCGTCACGCGCCCCTGCGGGAAATTATAGGTGCGGATGCGTTCGGAACGGTCTCCAGAGCCAACCTGAGACTTGCGATCCGCAGCCTGTTCGGAATGCTGCTTTTCACGCTCCGCCTGAAGAATGCGCGAGGCAAGCACCTTCATGGCCCGGGCCTTGTTCTTGTGCTGGGATTTTTCATCCTGACAGGTCACCACCACGCCGGTGGGAATATGCGTAATGCGCACAGCCGATTCCGTCTTGTTGACGTGCTGACCGCCCGCCCCGGAGGCGCGGTACACATCGATGCGAAGATCTTCCGGCTTGATATCCACATCCACTTCTTCCGCTTCAGGCATCACGGCCACAGTAGCGGCAGAGGTATGAATGCGCCCCTGAGATTCCGTCGCAGGCACGCGCTGCACGCGGTGCGTACCGGATTCATACTTAAGATGACTGTACACGCGATTGCCGGAAATAAGCGCGATAACTTCCTTGTATCCGCCGTTATCCGTGGGGCTTTCATCAATGATTTCCACTTTCCAGCCCATGATTTCCGCATACCGGCAATACATGCGGAAAAGGTCCCCGGCGAACAGGGCCGCCTCTTCCCCGCCTGTGCCTGCGCGGATTTCCAGCACGATATTCTTTTCATCCAGAGGATCGGGCGGCAGAAGCAGCACCTTGAGACGCTGTTCCACTTCAGGAATTTCCGCTTCAATATGGCGGATTTCCTCCTGCGCCATTTCCCGCATATCGGCGTCGGCGTCGTTCAGCAGCTCCTTGTTTTCGGCCAGCTGCCGATCGAGATCGCGATAATGCCGGAACAGCGTCACAACGTCGCGCAAATCCGCATGAGCCTTGGCGAGCTTGCGATAACGTTCCTGATTTTCATAGGCGTCCGGCGCGGCCAGCTGTTCTTCCAGCTCCATATAGCGTTTTTCCAGATTTTCCAGCTTGGCGAGCATGGGCACTCCTTGCATATCTTGAGGGAGGAAAACCTCCCGGTTATTCCAGAACGATATAGGCCGCGGTGTGCATATCTTCCGGCGCGCTGTCGCCCAGAGCCTCCCTTAAGGCAACTACGGCGACTTCAAGCTGCTCCATATCCGGTTCCCGGGTGGTCAGCAGCTGAATCAGAAAGCCCGGCGCACGCAGAATACGCCCCGTAACGGAGTTGCCCAGGCGTGCGGCCAGACGGATCAGTTCATATGCCAGAGAACTGACGGGAATCATCAGCCCCACCTTAAACAGCAGCACTCCCGCATGGCGCAAAAGCTGATTTTCCGGTTTCCATACCGACAGAAGCAGCGGTACGGCAACAGCATGTACCAGAATGGCAAGCGCCAGCACAAACAGCATGAACGTGGTACCGCAACGGGCATGAAGACGGCTGTGTCGTTTCGCACTTCGTGCCGATACGGGCTCGCCGGACTCCAGCGCCGCAATGACCTTGTGTTCCGCTCCATGATATTGAAACACTCTGCGTATTTCCGGAATGCAGGAAATGGCGGCAATGTAGCCGATAAACATGGCGAATTTGAACAGACCGTCCCACATATGGAAGGAAAATCCCTCCATATCTCCGCCCATGCCTATTGCCTGCATCCCGAGAGAAAGCATATGGGGAATGACGACAAACATAAGCGCGGCCAGTCCGAATGCGGCAACCACACTCAGAAAAATCTGCCAGAGGGAAGGGCTTTCCTCCCCGTCTTCCTCTCCGGACAGCTCCGCGGAACGATTCAATGCCCGGACTCCGTTGACCAGCGTTTCAACCAGCAGAGGGAACCCGCGCAAAAAGGGACGGGAAAGCGGCCCCTTTCGTGTCAGTCCGAACCATCCGTGCCGCTCGACAAAAATTTTGCCGTCCTTCCGACGCACCGCCACAGCATAGCGACCGCCGTTGCGCATCAGAATGCCTTCCATGACCGCCTGACCGCCCACGGTCGGACAGGAACGGGACGAAACGTTTCTTCTTCCGCGTGCGTCGGAGCCCCTGTGACGATCCATGTCCGCGACCATGGAACCCCAGTCGCCGGAATCGTCATGTTCCTCTGCGGAGAGATTCCTGCCATTTTCATGACCGGAAGACAGCAACTCCCGCTCCGCTTCCGGAGCTTCCCCCGGCCGGTTCAGAAGCATCATTGCCGGTATCAGCGCGGCACGCAACACGGCCATCGTCATGGATTATACTCCCGCCATTCGTTTTTTCCAGAAAGGAAAAACGGATTCAGGCCGCACGGCACAACACGGAAAAAGAAAAAACATCCTGAAACGCATAAAGCCTCCCCACAGCAGCCCGGATGGGTCGCCCTGGGGAGGTTGCAAATCCGGCGCAAAGCGGCAAGCCGGTTCTACTTTTCGAACTTGGCGTACTTTTTGCGGAATCGGTCGATGCGACCGGCAGTATCCACAAAACGCTGCTTGCCGGTGAAGAAGGGATGGCAGTTGGAGCAGATTTCCACATGCACATTTTCGCCCTTGGTGGAAAGGGCTTCAACCTGGAACCCGCAGGCGCAGGTAATCTTCGCATTATACACTTTGGGATGAATGCCGTCTTTCATGGTACACTCCTCATAAATTCGGAACAAGGAGATATACGACCTTTCTCCCCTCTTGGCAAGAGGCAAAAGCAGCGGCTTCGAAGATGTTCAGGCTTTTCTTCACCGGTCCGGCTCTTATTCTGTCCGTATTTCTGAAAAGGTATTCGCTGATAGGGAAAAGTGCCACAAGCCCCCCCTGTATGAAGGAAGGCAACGATGCGCGCAGGACTCCACGGATTGCCCCGGATATGCAAGCCCTTTTCATCGGCGTCAGCGGCACGCCATATGGCTTTCTGTCGCGGGAGGGAAAGGGGTGATGCCCTTCTCCATTCTATCCGTGGCGATCCCGGCTGCAATACTGAACGGGAACGGAGTCAAAGTTCCTTTTCCGACCTGCGTGTTGAACGCCATGCAGTGTTTCGCAGGGGTGGGGGCTTTTTTTTCCCTTCACAGGATTGCTCCTGTATCTCCCTCTGCCCGTGAAGAATGAGGCAGGACTGACGATACTCTGCACGGACGCCATGTTATGGATCATCAACCCTGCCCTCTCCATCGCACTGCTTCCGGCTGGAACGGGCAGGAACGGAAAATTCTGCGTGAACCAGCCTTCTCCCCCCATACTGGGGATGAAGCGCTCCCTGTACCGCATGCTGCTGGAAAATGAAACTTCGCGCGCTGTCCGGGAGAGCGGGCACATTGCCCATAACGCAGACGGCGTCTCCCTGTCCCGGCTCACCGCAGCTTACCTCCCGTCTTGCCGCTCCGCGTCCGGCCATGTATGATGTATTCCGGAGGATGCCATGCCCCGGAAAAACGTATCACACCCGCCCTTTTCCTTCTCTGCCGGCGGCAAATGCCGGGCAGACGAACTGGTCTTTCGTCAGGGCCTTGCCGAAAGCCGCGAACAGGCCCAGCGTCTGATTATGGCAGGAAAGGTTTTTCTTGCTCCCCCAGAAGGAGAGACGGAGGAGCACAATCCCGTTCAGGTAGACAAGCCGGGGCGGCAATTCCGTCCGGAAACGCGCTTCATGCTGAGCGGCATGGAACGCTTCGTGAGTCGGGGTGCCTACAAACTGCTGACGGCCATTG
Source organism: Candidatus Mailhella merdavium (assembly GCA_019119045.1). Taxonomy (GTDB): domain Bacteria; phylum Desulfobacterota; class Desulfovibrionia; order Desulfovibrionales; family Desulfovibrionaceae; genus Mailhella; species Mailhella merdavium. The sequence goes on along the minus strand of DWXS01000076.1, from coordinate 3,942 downwards.
AATATTTCAAACTGGATGTTTCCGGATTCGTCTGTCTGGATGCAGGAGCCTCCACGGGAGGATTTACCGACTGTCTGCTCCAGTACGGTGCAGAGCGTGTCTATGCCGTAGATGTAGGCCATGCCCAGCTTCATGAGCGCCTGCGCGACGACCCTCGCGTCATTTCCCGCGAAGGCGTCAATCTGCGCTCCGTCGATGCCGACTTCATTCCCGAAGCTCTGGATATGATAGTGGCCGATGTTTCGTTCATTTCCCTTACCCTCGTTCTTCCGCCCTGTCTGCGCTGGCTGAAGGAGGGCGGCCTTGTGGTGGGCCTGATCAAACCCCAGTTCGAAGTAGGCCCGCATCAGACGGTCAAAGGCGTCGTCCGGGACGAAGCTGTCCGGCAGGAAGCCGTGGACAAGGTTCTGACCTTCTGTGAAGCACAGGGCCTGACGGCGCTCGGCGTGGTTCCTTCCGCCATCAAGGGGCCAAAAGGCAATCAGGAATATCTGGCCTGCTGGCGCAAAAATTTCTGAATTCTGCATACTCCTGCCCTTTTTCGACATGGAGCCCGTGACATGAACGCTACTTCCTCCGTTCCCGAACCTCGCAGCATTCTTGTCTGTCAGCAGCGTCAGATCGGCGACGTGCTGCTGGTCACGCCCCTCCTCGAACTCCTCCGGAAACGCTGGCCGCAGGCCCGTCTGACCCTGTTTACGGAAAAAAAATGTGTGCCGCTCCTCGAAGGTAATCCGCATATAGACGAATTTCTCGCTCTGGATAAAGCCGCTCTGCATGGGCTTCGGGCTCAGGCAACATGGTACCGCAAAGCGGCCGCCCGGGGCTTCGATCTTGTGGTGGATTGCCAGCAACTGCCACGCTGCCGCATGCTTACGCTTTTCTGTGCCCTGAAGGGAACAAGAACTCGCCTGTCCTTCCCCTCTGTCTGGGAGAAACTCGGGCTGTATAATCTGACGGCCGCCCCCGCTCATGGCCTTTATGCAGCTGCGACCAAAGCCTCTCTGCTTGCTCCGCTAGGCATTGCGTATGCCGGAGAAAAACCATGCATCTGCCTTAAGGATGAGGAGTTGCAGGAGGCGTCCGCCCTTCTGGAAAGTCTTGGTCTTTCCCGCGGCACACGCCTGATCACGGTAGACGCAACCCACCGACGGGCCTCAAAACGCTGGCCGGCCGAACGCTGGGCAAAATTGCTGGATCTGCTCATGGAACGGGATGCCTCCCTTCGCTTCATGCTGCTGCGCGGCCCCGGAGAAGATGAGGAAATCCGGGCATTGAAGTCCCGATGCCTTCATCCGGAACGCATTATTGTCCCTGATCCCGCTCCTTCTCTGCGCCTTTCCGCCGCCTGCATGGCCCACGCCGCCCTGCATCTGGGGCATTGCTCCGCACCGCGTCATATGGCGGTAGCCCTGAATATACCGAGCATTGTCATCCCGGGAGCATCCGGCCCTGAATGGCGTTATCCCTCTCCAGAGCATGTGGAATTTCGCCCCCGCCTGACATGCTCCCCCTGTGACAAAGTAGAATGCTCTGATCCGCAATGTCTGCTGCTCGTCCAGCCGGAAGAAGTCGCAGCGAAAGCAATGGAAATGCTGGAAAAAGCGGAATCATACCGTTAATTCTTTAACACCGTAACAAAAGAGCATTTCTCTCCTGAACACGTTTCAAATATGCTGCATCAGATATGCAACAAAATTTTTATATTACTGCACAACATATTATATACATTCACACATTGAATATTTGTAAAAATAGATTTTTATTCCATACCAAATAGAAAACGTATAAAATTCATTATATATTTTATAAAATATATTAATATTATTTTAATATATATTATATTGAAAATTGTACTTCATTACTACAAAAAAACCCGTCAACAACATGTCGACGGGAGTATAATTTAAAAAATCATTCTTTTATTTCAATTTTAAATCCAGAGTATACAAAGTCTTTCCATCCGCTTCCTTTTCATCTGGGCGGACATACCGGATTGTTGCGCTGTCACCGTTCACATCCACAACAGTAAAGCCGGAATCAGGAATATAAAACTCATATCCCGTTTCTTCGGTACTGAACTTCCACGGCGCGCCGACGGAACCGTTGCAGATATAATGGATACCGTCCACTTCCATATCGGTAAATACATGATCGTGCGCGTAGAAAAACACCTGAACGCCATACTTCTTCATCATTTCATGGATTTTTGCCTGCTCGCCCACATGGGCGGCCCGTCCTCCTCCACGGCCGTAACGGGTATTTACATCATCCCCGGCATTACCTCCGACGGCATGGTGAATAAACAGAAACTTCCAAGGCGCACGAGATTCTTTCAGCGTTTTTTCCAGCCAGGCAAGCTGTTCGCGACCCAGCGTCCAGTCGTCTCCTCGCCCTGTTCCAAGCGTATGCTCGTGATTGATGCTGTTGTAGCCCGTGGCATTGAGAACCACAAAAAGAGCATTCCCCCATTCGAAGGTATAATAATCTTCATTCCTGCTTCCACCCTGAGGATAGGTATCGCTGCCTGGAGCCGGCGCGAACAGCATGCGGGCGTCGCGTGCCCATTGGCGGTTCTGCTCAGGATGCCACCCGTTTTCCCCTTCCCAGTTGCCATTCACGACAAAATTTGCAGCGTCACCCTGTAATTTTCCCAAAACCTGCCGCCAGTACAGATAAAAAATGGACGGATGCTCTTCCTGCGTTGCCGGGCCGCCATGTGAGGAAGCGACAGTCTGGATATTATCTCCCATATGGAACACAAAGTCCGGATTCAAGCGATCTGCAACATCAGCACAGGTTCGCAGAACAATATTCCGCTCGGGGTTCAACGGATTGACATGAGCGTCCGTCATGGCGACAAAGCGGAACGGAGCTGAACCGGAACGCTGCGTCACAAAAGTTCCCTGTCCGTTGAACAGCGGACGGTCTTCCTGATCACGCACTTCAAAATGATAGCGTGTCGCTTCCTTGAGGCCGTCGATCTGGACAAGTTTCGTTCCGCCTTTCAGATTTTCCTGACTTGTCGCCCCCAACTCCAGCGGCCGGCACGTCCAACTGTCCGCCCCCTCCTCCTGCGTACAGAGCTTTCCCGTAAAAGGAGTTTCTCCATTCACAACGCTCAGTGTCACCGAACGTTCCGCAGGTCTGCCCACAAATACAGGACAAAGCAGTTCTGCCTCCCGGCTCATCTCCACCTCCGCCGCATTCGCCGTCGCAGCGAGAATCAAGCTCAAACCGCACAGACCGGCTGTCAGATATCTGAATTTCATGCTTACTCCTTGCCGCAACATCAGGGTTCATTGTTGAGGGTAACATGCCAGAAGCACCGGCAAAAGAAAACCATTTTCAGCAGAATATATAGGATGGTTCACACTCCGTACCAAGCGCAACTTCCACCGGAAAACGGCCCGTGCAGTATGAGGAATTATCAAACTGAAGGTGAAGCACTTTCCCCTTCAGTTCACCACATAACCTGTATTGTCTATGGACTCAGGCGTGAGCCCCTATAGACGGTGGGAGAGGGGAGCCGCCGCAGAACCGAACCAGAGAGGGAGGATTCTTACGTTCCCCGGAGCAGTCCAGCTTCATCTGATCCCGAACCTGACGCCAACTCATGTTCAAGGAAAAGGCAGGCCGCAACTGTGCGGCCGCTCCTTTTTGCAGGATTTCAGCTCTGCCGGCGAACAGCATCATAGTTCAGCGTTCATGCCCAGAGGTTACCCAGATTAAGAGCTTCCGGCGGAGTTTTTTTGCAGCGCGTTTTTTCGTCCCTTCCGGTTCGGCACCGCCCTTTTGGGAAGGGGAGGCTTTAAACACAAAAAGCCCCGGTAAAACCGGGGCCTTTGTAAATTTACCTTGGCGTCGACCTACTTTCCCACGCAAAAATACGCAGTATCATGGGCGATGAGGCGCTTAACTTCCGAGTTCGGAATGGGTTCG
>DWXS01000075.1 GCA_019119045.1 Candidatus Mailhella merdavium | reverse complement strand
CGGTAAGCCTGTTGAACAGGCAGCGTCTACTGTTCCTGTAGAGGAGCAGAAAAATATTATTACTGAGATGGATGAAATCCAGACTAAGGATTTCATTGTAGCCAGCGAACAGATGAACGTAATCATGGAGTCGCTTCCGCGTGTGGCAAAGAGCGAAGCAACCGTGATGATTCTTGGAGAAACCGGTGTAGGTAAAGATGGAATAGCTTATCAGATACATAAGCTCAGCCCGAGGGCTAACGCTCCATATATTATTATAAACTGTGCAACCATTCCTGAAAATTTGATAGAATCAGAGCTGTTCGGTTATGAGAAAGGCGCTTTCACCAATGCGACGATGTCCAAGATAGGGCTGTTGGAAATGGCCGATCATGGAACTATTTTTTTGGATGAAGTGGGGGATATGCCGTATTCAGTACAGGTAAAACTCTTGCGTTGCATTCAAAATCGGCAAATTATGAGAGTTGGAGGAACCAGAATGAGGGATCTGAATGTCCGCTTCATTACGGCTACCAATCAGCCGATGGAGAATCTGGTGAGTGCCGGGAAATTCCGTAAGGATCTGTACTATCGTCTGAATGCTATAAAACTCACGATACCGCCATTACGAGAGCGATTTCATGACATCCTGCCGCTGGTGAACCATTTTCTGAAAATTTTTAACAAAAAATATAAGACATCCAAGCAGCTTTCTCGCGCAACTTTGCGATATCTTCAAGGATATTCATGGCCAGGTAATGTTCGTGAGCTTGAAAATACTATTGAACATGCAGTCGTATTGTGTCCATATGCTATTATTGGTACGGAGTTTTTACCAGATTATATTACGGAACAGCAGCGAATCAGCGAGAAAAAAGCGGCCTGTACACTGAAAGAGGCAGTAGAGCAATGCGAAAGAGCGTTACTGTCGGAAGCCATGTGTAAATATTCTTCTACTCGTAAGGCCGCAGAGGTGCTGGGGTGTAATCAGGCCACAGTGGTACGCAAACTACATAAATATGGTTTGATCTAGCGATGACGGACAGAAAAAGTGAATGATGCCTCCCTAGCCGAACACGTGATCAAGGCACATCATGAGTATAAAGCCGGCCATAAGCCCGGCGCTGGCGACGCGGCCGTTGCCTGCTTCATGGGTCTGCGGGATCACTTCCGACACGACGACAAAAATCATGGCTCCTGCGGCAAAACTCATGGCATAGGGGAGGATTGAGGTAACCTGAGCCGCAACGGCTGCGCCGATTACCGTCGTGACCGGTTCCACCAGACCCGGAGCCTGTGCAGCGAGGAAGGCCTTGCGGCGCGAGCATCCGTCGCCGAGCATGGGCATGGCCACAGCCATGCCTACGGGCAGATTATGCAGGCAGATCCCGCAGGTCAGCATGGCCGCACCTGCCAGGCCGCCCGCTTCCGGAACGCTCATGGCGGCTCCAAAGGCTACTCCCAGAGCCAGACCTTCCGGGATATTGTGCAGAACAACGGCAAAAATCAGTAGAATATTACGCGGAAGGCCATGGTCTTCATGGTCGTGGTCATGCTCCCGCGTATGGTGAATGCAGGCATGGGGGAGAATGCGATCCAGAAGGTCAAGCAGCAGCGCGCCTGCTGCAAGACCTGCGGCCACAGGCAGAAAATCAAGTCGTCCCCAGCGTTCCCCTGCCAGTTCGAACGCTCTGGAGAGCAGACACCAGAAAGAAGCCGCAAGCATTACTCCGGCAGCAAAACCAAGCAGAACATCGAGGGCGCGACGGGAAAAGGAGCGGGGTGCAAAAACCGCTGCCGCTCCGGCCGCAGTAAAAATCCAGGTAGCCAGCCCCGCCGCCAGCGCGGGAAAAATGGAAGAAGATACCATGCGCGGATACTCCATTGAGGGGACGGAATACGATATGCCGCAGCAGTTGAAACTGAAACGGCGTTGAACGTTCTTCCTTGCTTCCGGATACGGGCCAGTCCCGGATTCGGAAGTGAGAACGAAAGGAATTTCAACTCCTTGCCTGATAGTTCTCTTTACCGGAGGAAGGAGCGTCGTTTTCTATATCATATCTTTTTTAAAATATGGAATAAACTTTGTCGGCGATATATAAATCGTATGTTTGATTGTTTTCGGAACGACTGGTTCCGGCAGGCAAAAGCCGCCGCGAAAAGATCCCCTTTTCTTTCCCGTCGGCGGAAATGGTAAAAGTCGGGCGGCATCCGTAACGGACAAGACGCTGCTCTGTCATGATTTTCGATGGAGGAGGGGCTGATTCTGTCGGAAAATCATTCAGATATTCGGCAGTCTCTGAACGGTGTTCATATACGGCAAGGCCGGCGGACTCATCAGAATCCGCCGGCCTTGCCGTATATGATGTCACGGAGAAGGTCAGGCCATTTGAGCCTGATTCAGCTGCTGCTGCAGTTCGGCAAGCTGAGACTGAAGCATAGCCATCTGACTGCTCTTGATGCTTTCCGGCTGCGAACTGGACGCGATGGTCTGGAGACGTGCCTCTACCTGCTGAATCTGTGCTTCTATGCTTTCTGCGCTGGAAGCGGAGCTGGAAGAGGCCCCGCCGCTGCCGCCGGAAGCGCCTGCGGGAGCTGCCGAACTCTGTCCAGAGGCTTCGTTTCTCCCGGTATTGCGGGCGGCCAGAGCCTGAGCGTCGGCCTTCTGCTGATCTTCCTGTTCCTGTCTGCGCTGTTCTTCCTGTTTTTCCAGAAGCAGTTTTTCAGAGAGCTTCCGGGCTTCCTCGGAAATGGTAACCGTGTCGCTTCCGCCGAAAAGCTCCGTATTTCCGTTTTCCTGTTCTTCGCTCTTGTCGCGGTTCAGTCTTATGCGAGAGGATTCGTCTGTTTCCTGTGCGAAAAAAATACTGCCATAACTGGAAATTTCCATGGTATTCACTCCTGCGGGAAAATCGTTCGGCAGAACTTGCCGGACTGAGGCCGCATGCCGTGTCATGCAAAATTGATGCCGGATGGAGAGAGGAAAATTTTACTTTTTTTCCCCTTCTGCAACCTGTCACCATATTTGCACATTTTATTAAGGATCGTTGCGGCGTAAGGATTTGCGCGATTTGACGTGCGGGCGGAGGGGAGGATAAAGAAAATCTCGACATGGTACCGGCCCCTGTTCTGGGCTGGTGAAAAAGGGAATCCGGAGTTTCCGCACAGCATGCTGTGCGGAAGAAGCCGGAGCTGTCCCCGCAGCTGTGATCGGCGAGTCCCGTCATGATGCCACTGGTTCCTGCCGGAGCCGGGAAGGCGACAGGGGTGAAGACCCGAGAGCCAGAAGACCTGCCATGTCTGACGTGCCGACCGGGGCGGGGGGTCTCTACCGGGCGTATCGATGTAACGGAAAACTGGAAGTTTTCCGCATCATGTCGTCTGCCCCTGTATATGAGCTGCATACCCCCGGACGGGGTGATGCTTTTTTTTCGCCTTTTTATGGAGACGCACTTTGTTGCGTCAAAGGATTGAGAGCTGGAGACATGTTGACTTCTCTGAGAAAGCGTGATTCCCGCACTGTGCCCTTCACGCAGGAGAAAATTGCCCGCGCCGTCTTTCTGGCCGCCCAGTCGCAGGGCGGCAGAGATTATGCCATGGCGGAAGATATTGCCTCACGGGTAAGCGCCGAGCTGGAAAACCGTTATCCTGAAGGTTCAGACGGCATGCCCGACGTGGAGGAAGTTCAGGATCTGGTGGAAAAGACCCTGATTGAACTTGGTCATGCCCGCACGGCAAAGGCCTACATTCTTTATCGCAACGAACGCACCCGCGTGCGCGAGCGCAAAACCCGCCTGATGCTGACCATGCGGGATCTTACCTTCAAGGCGGCCAGCGAAAGCGATCTGAAGCGGGAGAATGCGAATATCGACGGCGATACGGCCATGGGCACCATGCTCAAGTACGGCAGTGAGGCTTCCAAGCAGTTTTATGAGATGTACATGCTCAAGCCGGAACACAGTCAGGCTCACAAGGATGGGGATATTCACATCCACGATCTTGATTTCTTTGCCCTGACGACTACCTGCTGTCAGATCGATATCAAGAAGCTGTTTGAAGGCGGCTTCAATACCGGGCACGGTTTTCTGCGGGAGCCGCAGAGTATCCAGAGTTACAGCGCACTGGCCTGCATTGCGCTTCAATCCAACCAGAACGATCAGCACGGCGGACAGAGCATACCCAACTTTGAATATGGAATGGCCCGCGGAGTGGCCAAGAGCTTTATTTCCAAGCTGGCTCTGGTGCTGGATATCCGCGGATATGACGCCGCGCCGTTGCGTGCTGCGCTGAAGGCCTGGCTGGCGGACAGAGACTCCATTCTTGGAGAAGAGGGCATGGCCGTTGTGCGCTCAGCCATGGCCCGCATGCTGCCCGACATGTCCGATGGAGAAATGGAGCGCGTCATATCCAAGGCTCTGGAACTGACGGAAAAGGATACCTATCAGGCCATGGAGGCTCTGGTACACAATCTGAACACCATGCACAGCCGCGCCGGCGCGCAGATTCCGTTCAGCTCCATCAATTACGGCACGGATACCAGCCCCGAGGGGCGCATGGTGATCCGTAATGTACTGCTGGCTACGGAAGCAGGTCTTGGCAATGGTGAAACGCCGATTTTCCCCATTCACATCTTCAAGGTGAAGGAAGGCGTCAACTATCGGAAGGGAGATCCCAATTACGATCTGTTCCGGCTGGCCTGTCGTGTTTCGGCCAAGAGGCTGTTCCCGAACTTTTCCTTCATCGATGCGCCCTTCAATAAGATGTATTACAGAGAAGGGCACCCGGAAACGGAAATTGCCTATATGGGATGTCGTACCCGTGTTATCGGCAACGTGTACGATCCTTCCCGGGAAATCGTCAACGGACGCGGCAATCTGAGCTTTACGTCGCTGAATCTGCCCCGCCTCGGCATTCTGGCGCATGGCGATGTCGACGCCTTTTTCCGCAGCCTCGACGATATGATAAGCCTTGTTTTTGATCAGCTCCTCGAGCGACTGGAAACACAGAGCGTGAAAAAGGTGCGCAATTATCCCTTCCTTATGGGACAGGGGATCTGGCTCGATTCCGACAAGCTCGGCCCGGATGACGAGGTGCGCGAGGTTCTCAAGCACGGGACGCTGACCATTGGCTTTATCGGTCTGGCGGAGTGCCTCAAGGCCCTGACAGGAAAGCATCACGGAGAGTCTGAAGAGGCCCAGGAACTGGGGCGACGCATCATCCAGCACATCCGTGACCGGGCAGATCAAAAGACCGGAGAAACCGGGCTGAATTTTTCCGTCATCGCCACGCCGGCCGAGGGGCTGGCCGGGCGTTTTGTAAAACTCGATCAGGCGCGTTTCGGTCGCATTCCCGGTGTGACCGACAGGGAATATTATACCAATTCATTCCATATTCCGGTCTATTTTCCCATCAGCGCCTATGACAAGATCCGCCTGGAGGCCCCATACCATGCCATGACCAACGGCGGACACATCACCTATGTGGAAGTGGATGGCGATCCTTCCCGCAACATCGACGCCTTCGAGGATATTATCCGGGCCATGAAGGAAATGGGCGTCGGGTACGGTTCCATCAATCATCCCGTGGATCGCGATCCTGTCTGTGGATATACGGGTATCATCAACGATGTCTGCCCCCGCTGCGGACGGCGCGAGGGCGAAGGCATACCGCTGGAAAAGTGGAAACGCCTCAAGGGCTATGCCAGGGATCACCGTTCGCCGGACGAACGGGCCTCTGCCGCTGACGTTACCCCGAACATCACCCTTTAATGTTTCCGAACAGGAAAGAGGACATCATGTACGCAGAACACATTCCGGCCAAAAGCAACATTGTGCCTGAACAGAAAACAGAACAGCTGGTGGGGGAAGGCGTAGGGTTCGAACGTATCCGTCGCATCACCGGGTATCTGGTGGGCACGGTGGATCGTTTCAACAACGGCAAGCGCGCAGAGGAACGGGATCGCGTGAAGCATTGCAGTATGGGTTGCTGATGTGAAAAGGCCGGAGCGCCGGCTTTTTTGAAGTAAAATATGCTGGTAGAGGCCGGGAGATCCGCTTATGGCGGGACTCCCGGCCTTTTGGATTTTCAAGGAGGAGGCGATGAACTGTCCGGGGGGAGACTGGCATTTGACTACGGCGGCCTATGAGCATCAGCGGGCCGCCGTAATGAAACTTTCCCGACTCAAGGTAGGGGCTTTGTTCATGGATATGGGTACCGGCAAAACGCGTACAGCCATTGAACTGATCTGGTTACGCAGACATCTTATTTCACGATGTGTCTGGTGCTGTCCCGTGTCTCTTATGGAGACGACGCGAAGGGAAATTCTGTTTCATACGTCATGCCTGAATGGAGATATTCACGTTTTTGATTCCAGAACAAAGGAAACGAATATTCCCTCGGCGGGCTGGCATATCGTGGGGCTGGAAAGCCTCGGCAGATCGATCAGGGTTTACGCTGCGCTCGGAAAGCTTATTGACAAGGGCACGTTTCTGGTGGTGGACGAATCCACATATATCAAGGGACATAAGGCCAAACGGACCAGACGACTGCTCCGCCTCGGGATACGGGCTCCTTATCGACTGATCCTCACAGGGACGCCGATCACGCAGGGCATTGAGGATCTTTATACGCAGATGGCTTTTCTTTCTCCGCGTATTCTGGGCGTTTCCTCCTGGGAAACGTTTCGCAGAGCGCATGTCGGACTCGTGGAAGGCGAGAGGAAAACCCTGGATCTGGGCGGAGTATGCCGTACTATCCTGCCGTATGTCTATCAGGTGAGCAAAGAGGAGTGTCTGAATCTGCCTCCGAAGACATACAGACATGTTTCATGTCCCTTTTCTCCGGAACAGACCCGCCTGTATCAGGTGATTAAATATCGATTTCTGGAGCGCGTCAGGAGCGAAAGCAACGACCCCTCTCGTCTGGGGATGGAGATATACCGGTTGTTCTGCGGTCTGCACGCCGTATCCTGCGGTCTGGTTCCCGCCGGCTTTTCCGGTGGTCGAAGAGTGGAAAATCGTCGTGTCTCCCTGTTGATCGAGCTGCTCCGGAATATTAAAACCAGTCATATGATTGTATGGACGAATCATCGCGAATCCATCTTTGCCCTGAATGAGGGGCTGACCGAATCGCTTCCGTGGCTTCGTTCGCATATGCTTTTCGGCGGTCTGTCCCCGGGGGTACGAACGCAGCGTCTTGATAAGTGGAGAGAGGCAGGGGGAGTGCTTCTGGCAACGCAGGGAACGGGCGGGCACGGTCTGACGCTTACCGAGGCGGATCATGTCTTCTTTTTTTCGGAAAACTGGAAATATTCCCTCAGAATTCAGGCCGAGGATCGCAGCCACAGAATAGGACAGAAGCGCAAAGTACATTATGTCACCATACAGTGCGACTGCAACATCGACAATCGTATCCATTCCGCACTCATGAGGAAGGCGAATGCTCTTGAGGAACTGAAACGGGAAATTGGAAAACTTGGGGGAGATTATACTTCTCTGAGGAATTTTGTGGAGAGGAGGGTATGAAGCGTTTTCTTGGAATGGATGTTTACACGGCCGCACGTTTGCGACTGGAGGAGGTTTTTGACTCATTCGAACGGGTGTATGTATCCTTTTCCGGCGGCAAGGATTCCGGTGTGGCGGTTCAGCTGGCTCTGGATATCGCCCGGGAAAAGGGGCGTCTCCCTCTGGATGTGCTGCATATCGACCTTGAAGCGTGGTATGCTCATACGGCCGCATTTGTCTCTCGAATTATGACCAGACCGGATGTCCGACCGCATTGGATATGCCTGCCGTTGAGATTGCGCAACTCCGTTTCACAGCTGCAACCCCACTGGCTGTGCTGGGATCCTGACGCCCGGCCCCTGTGGGTACGCGCGCTCCCCGAGTATCCGGGCGTGATTGCGGAAGAGGGGTATTTTCCCTGGTTCAGGCGGGGGATGGAATTCGAGGAATTTTCTCCTCTTTTTGCGGAGGAATTTGCCGGAGGCAGGTCCTGTGCCTGTATTGTTGCCATTCGCAGCGATGAGTCGCTGAATCGTTTCCGAACCATTGCTTCGGCGACAAAACGTCGCTGGCATGGAAAAAGCTGGAGTACTGTGCTGCCGTCGGGGGTCGTGAATATCTATCCCATTTATGACTGGCGCACGGAAGACATCTGGACGGCTACGGGGAGGAACGGCTGGGATTACAACAGAATTTACGACCTCATGCACATGGCGGGAGTAAGTATCCACCAGATGCGTCTGTGCCAGCCTTATGGAGACGATCAGCGTCGGGGACTCTGGCTGTTCAAAATGCTGGAACCGGAAACATGGACAAAAGTCGTCGGACGGGTGCAGGGGGCCAATTTCGGCAACCGTTATGTGGAACTTTCCGGAAACGTATTCGGCAATATGCGCATCTGTCTTCCCGAAGGGCATACCTGGCAGAGCTATGCCGGGTTTCTGCTGGAAACCATGCCGCCGCATCTGGCAGATCACTATCGGGCGAAGATCGGGACGTTTCTCAGGTGGTGGGCGCGGCACGGGGTGGAGTCTGTTCCTCAGGAGGCGGATCCCGCGCTGGAGGCCCGACATAAAGCTCCGAGCTGGCGTCGTATCTGCAAGGTGTTGCTGAAGAACGATTACTGGTGTCGGGGCCTGAGTTTTTCCCAAACCCGGAGAGATCTGGAACGTCAGACGCGGATCATCATGAAGTATATGGACTTATGATGGAAATTCAGAAATTTTTTCATGACCCGGATCCCCTGAAAAACAGGGAGCTGTTCGGCCTTCTGGGCGAGTATGGGCTGAGTCAGAGGGTGCGCGGAGCTTTGGGGGGGCCTGTTACGTCAGAACCGGGACGACGCTGGTTCATCATGACAGAAGGACGGGACAGAGAGGTCGTCGCGTTCGCGTCTCTCCGTTTCAGGCGCGCATCGACGCAACTGCTTCATTTGTATGCCCTGAAAGAAGGCTGCGACGTGCCGCTTTTGGAATATTGTCTCAGTGCCGCCGGGGAAGCCGGAACCCGTCGTCTGATTACGACGGACTTTGGAGACAAAAAGGATCTGTACCTCTGCCGCGGCTTTCGCATTGTCCGCAGGCTTGGGCGTTTTGTGCGACTTGAAAAGGAGTTTGCGCATGAAGGTGCATGAGGCTCTTGTCGTTCTTGAGGATGCGCTTCGTGATCGGGATGACGCGCTGGATGATCGGGTGGAGGTGTATAATCGCCTTGTTGCGCTGGCTGCGGACTATCTGAATATTCCCCATCCTGTGACGCGGGTGCAGTTGATTCCGATCGATACCGTGCGGGGCAACGATTATAATCCCAATCGTGTGGCTCCGCCGGAAATGAGGCTTCTCATTCGTTCGATCCAGAAAGACGGCTTTACCATGCCTGTAGTGGTTGCCGGCGAAGGAAAGGAGTATGTTGTTGTGGACGGCTTTCACCGAAGACAGGCGGCGAAAAATAATCGGCAGATTCGGGAAAGTCTCGGGAATTATCTGCCTGTGGTGAGACTGGAAAAGAAGCTTGAAGATCGCATTGCCGCCACGGTACGCCATAATATGGCAAGAGGAACGCATCAGGTGGAACTGACGGCGCGACTTGTGACCCTGCTGCGTCGGCATAACTGGACAAGCGAACGCATAGGCCGGGAACTGGGTATGGAGCCGGACGAAGTTCTGCGTCTGAAACAGATGGAAGGCTTGGCCGAGGCTTTTGCCGATAGAGAGTTTTCTCAGGCGTGGGAAGTGGATGGCTCGAAGATATAAGATTTTCGGAAAAGGCCTCTTTCCTGAAAGATGCCGCCCCGGGGCTTTAAGTGCCGCTTGAGCAAGTGAATAATATGCCGTAATATGGGGGGATGTTCCCGGATGCTCGAAAGCTGACGACCCGGTCGGGAACCGGAAGTCTTCATCTTTCTTCCCCATGCCGGGGATTGACCGGGATGATGCGCGCCCCTTTTCAGGAGCAGGCGCGGATTGAATTCTCGACAGGGCGCGGGGCTGTCGTTCATAACCGGAACTGCCGGGCGGAGCGGAAAATATGGCGTTTGCGGACTTTCAGGAAAAACAGAAACAGAACAAGCAAAAAGCAGTGTTGCGGGATTTTTTTGTCAAACGTCACGGACTGCTGCTCGTGTTGTCGGACGATCCTATTTTTGTGCGTCTTCTGCGGACGACGGTCAAGGATCTTGCCTTGGGCAATGAGGCCAATCTGGTCAGTCTGGTGCTTGATCCCACCAAGACGCTGAAGGCCATTACGGACGCCTTCAATGAGAACCGCAAACCCGCGCTGTTCATAGAGCGAGTGATAACCAGCACCGGCGATACCAGCCTGCTGATCAAGCAATATAAGGAAAGTTTTCCCGAACTGCGTATTTTTGTCATGACCACCACAGCCGACAAGGGCAGGATCATGCTGATGTTCGAGGCAGGAGCGGACAACTTCATCCTCAAGCCCATAAGCGGTATCGATCTGGTGGAGAAAATGGCCGCCACCCTGCGGGAACCGAGCATTGTACAGCAGCTTCTGGATAAAGCCCGCGGTTTTGTGCTGCGTAATTTCGGCAGTGAAGCCATCAAGATCACGAAAAAGATTCTGGAGGCAAAGCCGGATAATGCCGCCGGTTATGTTGTCATGGGAGATGCTCTGCGCGTTTCCGGCAACAACGATCAGGCGCAGCTGGCCTATGAACGGGCTTCCAAATTCAATGATAACTATCTTGAGCCGTTGCAGAAACTTGTGGATCTCGCCAAAGAGACGGGAAAGCAGGATATGCAGCTGAAATATCTGAAGCGACTGGACGAGCTTTCTCCTCTGAATGCCCAGCGCAAGGTCGAGCTGGGACAGCTTCAGGCGGCCATGGGCAATACTGAAGCCGCCAAGCAGTTGTTCGATACCGCAATATCGCGTGCCTACAAGGATGCCATGAGTCAGGTGGCGGCCATGACCGAGCAGATTGCCATGTCTCTGCAGGACAGCGACCCCGTGCAGGCGGAAAAATACCTGCGTCAATGCCTTGAAATAAAGGGCCAGAACCTCTCTGCCGACGACCTTTCCACCTTCAACCAGCTGGGTATCAGCCTGCGTAAGCAGGGACGCTGGAAGGATGCCATTACGGAATACAAAAAGGCTCTGAAGATTATCCCCAATTCCGCAGTGCTGTATTATAATATCGCTCTGGCCCATGCTGAAGGGAAGGAAAACGATCTTGCCGTGAACTCCATGCTCAAGGCTCTTTCGCTTGACGGTGCGCTTCCCCGCTCGTCGCCCATTATCGCTCTGAATATGGCCAAGGTCTTTTCACGCGGGTATACGCTTGACAAGGCTTTGAAATGTCTTGAAATTACTCTTGAACTTCAGCCGGAGAATGCTGAGGCTCAAAGGATGTTGAGCGACATCAATGCCAAGATTGCCCGGGAAAAGGAAGCGGAACGGGCCGGACTTGGCGGATCGCGCTCTTCACTCGCAGCCGAACTGGCGGAGCGCCATGCCGGTGCCCCCGTTGGGGTACGACGCAGGTGACCTTGCCATACTGACATCCTCTCCCCGCCGATACCGAGAAGAGGTGCCGGAACGGGTTAACTATCATGGCGTCCCGCGATGTAGGATTCTATACGTCATGAATAAGGAGGTATGTCATGACAGAGTCTTCAAACAGCACAAGTGCGCCTGCGCGCGCAGGCGCACTTGAAAAAAAGTTTCGCGAATGGTGCGAAGCTGCGGATATACGTATCCTTGTGGATGGGGAAAATTTCGCCGCACCTCGCCCCTGGGATGTTGTTGTTCACGACGGACGTCTTTTCGGTCGTATTCTTTCTCACGGCACACTGGGCTTGGGAGAGGCCTATATGGACGGCTGGTGGGATTGCGACCGCATGGATGAAATGTTGTTTCGGGCCATTCGGAGCGGAATGGAACAACACATCAGCAACAACCTGTCGG
This sequence comes from Candidatus Mailhella merdavium, assembly GCA_019119045.1. Classification (GTDB taxonomy): domain Bacteria; phylum Desulfobacterota; class Desulfovibrionia; order Desulfovibrionales; family Desulfovibrionaceae; genus Mailhella; species Mailhella merdavium. The sequence goes on along the minus strand of DWXS01000075.1, from coordinate 1,112 downwards.
GCTGGCTGCATGAAGCTGCATTCCGCCTGCTGAATCTTCAGAGTCGTTCCCGCGCCTTTATGGTAGCAAAGCACCACTATGACGCTGATCCTGCGCTGTTCAGGGCCATGCTTGATCCGTTCATGCAGTATAGCTGTGGTTACTGGGAACACGCGGATAATCTGGAAGATGCTCAGATTGCCAAAATGGAGCTTATTTGCCGCAAGCTGGAACTGAAGCCCGGCATGAGCGTGCTGGATGTCGGGTGCGGCTGGGGCGGATTATCCCGCTATATGGCGGAGCATTATCAGGTGAAGGTGACAGGGATCACCGTATCGGAAGAACAGCTTATCGTGGACAGGGAAAAGGCTGGTTCTCTGCCTGTGGAATACATGCTGCTGGATTATCGTGACTTACCGGGCCAGTCGACATTCTGTACCCGTTCCGGTGCAGGAAACGGCACATGGGATCGCGTGGTTTCCGTAGGCATGTTTGAGCATGTGGGACGTAAAAATTACCGTGTTTTTCTGGATATGATTCGGAAATGCCTTCGTCCGGACGGATTGTTCCTGCTTCACAGCATAGGCAGTAACGGCGGAGGCTGCGGCGCGGATCCCTGGCTGACCCGTTACATCTTCCCTAATGGTGCTTTGCCGTCTCCGTCGTCGCTGGCAAAAGCTCTGGAAGGCGTGTTCGTGCTGGAAGACTGGCATAATTTCGGCGCCGATTATGACAGAACGCTCATGGCCTGGAAGGACAGATTTGAAAAGGGGCGCGAGGCCGGAGCCTTTGTCTGTGACGAGCGTCTGCGTCGTATGTTCAACTACTATCTTTCAAGTTGTGCTGCCGCATTTCGCGCCCGCACCATTCAGCTCTGGCAGCTCATGCTCAGTCCGAAGGGCGTGCCTGGTGGATACCGTCGTCCGAATTGAGCATGACGGGGAACAATACCATTGACTGATATCTGGAGCGGCGGGAAAATACGATATTTTCCCGCCGTCTTAGTACAATGCGGCAAAGTTGAATGTTATACTGGCTGATTCGATTCAGGATATATACTGCGTTCAGCCTGTTCTGGGAGAAAGGAAAGTGATCTGTTGTTGATGAATATATACAGTGTTATTTGTATAATG
>DWXS01000010.1 GCA_019119045.1 Candidatus Mailhella merdavium | reverse complement strand
TCATGAGGACATGGCCCGGTCGTTTTTCATGGCCCGTCGAGGCCGGAGTATTGATACCGCAGGGTGTAACGGAACCTTTCGGGCCTGCCGTAAGACAGAGGCAGGTGTAAAAAAAAGTAACAATACAGGCTTGCGTGTAGAAATTACTCACATTGTAACGGCAAAAATGTTACAAAACGTGTCATCTGCGAATCTTTTGAAACAGTTGAAACGGAGAATTTTATAAATATATATTTATATCAATATGTTATCGTTTGTATTAGCTGTTGGCACGTCCTTTGCTAAAGGCTGTGCATACGACGGAGAGTTTCTCTCCGGGCGAAACAAAAAACATCCGACACACAATGCGGAGATAAAGGAGAATCATATGAACGCTCGCAGAATCATGGCTGGTCTGGCTGTCACCACTCTCGTACTCGGAACCGCAACTCTTACCTTTGCCCGCGGCTATCAGGGGCGCATGGCGGGCGCTTATGCCGGAAACTATGGGGCCTGCTACTACAACGCCGGCTATCAGGATTTGACTCCGGAAAAGCGTGCGGCCGTGGACAAGCTCATTCAGGATCATGTGGCGGAAGTGACGCCTCTGCGCGAACAGCTTCAGGCCAAGCATCTGGAGCTGAACGCCCTTTCCGCCAATCCCAATGCCAAGCCGGATCAGATCAGCAGACTTTCCGGGGAAGTTGCCGAACTTTCTTCCAGACTGAACGATACGGCTGTGAGTTTTCGTGAGAAAATGGCTGCTGAAACGGGATTCGAGGCCATGCCCTACGGGGGCTATGGTCGGGGGAGAGCCGGCTGCGTCTATGGCTGTGCTTATGACGGATACGGTCGCGGTTATGACGGATACGGCCGTGGCGGTATGGCCGGGCGCGGCATGAACGGACGCGGTATGAACGGCGGTTACTATCATATGGGCTGGAACCGCTGAACCGGAAGCGCAGGAGCTTCCGACGCCGTCGACTCGACGCGGCGCGTCCGACAGGGAACCGGGGGAGCATTGCTCCCCCCGGGGCGGGGACGTACTCCGGAAATATTTGTTACAAAGAATAAAGCTCTGTGACAAATTATTAAGCGAGCATCTCTGCGGAGGGGAATGGGCTTACCATATGCCACATGGATATTGTCAAAAGCATAGAGGAAAAAGCATGAACATTTCCCGTCGCAGATTCATTGAGATGAGCAGTTGTACTCTTGGCGCGGCCCTTTTGCCGACATTTCCTGCCATTGCTGCCGTTCCCGACATGGATTCCGCCGAAGTTGCGCGTCTTTTTAAGGAATTCGGCGCTACAAAGAAGATGCCGGAAAAGCTCAATGCCTGGCTCAACTCTCCTGAAAGGCAGAAACGCGCGCCGTACCGGGTGTTCGACAACGTCTGGCAACTGGGTCTTACCTGGGTCTCCGCCTGGGCTGTTGAGACCAGTGACGGCTGGGTTCTCATCGACACGACGCATGAACCTTTTGTGGATTTTCTCATCGAGAATTTAAAAACGGCCGGGATTGCGCAGGATCAGATCAAGCTGGTACTCATGACGCATGGTCATTTTGATCATGTGGGGGGCTGTCTGCGCCTGAAGGGGCTGTTGAAGAACGCCCGTTTTGCCATGACGGAACGGGGCTGGGACGAAGCCGTACGCTATGCCGCTGCCAGCAGGGGAACGCCGAAGGAGTGGGCCATGCCGGAAGGAAAGGATCTGGTTGTCCATGATGGCGAAGAACTGCGCTGCGGCGACAACGTGTTTACCGTTCTGGAAACTCCGGGGCATACCTGGGGGACCGCCTCCTATATGTATGAAGTACGGCATGGCGGCGGGAAATGGAAGGCTGTGACCGTGGGCGGGCAGGGGCTGAATGCCATTGAAGGCCCCGATCAGGTTCGCGCCTATCTGGACAGTATGAAAAAACTGGGGGACGCTGCACTGAATATAGAGGTAGATCTGACGGCTCATCCCTTCAGTACGGGACTGACGGAAAAAATTCCCGCACTTCAGGCTCTGCGCGCCTCCGATCCGCATCCTCTGGTGGATAGGGCGGCATATCTTACCCGTTTGCAGGGCTTGATTGATGGCGCAACCGTCAGGCTTCAGCAGGAGCTGGCACGATCCGGAGCCTGAACCTGTTCCGTCTTTTCGGGCTTTGTCCATGAAAAAATAATGGATAAGCGGAACGGATCAGGAAAAGTTTGGGTATGAATGATCTTCTTCCAGAAGTGGAAAGGAGAAGGGACGTTCCCCTGCGGGGGAACGTCTTTTGTCGATGAGAGGCAGAAAACCTTACTTCGAGCGGGGAACATTTCTTCCCGGAAAAGCGACGGCATGGATTGGTCGAAGTTTTCCTGCCGGAGAAATTTTTTCTGATTCGGAAAAACGGGAATTGCCCGAAGATTCTTTTCCTATTATTTTTATGCCGGCGGCGATAGAGAGGGAAGCTTTGCCGCTGAAGGGTTATCCGCGAACAGAATTTAATGAGACAAGCCCAGAGGGAACAATGAAACTGCGCACGAAAATTTTGTCGGGTTTTGCCGCCATGCTGGTCCTGACCGGGGCGCTGGGATATGTGAGTCTGTCGCTTACCGATACCATGAGCGAGCATTCGGCGGAAGCGGCGTTGGTAGACAATGCACGGGCAACATTGTTGCAGATGCAGGTTGCCACGACGTTCTATACGTCGACAAGCGATCAACGTTATGCCGATAACGCTCTGCAACGTATTGACGCCGCGAGGGAAATTTTCGGAAAGGCTGCGGCAATGGAGGTCAGTGAAGCCAGCAGAAAGGATTTGCAGAAGGTTATGAGCGACGCCGGAACGCTGCATGGCCTGCTGGAGCAGCTGGTGACGGAGCAGCGCAGGATCAATGATCTTAAAAAGCAGGCGGACGACGTTTTGAGGAAAACGGCCGCCCTGTATGACGATATCCTTGCCCGTATGGAACGTCAGCTCCGCATGGAAAGGGTGGACGCTGATATTGACGTGTTCGTGTCCATGAACAGCATTCGCACCAGGGTTGATACGGAAGTGCGCACGGGGGTGGCCGCCTTCAGCATGACCACGGGGAAGGATGCCGGCGATCGTATTCTTGCAGTTCTTAAGGAAACCGTGACGGCCCTTGAAAAGCTGGAACCGCAAATTCGGGACAGAGACTGCCGGACGGCGTTTAACGCTATGCTCAAGCAGTTTGAGGAATACAGCGGACTCATTGCGCAGTATATTGATCAGCAGGTCAATATGGGCTCACTGAGAGAGCAGGTCTCCAGGCTCGTCTTCTCTCTGCAGGAGCAGGCCGCAAAATTGTCGGCGTCCGGTACTGCGGCCGTGCAGGAAACCAACAGCATGGTCAACGGCGTGGTTCTCGGAGTCACCCTGCTGGCGCTGCTGCTGGGTATCGGGGTAGCACTTTATATCAGTACCAGCGTACACCGGCAGCTTGGAGTGGATCCCGGCGAACTTGCAGTGCTGGCGGATCGTGTGGCCGGTGGGGATTTCGACGTCGACGACGGTTCTGCACATATTGGTGTGTTCGATAATCTTCTGAAGATGGTGGCCATTCTCCGGGAGCATATCCAGGCCGCGCAGGAACAGTCCGAGCATGCCCGCGAGGAATCGGAAAAGGCCATGGCCGCGATGCGTGCGGCGAACAAGGCCAGTGAGGAAGCGCAGGCGCGGCGCAACAGTATTCTTGTCGCGGCGGATCGGCTTGAGTCTGTCATCAATGTGGTATCTTCCGCCTCGCAGCAGCTTTCCGCCCAGATTGAGCAGTCCGGCAAGGGGGCGGAGGAACAGGCTGCCCGTATGGCGGAAACTTCCACCGCCATGGATGAAATGAATACCACGGTGCTTGAGGTTGCCCGCAACGCCGGAAAGGCTGCGGAATTTTCCTCCGAGACGAAACAGAAGGCCGAGGATGGAGCGCAGATTGTCCACAGTGTTGTGGACAGCATCCAGAATGTACAGCGTCAGTCTGTTCAGTTGAAGGAGGATATGGGCGTACTCGACGGACATGCCCAGGCTATCAGCAATATCATGGAAGTCATTTCCGATATTGCCGATCAGACCAACCTGCTGGCGTTGAATGCGGCCATTGAGGCGGCCAGAGCGGGGGATGCGGGACGCGGCTTTGCCGTGGTGGCGGACGAGGTGCGCAACCTGGCGGAAAAGACCATGGCCTCAACCTCCGACGTGGCCTCCGCGATCAAGGCCATTCAGGAAAGTACGACCAAGAGCGTACAGCAGCTCGACGCGGCAGTGCAGACTATTTCTCAGGCTACGGAGCTTGCCGTTCAGTCCGGGGATGCCCTCAGCGCCATTGTCAACATGGCTGAAGAAACGGCGGATCAGGTTCGGGCCATTGCCGCGGCAAGCGAGCAGCAGTCTGCCTCAAGCGAGGAAATCACCCAGTCCATCGGGCATGTGACCACAATTTCCGGGGAAACGGCGGAAGCCATGAAGCAATCTTCCGAGGCCGTCTCCGAACTGGCAAGGCAGGCTCAGGAACTCAGCAGTCTTGTTACCGAAATGAAACGCGGATAGGCAACGTATCCGGTTCGGAGCTTCTGCGGCCGGAGCGGCGTATGCTGTTCCGGCCTTTTAGTGTGCTTTGAAACCGCTCCCGTAATCAATTAAAGCGAGACGCCGGCTCCGGAGAACTGCCCGGCGCGAGTCTGCAGGGTCGTGCCTGTAGACGCAGAACATACAGATATGGACAGCACTGTCACCGGCGGAGGCGTGAACGCGGCAGGCTGTGGAACACAGCGTCCTGAATTGCAGATATGCTCAAGAGCAATACGCTCTGATTTATGACGTCTGCTCTCCATATATATTCTTTTCCCGGCGGGATAAGCGTATGGATGAGGAAAATCCCTCTGATGCAGGATGAAGGACGGCATGAAAAAAGAAAAGCAGGTAACAGCTCCCTGCCGGAGACTCCCGATAAGGGAAGCTCCGGTCGCAGGATGAGAAAGGCGTGCCGTTTACTCGTTCACCGTCGTGGCGCGTCATCCGGATGAGGGATACTGGCCGGGAGTATCCGAGAGGGAACGGATTTGCGGCAGGCCGCGAAGAGGTCAGTTGCCGCGTGCGCTGCCGAGGCTCGGATTGATTTCTCCCATGGCTACATACAGGGCGGAAAGCGCGGTGAGATAGTCCGTCTGGGCGGAGATGAGGGAAAGCTCTGCCTCCGCAAGATCGGACTGGGCCGTCAGCAGATCGAGGTTTGTGCCGAGCTGGAGTTCATAGCGCATTTTTGCGTCGTTATAGGATTCCTTTGCGCTGGCCACGGAACGGCGGGCCACGTCGATCATGCGCAGAGTGTCCTGCACGGAGGAAAGACAGGATTTGATTTCATAGGCCGAGTCGTTGAAACAGCTGCGGAGCTGGGCTTCAAGCGCGGCTATGTTGGCATTCTCTTTCCCGATTGCATGGTAATCCCTGCCGGAGTCAAAGATGCTCCAGCTCGCAGTCAGCCCGGCCTGCCACTGATTGTAGTCGCTTCCCGTGTATTTGCTGCCTGCCGCACGGGGAGTATCCCCCTCGCTCTGCCATATGAAGCTGGCGGCAAGCTGGGGGAAGAATGCGCTGCGGGCCATGCCGCGATCCTTGCGGGCGATGTCCACGGCCAGCTGGGCAAGCTGCAGATCCGGCCTCATGCGGTAGGCCCGTTCGAGGCAGTTGTCCAGCGTTCCCTTGAAGGGGACGGTATTCAGATCTCCCACATAGTCGGTGTCGGCGTCCACGCGAAGGTTGAGCAGGGTATTCAGTTGGGCCCGGCAGATATCCCGACTGTTTTCGCACTGGATCAGCACAGCCTCGCTGCGGCTGACTTCCAGTTCGGCCTGAAGCACGTCCAGACGGGGACGGGTACCGACGTCATAGGATGCCCGGGCAAGGGCAAGCTGGGCACGGGCCCGTTCCAGCGAACGCTGCGTGCTGCGGATATTTTCCTGCGCTCTCAGATATTCGAGGAAGCTTGCCTGTACCTGCCTGACAATATCGAGCCTTGCGTTTTCGAGTTCAAGGCGTTTCTCATCCTCCTGAAGGGCCGCTTTCTGGTAGGAGTTGAGCAGGTTGAAGCCCGTGAAAAGGGGTTGACTGACATTCACGCTGAAGCTGTATGACTTTTTGGTGTTTCGCTCCGGGCGTTCCTTGTCGTACAGCGTTGCTCCGTAGTTCACGCCCACGCTTGGCCCGAAACCGGCGCGCGCTTCCAGGCGGGCGGATTCCGCCGCACGCAGGTACTGTGCGGAACTTTCCAGCACAGGATTGACCTTGAGGGCCTCGTTGACGGCTTCTTCCATGGTATAGGTAAGCGCCGCAGCGGGAAGGGGCAGGGCAAGGGCAGAGGCAAAGAGCAAAAGCGCCGGCAGGACGGCGCATGGTTTGAAAATGCGTAAAGACAGCATGATGGCGTCCTTCTGAAAAAGCTGTCCGAATCCGGAGCAGACTTCCGGATTTCATCGTCCTGCCCGGATCAGGTTCCGGCTGCGGAGCGATCCGGGAAAGGGAAGGCGAATATACAGGAAAGCTCCGGAAGCGTCCACTCGCCGTTATCCCCTCCGGGGCCTTGACGAGAGCTTCGCTTTTTTCGATGTTTCCCCCATGCTGTTGTATATTCATGTTCCTTTCTGTCGATCCAGATGCCGGTACTGTTCCTTCTACTCCGAAGCTGTCGGAGGCGAGGGGCTTCTCGATGCGGCCTCGGAACGCATGCAGCTCTGGATGGACAATGTCGTCATGGAAATGGCCCAGTGGGCGGATCGGCTCGGCCGTCCCGCCATTCGGACCGTGTATTTCGGCGGAGGTACGCCCAGTCTGCTGCCGCCTTCGATTATCGGAACCATCCTGAGCAAGGCCGCCCGCTGCTTCAAGCTGGAAGGGGCGGCGGAAATCAGCATGGAGGCCAATCCGGAATCCATCAGCAAGGCTACGGCATCGCAGTATCTGCGGGAAGGGATCAACCGGGTTTCCCTCGGTGCGCAGTCCCTGAACGATATGGATCTCGCGGTACTCGGGCGAGTTCACTGTGCCGCTGATGTGACGCGTGCCGTGTATGCCCTGCGCGACGCCCATTTTCACAACATCGGCCTGGATCTCATGTGGGGACTGCCCGGTCAGACGTCGCATCAGTGGAAAAAGCAGTTGAAGGAAGTGGCGCGTCTGCGGCCGGAACATCTTTCCTGCTATGGGCTGACGCTGGAGGAAGGTACGCCCATGCTGGAACTGTGCCGGAGCGGCGCGCTGCTTCCTCTTCCGGATGAGCGCGAGTCCGCCCGTATGTATGTTCAGGGGGCGGAACTGCTGGAAGAACTGGGCTATCTCCAGTACGAGATCTCCAATTTTGCCCGTATGGGCTATCTGTGCCGTCATAATATGGGGTACTGGGAAGGAGAGGATTATCTGGGGCTCGGCCCTTCGGCCACATCCACCATCGGCGGGCGTCGCTGGACGAATCCGGCGGATCTGAACCGTTGGGCGCGGCAGGTGAAACGCCATTCTACCGGCTCCGCCGCGGAAACGCTGGAACTGAGCGATCGCGTACTGGAACTGATCATGTTGCGGCTGCGCACCACGCGCGGCCTGAGAGTGAAGGCCTACCGCGAACTGACGGGACGCGATTTTCTGCGCGATCACAAGCAGCTGGTACACGCGCTGCATCGGCATGGTCTGGTACGCATCAAGGACGGCTATCTGCGCCTTACCCGAAACGGAATGCTGGTTTCCAACAGCATTCTCGAGCGTTTTTTTGAAGCTTCGCGGGAGGCCCTGCAGGGCGGAAAGGCTTCCGCGCCGATCGGGGCGGATGCTGCGCAGCTTTCGGCTTCCCCTGACGCCGAAAAGGATGCCGCGCAATGACGGCTGCACGCGGGAGGCTTGCTCCCAGCCCTACGGGGCCGCTGCATCTCGGTAATGCCTGGGCCTTCCTCTGGGCCTGGATGGCCACGCGACTTGAGGGCGGGAGCGTGATCCTGCGTATGGAAGATATCGATCCCGCCCGCTCTCGTCCGGAATGGGAGGAGGCCGCGCTTGCGGATCTGACCTGGCTGGGGCTGGACTGGGACGAAGGACCAGTACGCCAGAGCGGGCGGGGAGAGCTGTATCAGGCGGCCTGCGAACATCTGAAACGGGCCGGGCTGCTCTATCCCTGCTATTGTACCCGGCGGGAACTGCGCGATCTTGCGGGCGCACCCCATGGCTCGGCTGCCCTCCCCGGTTCCGCCGTGGGGGACGCCGGCGCGCCCTATCCCGGAACCTGCCGCAATCTGACGGCTGAACAGCGTGCGGCCCGGGAAGCGGAAGGGCGTCGCCCCTCGTGGCGTCTGGCCTGTCCCGCTCAGGACGAAAAAAATGCCGTCGTGGAATTTGAGGACGAGATCGCCGGGCTTTGCCGGATGAGCTTCGCCGAATGCGGCGGGGATTTCGCGCTGCGCCGTTCCGACGGCGTGTGGGCCTATCAGCTTGCCGTGGCCGTGGACGATATGGAGATGGGCGTGAGTCTGATTGTGCGCGGCGAGGATATTCTTTTTTCCACACCGAGGCAGATATTGCTGTATGATCTGCTCTCCGGAATGTTCGGCGGGCATCGTCCGCGACGCTTTGCTCATCTTCCCCTGCTGCACGACGAAGAGGGCGAGCGGCTGGCCAAGCGTCACGGCAGTATGGGGATTGCCGCCCTGCGGGCGGCCGGAATCTCCCCGGAATCTCTGACGGGTCTGCTTGCGGCAAAGGCCGGTCTTGCGGAACGGGGAGAACGGCTTTCGCCTTCTTTGCTGCTTGAGCGTTTACGCCGCGCAGGAGGACGGCAGGCTCTGTGGTCGGCTTTGCGCCAGGCCCGGAAGGCTGCGCCGCTGCGCATTCTGCCGGGAGACCTCCGCGGGTTGGCCTGAGATTTCGTCGTCGGCCCTTATGCTTTTCCGCGGCCGGAGCCTGCCGATGCGCTTGACGCCGTGCCATAATTGACATACGCAAATTTTTTACGGTTAAGGTTGAAGAGCGCGCATTCGTGCGCAGGGGAAGGCGCTCATTCCATGACGGAATCATCCCCCCCCCGCGCAGGCAGTCCCGGAGAGTTCCCTTGAGCACGCAGAACAAAACACAAAAGCCCATCAAGCTTGCCACGCATTCGGAACACGCGGCCTATTTCATGCCCATGCTGGAAAGTTTCGCCGAACACGGCGATTTGAATGAAGTGGTCAAAAACTGCGTGGTGAAATCCTGTGACCTGCTGGATGCGGGTGTTCCGCTCTTTCCCAACGACTTCCGCAAGGAACACGACGCCGGCAGCGTGCGCGCCGAATATGAGGCCTACAGCGGCGAAGAACTTGAAAATCTTGACGAGACCTTCTCTCTTGCCGGACGCATGATCTCTTCCCGCTCCTTTGGAAAGGTGATTTTCTTCCATCTTCAGGATCGCACGGGCAGAATTCAGTGCTACGCCGAACGGGAAGGGCTTGGGGATGACGCCTTCAAGGTGTTCAAAAAGCTGGATGTCGGGGACATCGTGGGCGTGACGGGGAAGCTGTTCCGCACAAAGACGGGCGAACTTACGCTGAAATGCTCCGCAGTGAAGCTCCTGACGAAGTCCTTCCGGCCTCTGCCGGACAAATATGCCGGTCTGACCAATGTGGAATTGCGCTATCGGCAGAGATACGTCGATCTGATAGTCAATCCCCGCACGCGCGATATTTTCCGCAAGCGTTCGCGCATTATCCGGGAATTTCGCCGCTTCATGGAACAGCACGGCTTCATGGAAGTGGAAACTCCCATGATGCATCCCCTTGCCGGGGGCGCGGCCGCAAAGCCTTTCATCACGCACCACAACGCGCTGGATATAGACCTGTATCTGCGCATTGCCCCGGAACTTTATCTCAAGCGTCTCATTGTGGGCGGGCTGGAAAAGGTCTTCGAACTCAATCGCTCCTTCCGTAACGAGGGCACGGATACCCGGCATAATCCGGAATTCACCATGTGCGAATTCTACTGGGCTTTTGCCACGTTCCGAGATCTCATGGATTTCACGGAGCAGCTCTTCGCCCATATTGCTCTGGAAGTCTGCGGCAGCACGGTGATCACCTATCAGGAGCAGGAAATAGATCTGACCCCCGGACGCTGGAACCGTCTTACCTTCCACGAATCTCTGGAACTTGTCGGCGGCCACAAGCCGGATTTCTTCTGGAACGAAGACGCTCTGCGCGCTCACCTGACCGCCCGCGGAGAAAAGGACATGGAACGCGACGGCATAGGCAAGCTCCAGTCCCGTCTCTTCGATCTGGATGTGGAACCGAAGCTCATCCAGCCCACGTTTATTTATTATTACCCCGCTGAAATTTCCCCTCTGGCCAGACGCAACGACGAAAATCCGGAATTGACGGATCGCTTTGAGCTGTTCATTTCCGGCGGGGAATATGCCAATGCCTTTTCCGAACTGAACGATCCCGTGGATCAGCGCGGACGCTTCGAGGCTCAGATGGCCGCAAAGGCCGCCGGCGACGAGGAGGCAAACCCCCTGGATGACGATTATCTGCGGGCTTTGGAATACGGTCTGCCGCCTACGGCGGGGCAGGGCGTGGGGATTGACCGTCTGGTCATGCTGCTCACGGACTCCCCCTCCATCCGCGAAGTGCTGTTCTTCCCGTTGCTGCGTCCTGAAATCTAGGATGCTGCGGAATCGTTGCGGATCATTCCCGAAAGGCGGGGATGTTCCGATGAGACGTACACCCACAGACGGGGGTTTTCATGAGCAATACTGAAATACGGGCACATTAGCAGGCGGAAGAGCATGGGGTTCGAGCGCTTCATCGCGTCGCGCTATCTGATGTCGCGCCGCAAGCAGACCATCATTTCCGTCATTTCGCTCATGAGCGTGCTTGGCGTGGCCATAGGTGTAGCCGCGCTTGTCGTGGTCATGGGCGTGTACAACGGCTTCACCTCCGATATTCGGGATAAAATTCTGGGGGCAAACGCGCACGTTACGTTGCTTTCGGCTGATCCGGCGATTTTTGATCCCGTGGACAGACCGGAGAACGCAGCCGGGACGGAGGAAGAGAGCGCAGAGGCCGGGACGGAGCAGGCTTCTCCTCTGGCATCCGTACTTGCAGAAATTCAGGCTGTGCCCGGGGTAAAGGCCGCCACGCCGTATATTTATACGGAAGTGTTGCTGTCCACAGCGCGCGGAGCCACGGGGCTTGTGGTGCGGGGCGTCGATCCTCTTCAGGCCGGAACGGCTCTGCAACTTCTGCGCGACATGCCCGCGGGGGATGCCCGGGATCTCGCCCGGGAAGGCGTGCCCGGCATTGTCATCGGAAAAAATCTTGCCGCGCGCTTCGGCCTGACCGTGGGAAGCCGGGTCAATCTCCTGTCGCCCATGGGACAGCGCAGCGCAACGGGCTTTACGCCGAAGATACGCTCCTTCCGGGTGGTGGGGATGTTCAGCTCCGGCATGACGGATTATGACAGCCGTCTGGCCTATATTTCGCTCGACGCGGCCCGGGAACTGCTCGGCCTTCCGGAGGGCCGGGTTTCCGGCATTGAAGCCTTCTGCGAAGATCCCTATCAGGCCCGCGAGATTGCCGCCACCATCCAGAAACAGCTCGGGCCTCCTTTCTACGCACAGAACTGGATGGATTTGAACGCAAGCCTGTTTGCCGCGCTCCAGCTGGAACGTATAGGCATGTTCATCGTGCTGGCCATGGTCATTCTGGTGGGTTCCTTTTCCATCATCACTTCGCTGGTCATGCTGGTCATGGAAAAAACGCGGGATATCGCCATTCTCATGTCCATGGGAGCCACGGCCGGCGCCATCCGGCGTATCTTCATGCTTCAGGGGCTGATCATCGGCATGGTGGGAACGGGCATCGGGTATGTGCTGGGGCTGGGGCTGGCCTGGCTGCTCAAAAAGTATCAGTTCATCGATCTGCCTCCCGGCGTCTATACCATGGACAAACTGCCCATGCTGATAGATGTCTCCGATACGCTGCTTATCGGGGTGGTTGCCATGATTATGTGTTTTCTTGCCACCATCTATCCGGCGCGCCAGGCAGCCAGACTGAAGCCTGCCGAGGCGCTGCGCTATGAGTGATTCCATGGCGGAACTGTATCGTGTGGAGGAACTGGGCAAGACCGTCAGCGGCCCTGCCGGAGAACTGACCATCCTTTCCGGTCTGAATCTGACCGTGGAGGAGGGGGAGTCTCTGGCCATACTGGGAGCATCCGGATCGGGGAAATCCACCCTGCTGCATATGCTGGGCGCGCTGGACGCTCCCACGCAGGGCATGGTATATTTCAAGGGTCGCCCGCTCGGAGAAATGACGCCTGCCGAAGCTGCGCTGTTTCGTAATCGTCAGCTGGGATTCGTGTTTCAGTTTCATCATCTTCTGCCGGAATTCTCGACGGTGGAAAATGTTGCCATGCAGGCGATCATCGGCGGCATGAGCCGCCGCGAGGCTCTGGAAAGGGCGGAGGTCGCGCTTGAAAGCGTGGGGCTGGCCGCCCGACGCGACCATAATGTGACCACCCTCTCCGGAGGAGAGAGACAGCGCGCCGCCATAGCGCGGGCGACGCTGCTTTGTCCGGAAGTGCTGCTGGCCGATGAGCCGACGGGCAATCTTGACGAAAAAACCGGAAATCTGGTGATGGACCTGCTTCTGGAACTTAATCGCGTCAAGGGGATGACCCTTGTTGTCGTGACGCATAATCGCGAGCTTGCGGCCCGCATGGGGCGAAGGCTCGAATTGAAATCCGGAGTACTCTATGATGAGGGACGCCTTTAAAGCTCTTCTTTCTGCCCCGGCGGGGAAAACGCTGTTGCGTTGTCTGGCTTATTGCCTGCTGATATCCGCGCTGGCCGCGGGCACGCCCGCACAGGGGGCGGAAGCCGTTCGGGTCGAGGAGGGCATGGATCCGTCCGTGCTCATTCTGCCCTTTGCCGTTCACGCCGCTCCCGGGCAGGCCGAACAGCTCCGGCGTGATATCCCGGAACTGCTGCGCTCCTCTCTTGCCGCTACAGGCTTCCGCATTGTCGGGGGCAAGGGCGGCAGTAATGCCCCGACGAACGATACAGGGGCTCGTTCCCTCGCTTCCCGGGCAAAGGCGGATTATGCCGTGTACGGCACGCTCGCCCAGCTCGGCGACGCCTTCAGTCTGGATATGCGCATGGTGTCCTCTTCAACGGGCGAAGCCTACGCATATCATGCCGAGCGGAACTCTCTGCTTGAGCTTGCTCCTGCCGTGACGGAACTGTCCGAACAGGCGAGAGGTGCGGCGCGCGGCAAGGGGGGCATAGCCGATATCGAGATACGGGGGCTGCGTCTGATTGACCCGGAAAGAGTGAAGGTGCGCCTCTCCTCTCAGGTCGGCGGCGCGGTGGATGAGGCCAGTGCGGACGAAGATTTGCGCCGTATCTGGGAAATGGGATACTTCAGCGACGTGCGGGCCGATCTGGAACAAAGCCCGCGCGGTCCCGTGCTGGTATTTACCGTTGTGGAAAAGCCGCGCATCGACGATGTGCGGGTAGAAGGTTCCGATGCCGTGGATATGGACGACATTACCGAAGCAATGTCCTCCAAGACCGGCGACGTACTCAACGACAGAGTGCTGGCCGAAGATCTCCAGAAAATTACGGAACTGTATCGCAAGAAAGGCTATTACCTCGCCGATGTGACCTATGATATTCAGGAGCGCACGGGCGGAGCCTCTGCGGTGCTGCTGCTCAAGGTCAACGAGGGCAACAGGCTGTACATCAAGGAAGTCTCCATCGAGGGGCTGGAACAGGAAGATCCGGACGAACTTGCCGGTAAGCTCTCTCTCAAGACCCGCGGACTGTTTTCCTGGATTACCGGCTCCGGCGTACTCAAGGAAGAAGAGCTGGAACGGGATTCTCAGCTGCTCCAGGCAACTCTGGTGAACAGGGGTTATATCGACGCCCGGGTCGCCGCGCCTGAAGTTCGTTACGATGACGACGGCATACGAGTCATTTTCCGTGTGAGCGAAGGGGCGCGCTATAAACTGGGGCAGGTCGGCTTCAGCGGCGATCTCATCGACACCAGAGAAAAGCTTCTTGAGCAGACGCATCTTGACGAACTTGCTGCGGACGGCGAGTATTTCAACCTTGAGACCATGCAGGAAGATATCAAGATCCTGACGGATTTTTACAGCGATTACGGTTATGCCTTTGCTGATATCGGGGTTGAAACAACGCCGCGTAACGATGCCGACGGGGCTTTCGTCGACGTCACCTATACGCTGAATCCCAAGGAACGTGTCTATATTCGCCGGGTGGAAGTCGAGGGAAATACCAAGACCCGTGACAACGTCATCCTGCGCGAACTGCGTCTTGCCGACGGTCAGCCCTTCAGTGGCTGGGCATTGCGCCGCAGTGTGGAGCGTCTTGATAAGCTCCGTTATTTCGACGAGGTCAATCCTCAGCTTGTGCCTACCGGCAATCCCGGCGAAGTGGATCTGAAAGTCGGGGTAAAGGAGGGGAACACCGGTTCCATCAATGTCGGCTTCGGCTACTCCACCTATGACAAGTTCGGCATCGCCGGCGGTATCAGCGAGGCAAATCTGTTCGGCCAGGGCTATTACCTCGGCCTGCAGGGCTATACCTCCACGAAGGAAACTTCGGTACGCGCCACGTTCATCAACCCGCGCCTGTATAACAGTAATCTCGGCCTTTCCTTCCAGCTTTATGCCGTAGAAGAGGAATGGACGGATTTTGACAAGAATACCGTGGGTGGGCGCGTCAATTTCATGTATCCTCTCGGGGAATATACCACCCTGAACTGGGGCTATCGTCTGGATCGTTATACGCTGTCCAATATCGAACCCTGGGCCACAAGCATTATCCGAGACTATGAAGGTACCAACTGGGCAAGCGTCGCTTCCGTCGGGATAGGACGCGATTCCACCAACAGCCCGACCTTCCCCTCCCGCGGAACCCGGGAAGGAATCACTCTGGAATACGGTGGCGGCGGTCTCGGCGGGGATGACAACTTCTTCAAGGTTACCGGCGAATACGGTTTCTTCTATGGGCTGGTGGATAATCATGTGATACACGCCAAGGTCAGCGCCGGCGCCGTATTCCGTAATACGGACGACAGGGTGCCGGTCTTTGAACGCTTCTTCCTCGGCGGTATGAACAGCCTGCGCGGCTATTCCGATGACGACGTGTCTCCTCGTGATCCGAGAACGGGAGAACATATCGGCGGCGATCGCATGGGTTACGCCACGCTGGAATACATCTGGGCCTTCAAGCCGGATGCCGGTCTTGCGCTGGTTCCCTTCTATGATGTCGGCTTCAACAGCGATTCCGCCCGGGAATCTCTGTTCAACAAAATCTATCAGTCTGTAGGGCTGGAACTGCGCTGGCGCTCCCCCATGGGCGATCTGCGCTTTGCCTACGGCTGGCCGCTGTCTGAAAACGTGGATGGAAAATCCCGCAACAAGGGACGCTTCGAATTCTCCATGGGACAGGGATTCTAAGTTTTCCATAAGAAGAATCGGAAGCAGCTCCGCATTCTGCGGGGCTGCTTGTCTGTTGAGAATTTTTTCAAAGGCATTCTTGCCTGATTGCGAAATAGATACGTCTCACGTTGTCTCTAAAAGGACACTGTACAGCAGTCGACGTAAGCGTAAGGCCGAATCTGCATGAAAAAGAACGCTCCGGGAAGCAGACCCCGGAGCGTTTTGTTGTGTGAACGAAAACTCCCCGCTAAGCGGGGAGTTCCAAAAAGGCGAAGCCTATACCTATCCACAAAAAGCTCTCCTTTGCTTAGAAAGAAGCTGTCCTGACTTCTCACAAACAAGCAAAGGAGAGCAACAATGGAAGAGCAGAGTCTAGAGCATACTCGTTGAAATTGCAAATATCATATTGTTTTTGCCCCCAAGTTCAGACGTAAGATAGTTTATGGTAAATATAGGAAAGAGATAGGTTTGATTTTACGAAAATTGTGTGAGTATAAACGGATTGAGATATTGGAAGCGAATGCTTGTGTTGATCATATACACATGTGTATCAAAATTCCTCCCAAGTATAGTGTCTCTCAAATCATGGGCTACTTGAAA
>DWXS01000009.1 GCA_019119045.1 Candidatus Mailhella merdavium | reverse complement strand
AATTACAATGAGTTCTATATACTTAATGATATATACAGAACACAACACATATCAAAGATTAAATATTTAAGATACCGTATATTATCAATAATAACATCTGGAAAAAGAAAAGAAAGATATAAAAGAAAATCTCTAAAATACGAATTTATTGTTGCTTATAAAAAACTTATTGAAATTCTAAGACCATTATGATCATACACATCTGCTTATCCAGCGACGACAACTATGCCATGCACCTGGGCGTGACCATGGCCTCCATTCTGGTCAACAAATCCGCCGAAGATGAATTTTTCTTCCATATCCTTGACGGCGGAATTTCGCAGGAAAATCGAGTTCACATTGAGAATCTAAACACACTTGCGCCTTTTAATATTGAGTTCCTTCCGGTCGATATATCCTTATTTCAAAATTTTCCGCTGGATACGGACGGACCGGCACATGTGAGCCTGGCCACATACTATCGGATTCTACTGCCGCGACTGCTCCCAGATGTGAAAAAAATTCTGTATCTTGACTGCGATATCATATGTCGGAGCAGTCTGACGACTCTCTATGCTGAGGACATGACAGACTTCTCTCTCATGGGCGTCACCGATCTTGATGCCGACCGACATTCCTCACGTCTGAATATCAGCCGCTATGTCTGTGCGGGAGTCTTACTGTTCAATCTTGATCTTTGGCGGAAGCTTGAACTTGAATCCCACTGCTTCGACTTCATACGAGAACATCCTGATAAAATTCTCATGCATGATCAGGATGTTTTGAACGTAGTGTGTCAGGAGAGTCTTGGTCTTCTGGAGAAAACCTGGGATGCCCAGATCTGCAACACCCGACAGGCCAGAAGTTCCGGTTTTCATGCTCTGGGGGCTACGGCAAACATCATTCACTTCATAGGTTCGCGCAAACCATGGCTGCCGGGCTGTCGCACCCCACACAGGAAAGAATATTTCCGCTATCTTTCACTCACCCCCTGGGCAGGATATGCCGGAGAGTTCCGCAAGGCCTGCCTGCGTCATTTTCTTTTTCATAGTCGTATTTCTCACGGTAGAAAAAAATGGTATGTCTGCGGAATCCGGGTATTCCAGAGAGTTTGTCGTCCCCCCAAAAAATAAACTCTGTTTGACAGACAGGCAGTCGGCACTTTAAGAAAAAACTCCCGTTCCCCCTCATCCCCAAAGAGAACCATGACCAAACCAGATATAAAGAAATCTATTCTCACCAATCAGTTTGTGGTCAATTACAGACGAATGTGGCCCTTTGTCCGCCCCATCTGGCTGCCGGCGCTGCTGTCCGTCCTGGTCTGCATTCCCATAGGCTCGCTGGATGCAGCCATTGCACTTTTTCTGAAGCCCTATACGGATATGGTCGTTGTGGGCAAGGATATGTCCTCGCCCTGGTATATCCCCATTCTTATCGTCTCCTTCACCACAGTACAGGGGCTGTTGAACTATTTTTCCGCATATCTGAACACCTGGGTGGGCGGCAAGTTGACCATGTCGCTGAAAAAGAAGCTGTACAGCAAGCTTGTTGCCTTTGATCCCTCCTTTTTCGATCGCACAACATCAGGAGAGGTTCTTTTCCGCTTCAACAGCGACGCGGATCTTGCCTGCGCAGGCCTGCTCCAGAACCTGAAAAACTTCATCACCCGTATATTCTCCTCCATTGCCCTTGTCGGCGTGCTTTTCTACAACTCCTGGCAGCTTTCCATCATGGCGATCATCATTCTGTTCATTGCCATTGCACCGCTGACCAGAGTCAGAAAGCTCATCAAATCCATTATTGCAAAAAACAACGCGTCCATTTTTGCCCTTAACACAACCTATAACGAAACATTTGCGGGCAATAAAACCATTACGGCATATAACCTTCAGGAATATCAGAAAAATCGTTTCTTCGAGATTCTGGAAGGCGTGTTCAGTCTCACAGTGACCATGACCAGAAGAACGGCATGGATGTCGCCGTTCATGCACATCGTCATTTCCATCGGGTTGGGTCTGGCCGTTGCCTGGGGGAGCTGGCTCATCGTCAGCGGCACCATATCATCGGGCAATTTTGTCTCCTTCATCACGGCTCTGCTCATGCTCTACACACCGCTCAAAAATATCAGCAACAATGTCGTGGCCGTACAGAATTCATTCATGGCCATTGAGCGTATTTTTGAACTGTTTGAGCAGAAGATTCCCCTGGCCGACAAGCCCGATGCAGTTCCGCTTCAGGGCATCAGGACAGGAATTACGTTTGAGAACGTCGGCTTTGCTTATATTCACGACCGCCCCGTACTGCAGAATATCAATCTCGACGTAAAAGTCGGAGAGACTCTGGCTCTGGTGGGAAATTCCGGCGGAGGCAAAAGCACACTGGTCAGTCTGCTGCCGCGCTTTTACGACGTGACGCAGGGCGCGATAAAGATCGACGGCAAGGATATCCGGGACTATACGCTGCAATCCCTGAGGGCAAATATCGCCGTAGTCTTTCAGGATAATTTCCTCTTTGCCGGTACCATCAGAGAAAACATTCTGCTTGGTCATCCCGGTGCCACAGATGAGGAAATAAACCGCGCGCTGGACTGCGCTTACCTCACCGACTTCATCTCCAGCCTGCCCGACGGCATCAATACCGAAATCGGAGAACGCGGCATTCTCCTCTCCGGCGGGCAGAAACAGCGTGTGGCCATTGCTCGCGCCTTTTTGAAAAATGCCCCCATCGTCGTTCTGGACGAAGCCACCTCCGCTCTGGACAACAAATCGGAACGCGTCGTGCAGCAGGCCATCGACAATCTGATGCGGGATAAAACCGTCTTTGTCATTGCTCACAGATTGTCTACCGTGCGTAATGCCGATCGCATCGCCGTGATCAGCGAAGGCCACCTCGCCGAACTGGGCACGCATGATGAACTTATGGCTCTGCCCGACGGTATTTATCGCCGACTCTATGACATGCAGTTCAAGACGCCGGATCTTCCGCTCTCCGGACAGACAGAGGAAACGCCGCCCCCCCAGGACATGCGGGAAAGAGAATGACAAAATTTTCCACACCGTTGAATACTATTGATAACTATATGTAAAAATTGTATTTATGTTTGTTTTTCCTTTGATGGAAACAGGAATTGACGGCCTGCGCTCCGACCGCAAGATCCGTCACCTGCAGAAAATTCCGGGGACGGATAAGATGACAGGTAACGCCCCGAATCTTACGCAGGGTCAATTGCGCGCTCCAAGAGACATAGTTCCGTCTGTTCCTGACATGAAACCGGGGCAACCGTACCCTATCTGAGACAAGATGAAAAACGCTCACCTTCTCCGAACCGTCCTCATCTGGGACATGGACGGCACGCTGATCGACAGTTCCGAGGGCATACTCGGCAGCGTACGCCTCACCGTACAGGAACTTGGTCTGCCGCCCGTACCGGAAACACGCATACGCGAATTCATCGGCCCTCCTCTTCAGCACTCCTTTCACCGTCTGTGCGGCCTGCCGGAAGCCGAAGCTCAACGCGCAACAGAAATCTACCGAGAGCATTACGCCGCGCAGGGAATACGGCAGGCGCGCGTATACGACGGTCTGCTTAACGCTCTGGAGCGCAGCGCGGCCATGGGCGTACGCCATGCCGTAGCCACCAACAAGAAACAGGATGCCGCCGAAGAGGTCTGCCGCATTTTCGGACTGGATCGTTTCATCGATATGGTCCAAGGCAACAATATCATGGGGGATCGAAGAAAATCCGACATGATTCTGCAATGCCTGCAACACTTCGGCGCAAAACGCACAGATGCGCTGATGATCGGCGACAGCATCTATGATGCCCGCGGTGCGGAAGGTGCAGGCGTGGATTTTCTTGCCGCGTTGTACGGTTTCGGCTTCGCTTCCCCGGACGATCTTGCAGACATACCGCACGCAGGTATGATTTTCTCTCCCGAAGGACTCCTGCCTTTCCTCACGGGAGCCTGAATGTCTTGCGTCGGAAGAGAATGCCGACCTGTCGGCAAATCGTCCGGACAAGTTGACAGCACCGAAACCCAGGTGCTAAAAAAACGCATGTTTTTAACCGCCTTCCCGTGCGGCCCACAGCCCCACCAAGGAGAAGATCATGACGGAACCGGTTGCTCCCACGATGGAAAACATCGCCCTGACGCTCGATAACGGCGCCGTTCTTGATTTCCGTGGAAGGCTTTTTTCGGAAGCCTCCTGGTTTGACGAGGACAGCGGGGTACTTACCCACCAGAAACTCTATTCCACGGAAGGAAACGAGCAGGTTTATTCCGTTGTCAGCGGCACAGGCAAAACGCGCAGCCGGCGAGCGTACCGGATCGCGGTTCAGGGAGATACCTGTTCCGTCACGGACGGCAAATCCGAAATGACGCTTCCCTTCGACATGCTCATGCTGGCAGTTCGTTCTCTGTGCGGGCTGGAGGAAAATGCCACGCCCTCTCTGGAACTGGTGGAAGAAACTCTACGCGCAGCCAACTGCTGACACTCGACATTTCCCCATTCATACGCATATTCTGAGGGCGGCCGCAAGGTCGCCCTTATTTGTCATCAGGCAGGTATCCCTCTCCGTTGGAGACACCGTGCCTTCTGAAGAAAGGCCGGCAGTATATCAACGCAGGAAGGGCTGAAAGCCCCCGGGGGACTGTTCACAGAAAATTCCGCTCCTGCGGAGCAGTACCGGGCTGTCTCCTGATAAGGCGCTGTCCGTATATGAAAAGGAAACTGCATGAATAAACACGGCTTTACCCTGCTGCGGGAAGAACACCTCAAAGAGGTCGGCGGAACTGTCCGACTCTGGATACATGACGCTACCGGCGCGGAACTGCTTTCCGTCCTCAACGAAGACGAAAACAAATCGTTCGGCGTCAGTTTCCGCACTCCGCCGAAGGACTCCTCCGGTGTGGCGCATATTCTTGAACACTCGGTCTTGTGCGGCTCAAAGAAATATCCGGTCAAGGAACCCTTTGTGGAGCTGCTCAAGAGTTCGCTCCAGACCTTCCTCAATGCGCTGACCTTTCCAGACAAAACCTGCTATCCTGTGGCCAGCACCAATCTGCGCGACTTCTACAACCTTGTGGATGTTTACATCGACGCCGTCTTTCATCCCCGCATAGACGAAGACGTACTCCGGCAGGAAGGCTGGCACATCGACGTGGATGAAAAGGGCCGCTGGAGCTATAAGGGCGTTGTCTATAATGAAATGAAGGGAGTCTATTCCTCGCCGGACTCCGTACTCATGGAAGAATCGCAGCATGCCGTCTTCCCGGATACGCTGTACAGTCTGGATTCCGGCGGCAATCCGCCCGACGTGCTGAATCTGACATATGAAGCTTTCCGGGCTTTCCATGCCGCCTATTATCATCCCTCGAATGCGCGCTTCTTCTTCTGGGGCGACGACGAGGAAGATGCGCGTCTGGCCAGGCTGGAAGAAGCTCTTGCCGGATATACGCGCCGCGAAACGGATTCTTCCGTCCCGCTCCAGATTCCGCACGGCGAGGAACGCAAGCTGGAAATTCCCTACGCCGCGACAGAAGACTCCGCAGCAGAAGGGGAAGAAGCCGGGCGACAGGCTCATGTCTCGGTGAACTGGCTCTTGTGCGAAAGTGCGGACGTACGCGAAATGCTGACGCTGGAAATGCTGGATCACATTCTTGCCGGCCTGCCGGGTTCTCCGCTGCGTAAGGCTCTCATGGAATCCGGCCTCGGCGACGATATCGCCGGCGCAGGCCTGGAAACGGATCTGCGTCAGGCCTATTACTCCATCGGTCTGCGCTCCATCCGACCGGAAGACGGGGACGAGGTGGAAAAGCTCATCCTCGACACGCTGGCGGGGCTGGTGGAAGAGGGCATTCCCGCCCGCGCCGTGGAAGCGGCGGTAAACAGCGTGGAATTCGATCTGCGGGAAAACAATACCGGACGTTTTCCCCGCGGGCTGGCCGCCATGTTCCGCAGCCTTTCGACCTGGCTCTACGGCGGCGATCCCTTTGCCCCTCTTGCCTGGCAGAAGCCGCTTGAAGATATCAAGAAGCGGCTGGCTTCCGGGGAAAAAATCTTTGAAAACGCCATTCGCGGCTGGCTTCTGGACAATCGCCACCGCGCGCAGGTTCTGCTCCTGCCCGATTCCGGACTTGCCGCACGTCGGCAGGAAGAGGAAGAGCAGCGTCTGGAAAAGGCCAGATCTGCCATGAGCGAAGCTGAAAAACTGGCTACTGCGGAAATTTCCGCCCGCCTGCACGAGGCCCAGGCCAGACCGGACAGCCCTGAAGCTCTCGCCACCATTCCCACTCTGGAACCTGCCGATCTGCCTCGTCTGAACCGCAGACTTCCCTGTGCGGAACATCCCGGCACTGTTGATGTGCTTCTGCACGAACTGGATACCACGGGCATCCTGTACGCCCGGCTGCTTCTTCCTCTGGACGCAGTTCCTGTCGATCTCCTGCCGCTTCTGCCGCTTTATGCGCGGGCCTTGACGGAAGCGGGCACAAAGCGGCACGACTATGTGGAACTGGGGCTGGAACTGGCCGCCCGCACCGGGGGTCTGGACGCATTCCCCTCTTTCCATACCCGTATTTCCGACGCTTCCGCTCTGCCCTATCTTGAGATAGCGGGCAAGGCTACGACGGACAAAATCAGGCATCTTGCCGATCTGATGAGGGAAATTCTTCTGGACGCCGACCTTGATCATGCCGAACGCTTTACGCAGATGGTCATGGAAGAACGCGCCCGTCTGGAACAGAGCCTCATTCCCTCCGGACACAGCCTCGTCGGCACCCGTCTCGGAGGCGCGCTTTCCACCGCCGGCGCCTATGCGGAGCTGTGCGGCGGTACAAGCTATCTGGAATACATCCGCGCTCTTTCTGCCCGGGTACGCAACGACTGGCCGTCGCTGCTGGAAGATCTGCGCCGCCTGCACAGTCTGGTTGCCGCACTGCCGGAAACGCCGACGGAACGCGCCGCAACGCTCAGCCTTACGGCAGACGCCGCAACGCTGGAAGCTGCGCTTCCTCTGTTCCGGGATACAGCCCTTGCCCTGCCCCGCAGAACGGATTCCTCCGCCTCCGTGCCGGGGCTTGTACAACCCGGCGCCGAAGGACTCATTGTTCCCGCACAGGTCAATTATGTGGGTCTGGGCGGAAATCTGCGCGACACGGGCTATGCCTTCCATGGTTCTGCGCTCGTGGTGCTGCGCCACCTGCGCATGGGCTATCTTTGGGATCGCGTACGTGTTCAGGGCGGAGCATACGGAGCCTTTGTCAGTCACAACCGCGCTACGGGTTCTCTGGTATTTCTCTCCTACAGAGACCCCAACGTGGAACGCACTCTGGACATTTACCGCGGAGCCGCCGACTACCTCGGCAACCTCCGTCTGAGCGAAAGCGATGTGGCCCGTGCCGTGGTCGGCGCCATCGGCGACATGGACGCCTATATGCTGCCCGGAGCCAAGGGCGCAACGGCCATGTGGCGCGCACTGTGCGGAGATACGGACGAACTGCGCGATCGTATCCGGGAGGAAGCTCTTTCCACAACATTGAAAGACTTCCACGACTTCGCCCCGTGGCTGGCAAAGACTCTGAAGGCTTCAGTCCCCTGCGCTCTCGGCGGGTCCGAAGTGGAAAACGTGGCGAGAGCAAACGGCTGGGCCACGAAAAAGCTGTTATAAAACTGACCCGGGAACGGCGCAGGCTTGCGCCGTTCCTTTTTTTACGCATCAGGCTGTTTCGGGCGAGCCGCCCACACTCAATCGCAAGCCTCTCAAAACGCGTTACGCATCATTCCTTTGCATCCGGCCTCCCCGCAGACGGGATAAAAATCAACAGCATATGCCACACGACAGGACGACTGCCATGAAAACGCTTCGCTTTGCCCTCAAAACGGATATCTTCACACCTTCTTCTGCAAAGCGGAGAAGAGCGGAAAAGGCTGTTTCGGGGCTTGAAAACATTCCCGACATACATGAGCTGTGCAAACAGCTCGAAAAAACGGGGCAACAGTGCGCCCTTCACGATATGAAGGCGTGGGGCAGAGAAGACGCGGATACAGACGTTGTTGTCCGCATCCCCGGCCCGGAAACTTCCCCGGATGAAACTCTTGCCTCGCCCTACCGCCCCAAGCCTTGGAATATCAATCTTGCCGTAATTGACGATCCGTCGCGCCTGCCGCTGGCAGAACACTATGACCGCATACTTTCCCCCATTCCTTCAAGCGATGTACAGGAACTGGCCGATATACTCGAACAAACGGCAAGGGAACTGCTGTCTTCCGACACGGAGGAAGCCTCTGCCCTGCGGGAGCGACTCCGGACGGAAAAAGCGCGTGTCGTCAATCCCGCATGGCGTCGCGAAGGCCCCTTGGTAAGTATTCTTCTCGGCACGCATAACAGACGCAAGACGCTTGTCCGTTCCCTGCGGAGTATTCTCGCGCAAAGCTATACGAACTGGGAACTGCCTCTGGTGCAGGACGGGGGCGAAGATGTGGCTGATATCGTCGCGTCCATAAACGATCCCCGCATCCGCCTGATCCGTCGGGAAACAAACGGGGGTATGCCCCGCGCCTATCATACATCCTTTGAACATGCGAAAGGCTCATACATTGCCTGGATGAGCGACGATGATATCTGGTATCCCGATCATCTGGAACGCCTCATGCTGGCGTTGCGCGAACTGCCCGGCGTACGTTTTGCCTATACCGACGCCATGTGCGTGCGTCTCGATATGCGGAAAACACCTCCGCAGGAACTTGAGAGAAGCGTTGTCCACGATCGCCAGCTCTGCCTGAACGATCTTATGGAGAATAACGGCATTATCGGTATCAGCCCTGTACACGACAGAGAACTGTATCTTCAGGCTGGGGGCCTCGATCCCGATCAGAAAGTTCTTATAGATTTTGATTTATGGCGACGCATGGCCTGCCTTTCCTGCCCGTACAGAGTGGATGCCGTCACGGCGGAACACGATCTGAAGCAGGGCGACAAACAAGGTCAGATCACATCCTTGTTTAAAAAGTCCCCCCTCGCCTACAGGGTTCAACGTCTGCGTGTACTGAGCAAAAAACTGCCTCTGGAAGCTGCCTCGCCTCTTTGGGAAACGTGGCGCACTATCCGCAGGAGAGCCGTGCAGAATTACGCGCTGTATCAGGCCATGACCGCGCTGGAAGCAAAGGATGAACGCAGGGCGGAACGGTTCCGCAAACTGGCGCGGCGCACCATGGATCCCCTTTCCGCCGTCTCACTTCGCGAACAGGCCCTTCTGGAACTGACGAGCAAAAATCCCGGCGAAGCCTTCCGCCTCCTGTTTCGTATTCTCAACAGCAGCAGCCTCGACGCGCTTCCCTCCGACATGATCCGCGCGCTTCAGGCTGCGCTGATGGCAGGGGACTTCAGGCACGCCGAGCAGCTCTCCCTCCGGATTGAAGAGGCCGAACGCAAAGCCCGCGAAGAACAGCGTCAGCTTTTCCCGCCGGAAGAGCAAAATATCATCAAGCAGTACCGCGCACTTCTTGAACAATATCGCAGCCGGACACGGCAGTAAAAAGCGCGGAGGCCCGAAAACGCTCAGCCTTCTGCCGCCATATAAGACTTGCCCGTCCCAGGCTCCTGCGCTATCTAAACAAATTCAGGACAAAGTCTAAAAAAGGAATCTTCATGCCTCAGTCCCAGACATCAGCCCGGGAGTCCTCTCGTCCCCGGGGGGTCATGCTCGTCAGCACGGCCTGTATTCTCGCCGCCGTCACCTTCTGCGCCGGTCTCTTTACCGGGCTTACGCTCTCCTCCGTACAACAAGTGCAGCAGCCCTCCGTTTCCGTCGCAACTTCTCCTGAAGCCGCTCAGAACGGTAGCTCCGGCCATTCGCAGGAATGGATCACCCATGTTGAACAGGCCAAAGCTGCCGTGGAAAAGAACCCGAATGACGCCGAGGCCTGGACACATCTCGGCAACCTGTACTTCGACGGACAGCACAGCAAAGAGGCCGTGGAAGCCTACGAACGTTCTCTGGCTCTCAGCCCCGGCAATCCCGACGTACTCACCGATCTGGGAACCATGTACCGTTCCCTCGGCAAAGCGAACGAGGCTCTGGCCAGATTCGACGCAGCCATTGCAGCCCGTCCCGATCACCGTAACGCCCGGTTCAACCGGGGATTGACGCTCGCGCTGGATCTCGGCCGTCCCGCAGAAGGCCTGGCCGCCTGGAAAGAACTGCTCGCCCTGCATCCGGACGTCACCATGGGAGACGGCCGCCCTCTGAAGGAATCTTTCGCGCCGCTGGCCACGGACGCAGCCACGCTTCTGGAACAGCAGAACAAAAATGACGAAGCTCTGGCCGCTTATGATCTCGCCCTGAATGAACAACCCGACTTTGCCCCTGCCGTCGAGCGCAAGGCCGCGCTGCTGGAACGTCTGGGACGTGCCGACGAAGCCGCTTCGCTCCTTTCCCGACTGAAGGCCCCTTCTGCAACCGCGGCGTCACAGACTGAAACAGGACAGTCCGCAACAGCAGCAGGAAACTGAGAAACGCGCCATGCATATTCTTCCGTCCGTTTTCCGCTTCTTGCGGCCGGGCACCCTTCCGGCCCTCCGAACCATGTTCTACACGGCGTTTCTTCTTGCCGTTCTTTCTGTTTCAGCTTCAAGTCTCCGGGCTGCGCCCGACGCTGAAAACGGAAATGTCGCTCTGCCCGATACGGCGCAGCAGGCCGCCGGAGCTGTCGTTGAGGCGACGCTCATGCCTCCGCGCGGCGGCGTCGCTGTCGGAAAGGACATGCTGGGCATGCTCGATCCTTCCGGGAAACTGACACTCGACGATATCACCCGGGAAGACTACAACGCCTCCTTTGTACCGCTGGATATGCGCAGTCTTCCCCGACAGGCCGGAGCGTTCTGGCTGCGTCTTCCGCTGAAGGGGCTGTCGGATGCGGAATTGGGAACGGGCAGGGAGCAGGCGAGACTTGATCTCGGCGATCAGGTTCCAGGCTCTCCACAGGTCTGGAAACGTTCCGGGGACAAAGGGGTTCCGCGTCAGGTCACGCCCGACGATAACGGTCTGTATCCCCTGTCCGGGCTGGAACGGGGCGGAGAAGTCATCGTACGGCTGGACGGCCTGCCCGGGCTGTGGTTTTCCCCGTCTCTGCGTTCCCCTGCGGACGCATTGAACGCTCCAGAACGCAAGGTACATTCCCTTGCGCTTGCCGCGCTTACCGTCCTGCTCATGCTGGCCTTCGTGCGCAGCATCACCGAACGCGGAGACGGACGCATCTGGGCGGGCATATTCGCCGGAGCGGCGCTGATTCAGGCGTTCTGCGGCGTACCGTCCACTCCGGAAGGAAGCGTACGCCCGGCAGACATGCCCGGTATTCTGGCTGCGGCCATAGCTCTCATGCTTCTGCCCCATGTGGGGCGGAATATCATGCGCACACGCTCCTGTGCGCCCGTCATAGACGTACTGCTGCTGATTCTCGCCCTTCCGGGCGCGGCGCTGGCTCTGCTGCCCATGCTCCCCGGACAGGCATGGACTGCCCGACTGCTCACACTGTGGCCCCTGGGAGCGATCTTTGCCCTGCTGCCTGCGCTGGCCCTGCTGCTGCGCAGGGAAAAAGGCAGTCTGCTGTTTACTCTGGCATGCTTTGCCATGACGGCGGGCAGTCTGCTCGGACTGTGGGGTATGGGGGAAGGAATCGCCGCTCCTCTGTGGGGACAGGCTCCTCTGCTCGGCGTCTGCATCGCCGCCCTGCTCCTCGCTGCGGCCGCTCCCCGCTCCGCCTATATGGAGCCAGTTCCGGTTCCCGGCTTTTCTGAAGGAAAAAGCCCTGCGGATCTGCTGGAAATAGAAACCTTTTCTCCTGTAGAGGATCTGCCCGCTCCTGTCACTGCCAATCTCGGCGAAGTGGAAGAAGCCCTGCGCGATCCTCTTGATCGGCTGATGCGCGAATGCTGCGCGCTGGATCGGGGTCTGCGTCTGCTGGAAGAACCGGCCGAAGGCATCCCGCCTCTGCCTGAAACGGCGTTGGAAAACGTCCGCCGCTCCCGTACCGATGCGGAAAATGTTCTGAAGGCCGCCACGGATCTGGCCGGGCGTATCGCCAGACTTTCCCTCGCGCCGGAAAATACGCCTCCCGCTTCCGGCAGCAGCGTTTTTGACCTGCGTCAGCTCGTTCAGCTTGCCTTTTCCAGCGTGCAAAGCGATGCTGCGGAAAAGAATCTCGGCCTTTCCTGGTATATCGCTCCGCACATTGCCCTGCGCTATCGCGGCGACGGAGAACGCCTCTCCCGCGTACTCGCCGCACTGCTTGTCGATGCGGTACGCGCTACGGAAAAAGGCAATGTCTGCCTGAGAGTCCGACGTGAGGAACACAGTTCCAACCCGGGACATCTTCAATTTACCATATCCGACACAGGAAGGGGCGCGCCTCCCGTTCATCGCAGCTCGCTGGCTCTGGCCCATGCCTGGGAACTGGCGACCGATCACGGCGGAGATCTGTTCGTGGACAGTAGGCCGCACGGAGTGGAAATCAGCTTCAGCCTGAACTGTACGGCCCTCGACACGCAGGATCGGGCCGTGGCGGCTCCGCCCCTTGCCTCTCAGGGAGAGTCTCCGGAAGAACAGGACGCAGACAGCGGGACGCAGCTAATCATTCTGGCCTCGGATCGTTCCCTCAACCGCCAGATGTTCGCCTGGCAACTGCGCGGAGACGATCACAAAACCTGGGAAGCCGGCGACTGTGCAGAAGCCGTGGCTCTGTATAAAAAACACCCCGCCTCACTGCTCGTACTTGACGGACATATGCCGGAAGATGACATTATCAGAGCTGTGGCCGACGTGCGTCTTTTTGAAGGCGAACGGGCGCTTCCCCTTGTCCCGGTGCTGGGGCTTGCCCTTGATGAAGAACAGGGCGAACGTCTGCGGCGTGTGGGCTGCGAATATATTCTGTACCATCCTCTCGGCAGGCAGGAACTGCGCGACATGGCCCGGGCCCTGCTGGCCGGGACTCCTCCCGCCGCCCCGGAACTGAAAAAACAGAACGATCGGCCCTCCCTCCGGATCAAGGCAGAAAAGGAACCCGCCTCTGCTTCCGGCAGACAGGAAGAGAAATCATCCGAAGAGAAGACTCCGGAAACGCCTTCCGAACGGCCTGCGCATGCAGCCGCCGAAGACGGCAAAACAACGAGTATAAAAACATCTCAGGATGAGGAGAATGTCGTCTCCACACTCGATACGGAGGTTCAGGGCGAAACGTCGGACATAAAAAAACAGCCTGAACCTGTCCAGGCTCCGCCAGCAGCCGTTCGTCCCGCGTCCCGGCACGCCGCAGCCGTTCCCTTCCGGGTACGCACCCCGCACTCCGATACGGAAGCCTCTTCTTCCGCGCCCTCTACCGTAAAAAACGACGGCCAGACCGGCCGCGCAACGGCTCTTCCCATTGCGACCGCGCACCCCTCCGGCAAAAAAAGCTGGCTGGCTTCTCTGTTCAAACCCAGACCGAAACTGGAACAGCCGGCTCCTGCGCCGCAAAGTTCCGAAAGCGACGAATGGGTCGGAGAACCGGTTCCGCTCCGTCACTCCTCCGGGGAACAGGGGGCAAACACCATCCGGGAACAGCAGAGTTCCGCACTGCAACTTACGCCCTTATCCGGCCCCGCATCCCGGGAATCAGACCATGCGCAAGCCTTGTCGCTGACACTTCCGGAACCGAATTCCACCGCAGAAAAAACGTCCGGAATACATGCGCATGAAACGGCCTCGGGGACGCTGGAGATTCACCTTGATCCGCCTGCCGCTCTTTCCGGCACAGTCGATCAGAACTCCCGTCCCTCCCCATCCGAAACGGGGCAGAAAAGTTCCCCCGCTCCCGTTCCTTCAAAAGGAACCTTGCAAAAGGAAACAGACAGCGTGGAAGCATTGCCCCTGAGCAATGTGGAAGCAATGCCTTTTCTGTCCATGAATCCGGGCGACGCCTCCGCAGCGAACGCCGATCATGATGAAATCGTCGAGCTGACAGAAGACGACATACTCACGGCTTCTTCCTTTGAACAGAGCGCGCCTTCTTCCGGAAAAAATACCTTCCCTCAGAGCCGCGACGCAGAAGAGTTGCGCCCTTCCGCCCTGGCGGATATCAAAAACGATGTGTACGATGCGCTGACACGGGGCGACGCGCAGCTTCTGGCGCAGTCTTCGGCTCGCCTGCGCGCCTGTGCGGACAGTTTCGGACTGCATACGCTGGCAGATCTTGCCTATCTGATGCAGGAATCTGCCAAGGACGGAGATTTTGAAGCAGTACGGCTGATCATGCCCGATCTCGATCAGCTCGTGGAGCGGGAGCTGAACCGCTCGGCTGAAGACAGATAGCGAACGGCAGATAAGGCAAGAAGCCCATCTCTGAAAGAAATGGGCTTCTTGCCTGTTGAACGCATATGCCTGAACGCTTCAGAGCGGATTGTCGAGCCGTTCCGTCGCAGCGACTTCCTGTCCCGGACAAGCCCGGGGCACATTCTCCCTGCCTTTTTCATGCAGGGCATACAGGCTGAGAATTCCCGGGCATGCGGCAGGACTACGCCACTCTTGCGCCCCCGATCCAGTGAGCGACCACCCGACCCCGCAGCGTTTTACCCAGCCAGGGAGTATTTGCACTTCTGGAATACAGCGTTTCAGGCGATACCACCCATTCCATATCGGGATCAAAAAGGAAGAAATCCGCCGGTGCGCCTTCCCTGAAATCATTGGTCTGAATACCGAATATCTCGCCGGGACGGCGGCAATACAGCCGGATCAAATCTCCCTCGTCAAGTACGCCTTCCCCGACAAGCCCCCACAGCAGCGATACTACCGTATCCAGACCGGTAATTCCGTTGGGAGCCAGATCAAGGGGATGTTCCTTCTCATGTGCGGCATGAGGCGCATGATCCGTGACAAGGATATCAATAAGCCCGCTTTTCACAGCTTCCCGCATGGCCGCCACATCCGCAGAAGTCCGCAGAGGAGGATTCACCTTGGCGTTCGTGTCATAACCGGCCAGAGCCTCCTCCGTGAGCAGAAGATAATGGGGGCAGGTTTCCGCCGTAACCCTGACGCCGCGTTCCTTCCCCTGACGAATGACCTCCAGAGTACGGCGCGCGGACACATGCGCTATATGTACGGGTAAATCAAGATATTCCGCCAGAAGAATATCTCTGGAAGCCTGAATGGCTTCCGCCACGTCGGGCTGACCGCGCATACCGAGCATCCCGCTCATGTCTCCTTCGTTCATATGGGAACCGCGGGCAAGCCAGGGGTCCTCGCAATGATCGATGAGCATGAGACCGAGATCTGCCCCGTATTCCATGACCCGGCGCAATATTTCGCTGTTCGCAAGGGGCCGTCCGTCATTGGAAACGGCGATGCAGCCGGCTTCCTTCAGTTCGCCCAGAGGAGCAAGCTCCTTGCCCTCCAGCCCCACCGTTGCCGCAGCTACAGGATGAACGAAAGGACCATGGGGATGTGTGGACGTCGCCCGGGACAGAATATCGAGCGTCACTGCCGCGCGGTCATTGACCGGATCGGTATTGGCCATGCACAGCACATGAGCCACGCCCCCGTGTGCCGCAGCCTCAAGGCCGCTGACAATATCCTCCTTCCAGGTGAATCCGGGATCCCGCAGATGGACGTGAGCGTCGATGAAGGAAGGAAAAAGAACCTTGCCGCCGGCATCAATCACTTCCGCCCCGGCGGGTATCTCCAGAGAGCCGGACGGGCCAAAGGCCTGCACACGTCCGTCCCGGACCAAAAGATCGCACATCCGGCCCAGATGGCGGGCATTGCGAAGAAAAAGCATATAGAGTCTCCCGAAGGACTAGAGGTTGGCTGTCTGTTCGGCTCTTGTGGCGCACAGATAAAGTACCGCCATGCGCACGGCAACGCCCGCCTCCACCTGATCAAGCACCAGACTCGCGGGAGAATCCGCAATGTCTGACGCAATTTCAAGCCCCCGGTTCATGGGGCCGGGATGCAGCACCCGTACGCCGGGATTCGCCAGCTCAAGATGACGCATGGTCAGACAGTAACGGGCGGAATAGTCGCGCAGATCCGGCAGAAGTCCAGCCTGCTGGCGTTCGAGCTGAAGGCGCAGACACATGACGGCGTCAACGCCGCGCACGGCCTCGTTCAAGTCGCTGAAAAATTCCCCGGGCCAGAGATGCTTTCCTGCGGGCAACAGGGTACGGGGAGCGCAAAAGCGCAATCTGACCCCAAGCCGGGAAAAGAGATTCGCACCGGATCGGGCCACGCGGCTGTGTGCCATATCGCCGAGAATGAGCAGCGTCTTACCTTCAAAAGCTCCATTCCACGCCTCCCTCAGCGAGAAGGCATCCAGCAGGGCCTGCGTCGGATGGGCATGCCAGCCGTCCCCCGCGTTGACGACGGAACAGTGAAGCCGATCGGCCAGAAACTGCGCCGCGCCGCTGCTGGCATCCCGCAGCACCACGACATCGGGGCGCATGGCCTGAAGCGTAAGAGCGGTATCCTTGAGACTTTCCCCCTTCTGAATACTGGAACCGGATTTGCCCAGCGCATGTGTGTCGGCGGAAAGACGCTTGCCCGCGACATCGAACGATGTCTTTGTACGGGTGCTGTTTTCCGCAAAAAACAGCATGATTGTTTTCCCCTTGAGGGTGGGAACCTTCTTGACCGGGCGACGGTTGACCTCATGGAAGCTGCGGGCCGTATCCAGCAGGTGCATGATCTCATCCACACTCAGCTGACTGACATCCAGCAGATCCTTATGCGGCCAGGGATATACCTCTGACATGACCTTTCCTTGTCGTTGACTGAAAAAAAAGCCCTTCGCGGGCGCGAAAGGCTGTCGGCGCAACAGCGCGCCCGAGAGGAGACATTAGCCAAGCCGGATGATCCTGTAAAGCTCAAAAAAATACAGGAAAGCGGCATATGACAGGATCAGGCAAGATTTTGCCCGAATCGCCCCTTCATGGCCCGACCTTCAGGAGCTATATTCAGCCCCGTATAAACCGAATCTTCTCCATAAAAAGAGAAGTCCCATATTGCAGTTTCCGCTCAAAAGAAAAGGAGAAAACCATGACCGCACCCGCAGAACTCTTTCCACGAGGAGGAGCCAACACGGCCTATGCCCGCTATTTTACGGGGAACAGTTACCTGAACATGCTCTCCACGGAAGGCGTCGTCATTGGCAATGTGACCTTTGAACCGGGTTGCCGCAACAACTGGCATATACATCATGCATCCAGCGGCGGAGGGCAGATCCTGCTCTGTACTTCCGGAAGAGGCTGGTACCGGGAATGGGGAAAGGAAGCCCGCGAACTTCATCCCGGCGACGTGGTACACATCCCGGCAGGCGTCAAGCACTGGCACGGCGCGGCGAAGGACAGCTGGTTCTCCCATCTGGCCGTTGAGGTTCCCGGAGAAAATACCAGCAACGAATGGCTGGAACCCGTCGGGGACGACGAATACAGAACGCTGCGCTGATCTGCTCCGGGCATGTTCGTTTTGAACATGCTCCCGAAGTCTGGCAAAGCGCGACTCCCCTCCCCGCCGGAGCAGCCGCAATATCCTTACGGCATAGTCGCGCCTGTGGGGCGGCCTGCGGGGCCATGTCTGCAACTCGCAGGGCAGGCCTGAACAGCGCACAAGCTCCGGCACAGACGTGACCCTGCAGGCAGGAACATGGCGTCCTGAATTCCATTCAAGAGCAAAACGCTCCAACTGGAATACTCCGGCCCCCCTCCCGAAACGGACACAGCCGATCCATACGAGATGGATCGGCTGTGTTTTTTTCGGAGTTACAACAGACTTTCTCCTGCCGGAGAACACAAGGGCAGGAAAAGCTCCGCGCATCCTGCTCTCCGGCTTCCGCCCGGAGAAAGAGCGCGGGAAAAGGCATTAATCCAGCGTGGCCGCTTCTTCCACGGTTTCAAAGGCTTCGATGACGTCGCCCACCTTGATATCGTGGAAGTTTTCAAGCCCCACGCCGCATTCCATGCCCTTGGGCACTTCCCTGGCGTCGTCCTTGAAGCGTTTCAGAGAGGCGATTTTGCCCGTATAGACAACAACGCCGTCACGCAGCAGTCGCACCCCGGCGGATCGGACAATCTTGCCGTCGGCCACGAAACAGCCGGCAATGACCCCGATCTTTGGCAGGGAGAAGGTATTCCGCACTTCTGCCTGACCAAGGTACACTTCCTTCGTCACCGGAGCGAGCATACCCGTCATGGCGCTCTTTATCTCTTCCACGAGCTTGTAAATGATATCGTAGAAGCGGATATCCACGCCTTCCTGCTCGGCCACATCCTTCACCTTGGCGGTGGGGCGCACGTTGAAGCCGATGATGATGGCGTTGGAAGCCGCCGCCAGCATGATATCGGTTTCGGAAATGGCTCCGGCTCCGCCATGGATGATTTCAATACGCACCTTGTCCGTGCTGAGCTTGCGCAGGGCTTCGGTAATGGCTTCCAGAGACCCCTGCACGTCCGCCTTGAGTACCAGATTCAGCACCTTGGCTTCGGTAGTATCCGCACTGCGCGCAAGGAAGGTTTCCAGAGTGAC
This sequence comes from Candidatus Mailhella merdavium, assembly GCA_019119045.1. Lineage (GTDB taxonomy): Bacteria > Desulfobacterota > Desulfovibrionia > Desulfovibrionales > Desulfovibrionaceae > Mailhella > Mailhella merdavium. Next base: position 82,656 of record DWXS01000009.1, on the reverse strand, counting down.
GCGGGATTCCTTGGCAAGCTCGCGCTCACGCTGCTTGATCGCACGGCTTTCCGCAATGCGGCGTGCGGTTTTTTCATCGGCAAGGCAGATGAATTCCTCGCCCGCTTCAGGCACGCCTTCAAAGCCCTGCACTTCCACAGGCATGGAAGGACCGGCTTCCTTGATCTTGCGGCCCTGGTCGTTGAACAGAGCGCGCACGCGTCCGGCGAATACGCCGCACACAAAGGCGTCGCCCTGATGTATGGTGCCTTCCTGAATAAGCACGGTAGCCACTGGCCCGCGGCCCTTATCCAGTTTGGCTTCCACCACATGCCCGCGGGCGGGCTTGTCGGGGTTGGCCTTGAGTTCAAGGATTTCCGCCTGCAAAGCGATGAGTTCCAGCAGTTCGTCGAGTCCCTGCCCCGTCTTGGCAGAGACATAGCCAACCACGGTATCCCCGCCCCAGGCTTCCGCCTGAAGACCGAGTTCCGCCAGTTCGCGCAGTACGCGATCCGGATTGGCCGCCTCTTTATCAATTTTATTCACTGCCACAAGAATGGGCACACCCGCGGCTCTGGAATGGTTGATGGCTTCGCGGGTCTGCTCCATGACGCCGTCGTCGGCAGCCACAACGAGAACCACGAGGTCGGTCACCTGTGCGCCGCGTGCGCGCATGGCGGTGAAGGCCTCATGCCCCGGAGTATCAAGAAACACGATATCGCCGCGCTTTGTCTTCACATGGTAGGCGCCGATATGCTGAGTGATGCCTCCGGCTTCGCCGCTGGTCACGCTTGTCTTGCGTATGGCGTCCAGCAGAGACGTCTTGCCGTGGTCAACGTGTCCCATAATGGTCACGACAGGAGGACGCGGCTTGAGCTGTTCCGGTCTGTCGGGTTCGGCAGGGGTGAGGTAGTTTTCTTCAGCAAAGCCCACCTTTTCCACTTCGTAACCGAATTCGGAGGCAACGACGGTAGCCGTATCGATATCCAGCGCGTTGTTGATGGTGGCCATGACCCCGAGTCCGAAGAGAACTTTTATGATTTCCCCGGACTTGACCCCCATCTGATGCGCCATATCCGCCACGCGAATGGCTTCTTCAATGCGGATCTTGCGTTTGGCCGCCTTCATGGGCTGGGTGGGGCCGGATGAAGTCTGCTGCTTTTTGGGCTTGCGGGAGCGGGAACGGGAACGGAACATTCCCTCGTCGTCATCCATGCCGGGAATGGCAAGATTCTTACGACGCGAGAAATCCTCGCCTCCATCCTGCTGAAAATCTACAGTACGCCGGCTTTTATTGCGTTTCTTGCGGCTTTGATCCCCCTCGCCCGGTTGCGGCATGGGAGGAGGAAAGGCTCCGGAAGGAGCAGGCCGGGACGATCCGGGGCGTCCGCCTCCGGGGCGGGCACCTCCGCCGGAACGGGCGCCGGGACGCGACCCGGGACGACGATCATCACGGCCATCCCTGCCGTCGCGACCGTCTCTGCCGTCTCTGCCGTCGCGGCCATCGCGGCCTCCACGTCCTTCATTCTGAGAAGGTCTGGAAACGACGCGGGCCTGCTGCGCGGGATCAGGACGGGAAATGACCCGCACCTGCGGAGCTGCCTGCTGGGGCCGACGCGATGAGGTTTCCTCTTCAGAGGAACTTTCCTCCTCACGCGGCTGACGGCGTTCACTGACGGGAGGCAAGAGGCTTGGCTGAGAAGAACCTTCCGGCATGGCCGAAGCAGCCGGGGCAGGACGAACCTTTTCGCTCCTGACCTCTTCCTTCTGTACAGGAGTCGGAGCTTTCTTTTCCGGAGTCGGAGCGGTTTCCGGCGCGGCCGCTGCTGCCGTTTCCGGTGCGGAAACGACGGACTCGGGCGCGCTTTTCTCCCCGACCTTTTCCACAGAAGGTTCCGGGGCGGCGGGAGCTTCGGGAGCGACAGGCTTCACGATACGGGCCGGGCGCACGATACGCGCGGCGGGAGCTTCCACCACGCGGGCCTTTCCTGCCTTCGGAGCAGAGGATTCCCGAGGGGATTCCTTCACGGGTTCCTTCACGACTTCCTTTTCCGCAGGAGCTTCAGTGTGCTTTTCCTCCGCGGGAGCTTCCGGCACGGAGGGAGACTCCTGTTCGGCAGGCGCGGCGGCAGCAGACGGAACGACCTTTTCCGCCTCGGCGGAAGAAGGAGCAGCATCCTCCGCATCGCGACGACGACGACGGACTATGACGCCGGGCTGCACTTCCTTGCGGGAAACCGAGCCTGACGCTTCCGGCTGGAAATGGGCCTTGACCTTTTCCGCATCCTCCCGCGAGATGGAACTCGAACCGGACTTGAAGTCGATACCTTCCTCGCGCAGCACCCGCATGATCTCCGTGGTGCTCTTGCCCGTTTCCACGGCCAGATCCTTGACTTTTATTTTTTCATCCATATGGTCAACCCCCCTTGCGCCCGCTCTTCGGCCGGCCCATCTTGGCGAACTTTTCCCGGCAGGCGGGGGCGGAACAGACATACCATCCCCGCCCCGGCTTTTTCTGAGTTTCGTCGGCCTCAAGCGTTCTTTCTCCGCCGGAGTGGGAAAGAACGTGGCGCAACAATTGCGACTTGGCAAAGCGCCGTCTGCAAATTACGCACATTCTGGTGGGCATGTGCCCCGCCATGCGCTTATTCTCCCGCCTCTTGAGCAGCTTCTTCCGTTTCCTTCCGATCCGAACCTTCGACAACGGGGCTCAGGAAGTTGACGGCGGCGCGCAGCTCCGCGATACGGGGCGCGCTCAGAGCGAGCTTGTCGGCCAGATCCGCATCGCTTGCGTCGCGAAGGCTGTCCAGCGTGGTGTATCCTGCGCTGACGAGCTGATCCACGGAAATTTCAGCAACGCTTGCCACCTGTTCGAGGCCACGTCCGACGGCATTGGCTTCGTTGTAGCGGGATTCGGAGAAGATATCGATCTTCCAGCCCAGCAGTTTGGCGGCCAGCTTGACGTTCTGTCCCTTGCGTCCGATGGCGTTGGTGAGCTGATCGTCGGGAACGGTGACTTCCAGCAGGTTTTCGCTTTCATCCACGACAATGCGGGAAATAATGGCAGGAGCCAGCGCGTTGCGGGCATATGCGGCGATTTCAGGACTCCAGACCACGATATCGATACGCTCGCCGCGCAGTTCCTGCACAATATTCTGAATACGCGATCCGCGCACCCCCACGCAGGCGCCGACGGGATCAACCTCGTGGGCGCGGGAAACGACGGCCACCTTGGCCCGAGAGCCGGGATCACGGGCCACCCCCATGATCTGCACGGTGCCGTCGTCCACTTCAGGAACTTCGCGCCGGAACAGAGCCGCCATATAATCCCGGTGCGCACGGGAAATGATCACCTGCGGGCCGCGGCCTTCCTTTCTGACCTCTATGATCAGAGCCTGCGTGCGATCGCCGCGCTTGTAATGTTCGCGGGGAATCTGCTCTTCACGGGGAAGCAGGGCTTCCGTACCGCCGAGACCGACAACCCATCCGCCCTTATCCCGACGCTGGATGATGCCGGATACAATTTCGCCCACGCGATCCTTATACTGCTCGTAAATGATTTCCTGCTCGGCATCGCGCATACGCTGAATGATCACCTGCTTGGCGGACTGCGCGGCAATACGTCCCAGATCTTCCACTTTCAGACGGAACCCCATTTCATCATCAAGCTGAACGGAAGGGTCATGCTTGCGGGCTTCTTCCAGATCGATCTGGGTCAGTTCGTTGGCGACATCGTCCACGACGAACTTGAACTGATACACCTCGATATCGCCCGTATCGTCGTTATACCGGACTTCCACGTCAAGATCTTCGCCGTATTTACGGATCACCGACGTGCGCACGGCGTCTTCGAGCGTATCGATCAACATGTCGCGCTCAAGACCCTTATCCTTGCTGATCTGATCTATGGCTTTCTTCAGCTCAAGATTCATGCTTTTTACCTCCCCCGGCAGACTTCTTCGCGGCCGTCCCCCTGGGGACGCCGGGAGCGGCTTTCTTTCCGGGTTTGCTCGTGTCGGGAAAAACGGGAACAAGGCGCGCCCTGCGGACGCTGTCCCAGGTCATGTCGATATCGGCTTCACACAGCGGCGGGGGCATGTCGTCCACATGCAGCGTGAAATCGTCCCCGCCCGCACGGACGAGCGTGCCCCGAAACTTCTTGCGCGGAGCATACGCGGGATGCGGATTCCAGAGTGTGACGTCAAGCTCCCGCCCTACATAGGGAAGAAGCTGGGAAGCCTTGAAAAAAGGTCTGTCCATACCGGGAGAGGAAACTTCCAGCGTCCAGGCGTCGGGAAAAACATCTTCCACGTCCAGAGCCAGACCCACCATGCGGGAAATTTCCGCACACTGTTCCACTCCTACGCCGCCCTGAACGCCGGGAGCATCATTCTCCTCCGGGGAACACGCTTCGGAAGGGAGCGCAGAGGCCGGCGCATCCACAAAGATCCGCACTACAGGCCTGCCCGCGCCCGCGAGTTCAATCCCCCACACCTCAAGTCCGAACGAGGCGGCCACAGGCTGTACGGCATCATGGATAAGCCGCAGAGCTTCCTCTCTGGAAAATTTACGGGCCGAGGCCCCCTCGAAAAGATCCCTGTTCATGCCTTGTGTTCCGGCCTCCGCTTCGCCCCGCGCGTACCGGCAGACGTTCCGGAAAAACGCGGGGGAGCTTTCAGGGACGCCGACGGAGTACGGATAAAAAAAAGGGAGGCCCTGACAGGCCACCCCATCCAACTCGAACATTCCGCAGGAATCCCGGTTCAACAGAATGGAAAGAAAAGAAAGGTTCAACGCACGGCGTCTTGCGAACATCTCTTTTCACCGCGGTAGTTTTATACCTGCCGCATCCCCGTCTGTCAAGCCTTTCACGCAAAGCGGTCCGGCGGCGGACCCCGCTTTGCCTCCGCGTCGTTTCCCTGTATATTCCATGAAAAGTCCATCTTGCGGGACTCTGCAAAAACATGAAACATTTCAGGGGGACTGGGTGAAGTCTGTCAAAGTGCAATATCTTCGGGACGCCCGTGCGCTGTACGGCGAAGGTCTGAACTATGCGACATCAGGCTCCGTCGGCCTGGATCTGCGCGCCTGCCCGGAAGAGGAAAGCATACACATCAAGGCCGGAGAACGTGCGGGTATACCCGTCGGAATTGCCATTGAGCCGATGACTCCGGATGTTGCGGGCTTTGTTTATTCCCGCAGCGGGCTAGGCGCAGTAAAGGGGCTGACCGTGGCTCAGGGCGTAGGCGTCATCGATCCCGACTACCGGGGCGAGCTTGTCGTCTGGCTGCTCAACACCTCTTCCGAAACGATGTCCGTATCGCGTGGGGAGCGTGTGGCCCAACTGATCTTTCAGCCCGTCGCGCGGCTGCTTCCCGTGGAAGCGCAGGAACTTTCCGCCACGGAACGGGGATCAGGCGGTTTCGGTCATACGGGGACGAAGTGAAGACTCTGCCCGGCATTCTCCTCGCGGCGGGCTTTTCGCGCAGAATGGGCGGACGCTGCAAGCTGCTCCTGCCTCTTGAGGGCCGTCCCCTTGTCGCGCACGCCGCACGGGCGGCGTTGAACGGAGGACTGGCTCCGGTTGTTCTGGTAACAGGTCCCCATACCCCCCCGGAGGTACGCTCAAGCTGCCTGGCAGAAGAACAGGGACGACACAGGGTCTTTCATGCGACCACGGCAGTCCGGGCTGTGCTGGGACAGGCGGAAAGCCTGAAGGCAGGTTTGGCTCTTGTGCAGGAACTGGCGCCGGATGCGCCCGGCGTCATGGTGCTGCTCGGCGATCAGCCTCTGGTGGACGCCGCTCTGGTACGCCGGCTTGCATCCACCTTTCTCACGGCCTATCATGAACGGGAACGCGCGTTCTGTGTGGCCCCCCGTGCGGAAAACGGAAGCCGCGGCAATCCGGTGGTGATCCACGCCGCTTTTTTTGCCGAGCTGTTCCGCCTTTCCGGCGACGTGGGCGCGCGCAGCATCGTAAAGGCCAATCCGCTGCTGGACGTGTCCTGTGCCGGCGATTCCTGTCTTGCCGACGCGGATACGCCCGAGGCCTATGCCCGGCTTGTCCGACGCGCTTCGGCCCCGTGAGCGCACATCGCGCCCGGACAGACTGCCAAGAAGGGGAATTCCATGCCTGCCCTTACCTATCCTCCGCTTGAAATTCTTCCTGATCTTTCTCTGCCCATACCGGGCAGGGAGGAATGTGAAGCCCTGTGGGAAAAATATGCCATGCTTCCCAATATCCGCGCTCATTGCAGCGCTGTGGCCGATGTGGCCATGAGTCTGGCGCGTCGGGCGGAGGACATGGGTATTGCCCCGCCCGGCACAAGCGAAGCTGCGGCCAGAGCCGCGGCCATGCTGCACGACATCGCAAAAACCTGGACCATTCTGCACGGCGGCGCGCATGATCAGCTCGGCGCCGCCATCGTGCGGGAGGAAACCGGCAATCCGCTGCTGGCGCAGGCGGTTCTCTATCATGTGCAATGGCCCTGGGAAGAAGGCCCCCTTGCGCCGGAAAACGAACCGCTGCGCCTGCCCCTGCTGGTGGCCTATGCGGATAAGCGGGTCCGTCATGACAGACTGGTCAGTCTGGAAGAACGCTTTGACGATCTGCTGAATCGTTATGGGGACAATGAGGAACACCGCGCCAGTATCCGCCTGAACCGGAAACGGAGCCTGCTCCATGAAGCCGCGCTGCTGGATCGTCTGCGGCTGAAAAAATGACCTTCCTGTACGCGGCATTGCGCCGCGCCCGAATCCTGAGGATATCGCAATGAAGATTCTGCTTGTTGCAGGCGGCTGGTCGCCGGAACGGGAAATCTCGCTCATCGGCGCGAGGGCCATTCAAAAAGCCCTGACGGAGCGGGGGCACAGCGTCACCCGGTACGATCTCTCGGACGGACTCTCTTCCCTGCTGGATCTGGCTGCAAACCATGACGCGGCTTTTCTCAACCTGCACGGCGCGCCCGGCGAGGACGGACTTGTCCAGGCTCTGCTGGATCGCGCCGGATGCCCGTATCAGGGGTCCGGGCCGGCGGGTTCCTTTCTCGCACTGCACAAGTCTGCGGCCAAGGCTCTGTTCCGAAAAGCAGGCATCGGTACTCCGGACTGGATATATCTGCCCACGCCGCCCCCGGAAGACTGGCAGCCTCATCTGCCCTACCCTCTGTTCGTCAAATCCGATACCGGAGGTTCAAGCCTGCACCTGTACAGAGTTCAGAACCAGGCCGAACTCCGGCAGGCTCTCGACTCGCTGTTTGCTCTGGGGCAGGAAGTGCTGATCGAGCCGCTGATCCGGGGCAGGGAAGCCACTTGCGGCGTGCTGGAACGCGGAGGAAAAACGGAAGCCCTGCCTCCTGTTCTGATTGTGCCTCAGCATGAGTTTTTTGATTATCACGACAAATATACCGACGCCGGAGAATGCGAAATCTGTCCCGCGCCTCTGCCGGAAGAAATGCTGAACAGCATACGCGAAACCGCTCTGCAGGCGCATGCCTGCCTCGGCCTTGCAGGCTACAGCCGCACGGATCTTATCCTGACGGACGACGGTCGGATTCAGGTGCTGGAAGTCAACACACTGCCGGGTATGACCCCCGCAAGCCTTGTCCCGCGTGAAGCCTCCGTGCTGGGCATGGAATTCGGAGAACTGCTGGAAATTCTGCTCAAGGAAGCCATTGCGCGCCGGAAATAACTCTGCCGGAGCAATCTGGAGATTCTTCCGTAAAGCGTCTTCTGGAATTCCGTCTCTGAGCAGGTCTATCTCTGAAAGAATATCCCTTCGGGTGAGGGCTTAGAGAACGCCGGATGCCCCCGGGAAAACAACAAAAATGCCCATGGGAGCATGCTATGCTCCCATGGGCATTTTTACGGTTCCGCAGACTGCAATTCAGCCTGCCCCGAAAAATTCAGGAAAGAGCGTTCGCAAAGGCGGCTTTTTCTGCCATTCGGGGGTTCCGTCATATTTTCCGACAAAGGACTCCATCCATACTCCGGCAAACCGGATGGCCTCCGACTGCGATACCTCATCCGATTCCATCCGCTCCAGGAAATCGCCGATATCCTCCATAACGGATGCGGCCATGGATTCGGCTTCATCAAGCGACTGCGCCCACATACTGTGAACAAACACGGCGCCGCTTACTCCGCAGGTCACGGCCCAGGGGTGTCCTCCGCCCTCCTCCAGAGTCACGCGCCCGCCCAGAGGATGAACCTTATCCAGCAACACCGTTCCGTTGTCCGTTCCCCGTCCGCCGAGGCAGGCACCATTCTGAAAATCCGTCCAGTCCATCCTGCCCGTACTCACACGGCTTCCCCTTCCGGTTGAAACATCCTTCGGGCTTCCCGATCCGCGTCGAGCTGGGCAATGAGAGCTTCCGGTCCTGAAAACTTCATCTCGTCACGCAGCTTGCCGAGGAACAGCAGCTCCATATGCCGTCCGTAGATATCATCCCTGAAATCCAGAATATGTGTTTCAAGAGTCAGGGAACCTTCCCCGAAGGTAGGATTGTGCCCGAAACTCGTCATGGACGGCATGAGCGGCTCCGTGAACGGCGGCTCCACTTCCGTACATCCGTTTTCATCCAGCGCAGGGAAGGACGCCATTGCGGTACTTGTGGCATAGACCGCAGGAGGCGGCATGACCAGTCCGCGGACATCCATGTTCGCCGTAGCAAAGCCCAGCAGAGGCCCGCCTCTTCCGGCTCCGTGTACTATTTCGCCGCGAACGGCATAGGGCCGTCCCAGCATGGCCCGGGCATGTTCCAGATAGCCGCTCTCTACCGCCCGCCGGATACGCGAGGAACTGACCGGCGCGCCTTCATACATGACTGGACTCACACAGGAAACGTCGAAGCCGAATTCCCTGCCGAAGCCGACCAGCTCTTCCGCTCCCGCCTGATCGCTTCCCATGCAGAAATCATAGCCCAGCACGAGCTGGCGCACATGCAACGTCTCTGCGAGAACCTGACGACAGAATTCCTGTGCGCTGCGTGCGGCGAACTCCCGGGTAAAGGGAAGCAGTAAGGCCAGGTCCACTCCCAGCAGGGCAAATCGTTCCAGACGCTGAATTCTGGAACTCAGGCCGGGAACCTCTCTGGTAGACAGCACCTGTGCCGGATGAGGTTCAAAGGTTATCAGCAGAGAAGGCAGTCCCAGCTCTCTGGCCCGGGTGACGGTGCGGAGGATCAGGGATTCATGACCGAGATGAACGCCATCAAAATTACCGATGGTACACACGGTCTCTCTTCCGCCCGTACACTCTGCGGCACGGGCGGCGGAAAACGCGACTCGCATGGAGGCTCCTACTTCTTCGCAGTCTTGGCAAATTCCACGGCGTCAATAAATGTTTCCAGAGGAACTGCTCCGCGGATCACCAGATCATTGACCAGAAAATACGGCGTTCCTGCAAAACCGAGATCCTTGGCTTCCCTGATATCCGTAGCCACAATAAGATCTATGGCCTGTGCGTTCTTCCGCAAGTCAGCCTCCAGCTTTTTCACATCCAGCCCCGCCTTTTCCGCAGTTTCCTTCAGTGTGGGAAGGGGCGACTCAAGAAGCTTTCTCTGCGCGTCGAAAAGCATTCCGTAAAAATTCCAGGCCTTTTTCATGTCCTGTCGTGCCGCAGCCACAAACCAGCGTCCGGCCAGAATACCGGTTTCGGAATTGGGCGACTGCTTGAAGACAAAGCGTACATCCTCCGGATACCGCTTGAGCAGACTTTCCACAGCAAAGGCGGCCTGCTGACAGTACGCGCAGGTGAAATCGGAAAAGGCAACAAGCGTCACGGGAGCATTTTCAGGCCCACGGGAAGGACGTTCCTCCAGCGTAGCCTTTTTGGGCGTTTTGGCATCTTCCGTCCACTGCGAGCGCAGAGCTTCGGAACGCCGCCGGTCTGCTCCGAGCTGCACGATGTCCAGCGCGGTTTCACTATGTTCACGCAGTATATCGAGAACAATATCCGGATGTTCCTGAAGAATACGCCGTATCTGAACTTCCAGTTCCGCGTCGGGAATCTGCTCGGCATGGGCCGTACCGGCAACAAACAACAAAGCGCAGCAGGCAAACAATAAAGAAAGAGCTTTCATGATTCTACCTTTTCAGAGGGGACATCGGAGGTTCCGTCACATCGGCGCGGAACCCGTTCCGTGTTCCCATCATAAGGCAGACGCCGGCAAAGGCAAGACGACGATCCCTGCCCGCTCCCGAAGCGACGCTTCATAAGATGAAATTTTCCATACATTCCCGAGTCCCCGAGTACTCACTTCCCGGAATCAGAATAATCTCCTTGTCCTTTGCAGAACGGAATACTATAAGCCGGGGATGATGCGCGCCCACCCTCATCCCTTTCTCCGTCTCCTGCGCTGGTTTTTTCTTCTGACGCAGGGAATACTCGTCGGTCTGACGGCCGCCTGTGTGGTAGGCAGTTTCCGCTGGTGTCTGGAGGCCATTCCCCGCCATGTCTGGCCTGCCGCGCGAACACTGATGGAGCAGTATGGCCTTCCCGGAGTGCTGCTCTGGGTCGCCGCGCTTATAGCTCTGGCGTATACTGCGGGTCGCATGGTGCGCGCCCTTCCCCTGATTTCCGGCGGCGGCATTCCGCAGGTTGAACTGGAATGCGAAGGCAAACTGCATGTGCCGCCGCATATCTGGCTGCGCGTCATTCCGGCAAAATTTCTATCCTGTCTTCTGGACACGACGGGAGGACTCTCTCAGGGAAGAGAAGGGCCCTCCGTCCAGCTCGGGGCAGGCATCGGGGCTCTTGCGGACGCGCTGTGGGGGCATACGGAGAGCGAACGCCGCAACCTGCTGGCCGCGGGAGGCGCGGCGGGCATGGCCGCAGCCTTTTCCGCACCGTGGGCCGCGACCATATTCGCCTTTGAAGAACTTGGCCGTCCCGTCAATCGCGCGTCCTGCCTGCTGACGTTCTGTGCGGCCTTCAGCTCGTGGATGATCGTCGAAAAATTTTTCGGTTTTGGTCGGCTTTTTCCCTTCTCCGACCTCGCTGTCCCGGATATGGCATGGTGGAAGCTGATTCTGCTCGGCCTTGCCCTCGGTCTGGGAGGTTCTCTCTACAACCGCGCGCTTGTGGGCCTAAAAACGGCGGAAGCCCGCCTGCCCCTGCCCCGGCAGTGGCGCATTCTTCCTCCCATGCTGCTGGCAGGGCTGCTGCTTTTCTTCCTGCCCGAAGTGCTTGGGGGCGGAAGTTCCCTGATCCTGCAAATGGGCAGCGAAGAAATAGCCCTCGGCACACTGTTCCTGCTGCTGACCGTCAAGTCCGCTTTTTCGCTGCTGAGTTTCACCGGCGACGCCCCGGGAGGAATTCTCATGCCCATACTCTGTGTGGGCGCGCTCTCCGGACTCGCCGGAGCTTTCATACTGGAAGGCGTTTATCCCTCTCCTGCGACAATCTGCTGGCTCGTCTGGGGTATGGCGGGATTCTTTGCCGCCGTACTGGGTACGCCTCTGGTCAGTCTCGTGCTGGTCATGGAAATCACCGGAGCCTCGGCCTGCCTCCCCTCCGCCGTGCTGGTCGTTCTTTCGGCCAACTTCGTGGCGGCACGCCTGCATATTCCCCCCATTTATGCAGCGCTGCGCGCCTCCATTGTGGTCAACTCCCTGCCCGGCGGAACAAGTGCGGAGCTTCCTCCGTCATCTGGAGAGGGAAAGGCGGAATCCTCCCCAAAGCATTAAAAAACTTTTCATCGAAAAAAAGCGGGAATACGTCCCCTACAGACGAAAAAGCTCGTCGGCTTTTACCTGCGATGCCCGCATCCTTACAGTTTGAAGAGGTATGGTTCGGAGCAGGGCGACTTCCTTCTCCTCCCGCCGTCTCACCATGCCAGAAAAACGCCGGACTGCCAGATCAGCAGAACAGCCATGAGCAGATTGAACAGGCCCGCGCTTATGGAGGTTCTGCGGAGCTGCGCATCCAGCACCTCCGGCAGCGTGGTACAGAATACGGTTTTCGCGCTCAGAACCAGAGGCAGAGCCGCCAGCAGCCCCGGCAGAATCCGGAAACGCTCCGTGCCCACGAGGTACACGACCCAGCACAGCAGCCCCAGCCCGATCAGGGCCAGATGATAGCGGCGCGCGCCCAGCGCGCCGAGGCGCAGAGCGAGCGTTTCCTTCCCGCTGGCGCGATCGTTTTCCATATCGCGTATATTGTTCACATTCAGCACGGCCGTGGCAAACAGTCCCGTTGCGCAGGCGGGCAGACCGGGAAGTCTGGACAGCGGAGCTTCAGGATACAGGGCGTAGGCTCCGCACACCGCAACCAGGCCGAAAAAAACGAATACGAAAAAATCACCCAGCCCGTTATAACCATACGGATGCCTGCCCATGGTATAAAACAGGGCTGCGGCAATACTGGCCCCGCCCAGAACGGCAAACGCTCCCCAGCGTACCGGATTCAGGCCGAAACTCACCCAGAACAGGGCAATGGCGGACAGTGCGCTCAGGCAGGAAAACAACAGAACAGCCCGGAACATCGCACGCGGAGAAATATCTCCGGAGGAAACGGCCCGGCTCGGCCCGACACGGCCCGCACCGTCCGTACCGTGCGTATAATCCCCGTAATCATTGGCAAAGTTGGAAAGAATCTGCAACAGCAGGGCTGTCAGTACCGAAAGAGCGAACACCGCAGGGCGGAAAGCTCCTTCAGAAGCTGCCGCCGCTCCGCCCAGAATGACTCCGGACACCGACAGGGGCAGCGTTCTCAGGCGCGCGGCCCGTATCCATATGTTCAGCATGTTTTTTCTCCTGAAGGATTTCGGGAGGGGCGTCCTATTTGGTTCCACAGGACTCCAGAGCCTGATCAAGCGAAGCTTTTCGCATCATGAGACGCCCGTAATCAAAAAACCAGCGACGCAGCGTCCAGGCCTCAAGATCGAGTTCATCCAGCTTGCCCCGGCTTTCATCCCGCAGAAAGGGTTTCAGCGCGGCCACCACGTCCTCGGTAGGGAAATATTCGCCTTCATGACTGATCAGCAGCAAATCCCCGTTCAACTCGGCCGCACCCTCCACATACCACGCGGCAAGTACGGCATTTACCGCATCCAGCGCGGCAGCATCGACAGGATACAGCGAGGCATAGACTTTGATCAGAGGATCACGACTCATGATTCAGGCTCCGTCGACGCTCCCGGCGCAGCTTCTCCTCGAGCAGGAAGCGTCATATTCTTTCCCCCGCAGTAGCCCTGTTCCCGGGCAATTTCCAGACCTTCGCACAGACCTTCGGCGCAGGCGGCATAAAAATCGTCACACATGGCGTCAAGCCTGCCCCGCATACGCAGCAGCGTTCCCCGTGCAAGGAGCAGCTCGGGCCTGCCCGGCGTCAGAGAGAGCGCCCTGTCCAGATCCCTGCCGGCCAGCTCGGTATTTCCGCTGCGCATCAGAGCCAGAGAACGCAAATACAGGCCATGCGCACGCAGACGCTTTTCCCCGCCCGCAGCAACAGGGCCGGCCCCGATTCCGTCCAGATCCTGCAAGGCGGCCTGAGGACGGGCCTGTGCCAGAAGCAGACCGGCCCTCATCACCCGCAAAGGCCAGGCGGCCTCCTGCGGCAGATCATGGGACAGCGCAGTATCCAGCATTGCCGTAAGCTCGTCCCGGCGAACGTCCGTTCCTTCCTTCTGAACGGACTCTTCTCCACCGGAAAGAGGAGATTCCCATATGTTGCCGGAAAATTCCGGGCGGGTCAGCAGCAGAGCGCAGCCCAGATACGCCTCCACGGCGGCCGACTGCTCTTCCGTCACGGCGGAAGAAGGCTCTACTCCCTGTGCCGCCTCTTCGCTCACCAGCAGCTTGAGTCCATGAATGAGACTCTCCATACGATCGACGGCCTCCTCACCCCGCATCAGGCGATATAAGCCGGATTCCAGTGCGGAAGCAGAAAAAAGAGGGGCCGTCACGGTAGTGCCGGATATTTTTGTTTCCTCCCGGACAGAGGGAGGTTCAAGCAGCGCGGCAAACGCCATCAGGCGTTCCTGCTCTGCGCTAAGCATACGCAATTCCGGTCTGGTTCGCAGAACGTCCGCCTGTTCCTCCAGTCCGGCAAGCCATGCGCCGGCACGGGAAAGAGGAGAACTTTCCTCTTCCGCCCGTGCCGCACCCGATACGAGAAAAATCCCCAGAGGAACCAAGAGAAAGACGGACAGAACCGTCATTCCTCCCCCCGGAAACCTCATTGCGCGAGGACTCCTCTGATTTTTGCCGCCGCGGAATTCACGGCACTGCGCAGGGCATCGTTAAGAAGTTCTTCCACTATGGCCGATCCTGGCATGCCGCTACGTTCCTGTGTGGAGAAAAAGGTTTCGCTCCAGGTGCGATCCGCCAGCTTCATGGTCACACGGAAACGCACCTCAACCTGATACTTGGTGGGATTGATCTCCGTCACCCAGACCTGAAGGAGTTCGCCGGTAAGCGTATGCTCCGCCTTGAGAGCCTCCGCGCTTTTTTCATCTTCGGCATACGAGGCTTTAACGCCGTGCAGAACAAGTTCATCTGCAAGGGAGCGACTCACCCATTCCGGGACAGAGGAACCCGCCTGAAAATATCCTCCGTTTTCTCCCATACGCCGCCCAATCCAGACTTCAGGCCGCTTGTCTTCAAACTGAAGCACGGCAAGGGTAGGCGCATAGGGATCGACGATCGTTCCCGCAGGAGCGGGACGGAACAACAGGCGGACGGTGTTGTCCGCACAGCCTGACAGACTGACGGTCAGCACACAAAGCGCGAACAGTACGGAAAACAGCGCCGTGCGACGGCAAAATTCATGAGCTTGCTTCAACATGGAGCCTCCAGAAAGCAGGGCGAGTCCCTCAGATATCCGTCTGTCCCGACGATCCGGCGCACCTGCCAAATCGACGGACGGCCGGACGAAACAGCCCTCCCCGTAATAAAAACAATACAAGAATTTCATCGGGGCCGCCGTTTTGTCAATGTATTTTCCCGATCCTTTCCGGCGGGGCAGACGCAATGGCCGCGGAAGTTTCTTTGAGGGGACACCAGGCATACATTAAAAAATTATCCTCCTCAGTTCCCGCAGGCAACACCTGAAGGGTTGATGCCTCCAGAATGTCGACGCATCCCTTCTACAGCACGTCGGCTGTATATTTCCTCCATTTTTCAAACAGACGCACTCAAAGCTGTTGACATGCTCTTTTCTCCTCCATAATGCTTTTTTCATCAGTTGCTATTTACCCCAAAAAACACAGAGAGGAGAAAGGGTATGGACAGCAATACCGGCGCCCCCGCCGCAACACTTTCCGTCGGTTCCATCATCAGCCGCACCTGGGGCACGCTGATGAAGAAACCCGGCGTCTATCTGGGAATCTGCTTCGTTTTCGGTCTTGTGGCTACGCTCATCAATGTCGGACTCACTCTTGCAAACCCGATGCTCGGCTCCCTGCTCGGCAACATAATAAGCATGATCATCAATCTCCTGGGCGGAGCTGCCATCGTGTATGTCGCCTTTCAGGATCTGCGCGATGTCCGGATGGGTCTGAAGGAAGCTCTGATCTATGTGTCGGGCCGTCTCGTTCCGTTGTTTCTGGTGGCTCTGCTCTCCGGTCTCGGCATCGGCATCGGCATGCTCCTGCTGGTCGTTCCCGGTATTTTCCTCGCCTGCATCTGGATTGTTGCCGTTCCTGCCTGCGTAGTGGAAAAACTCGGCCCGGTGGATTGCCTTCGCCGCAGCATGGAACTGACCAAGGGCTATCGTCTGACCATCTTCGGTGCCCTCGTCGTCATCGTCGTGGCCTTTATCATATTCGGAGCAATCGCTACCTTCCTTGGCGGCGCGGTGCTGACCATGACCACTTCGATCGCAGTGATGGCTCTCACCGCTGCCCTGCTTTCCCTCGTCCTCACGCTGATACCGAGCGCCATGCTGACGCTGATCACCGCCATTCTGTATGCGGATCTGCGCAGCGCAAAGGAAGGCATCTCCAAGGAAAGCCTGGCCGAAGTGTTCGACTAGAGCCAGTTGTCGGCTTTTTCTGACCGCTGCTTGAACGGCACGGTAATATGATGAGGGCGCGTTCCGTTGAACGCGCCCTTATCGCTTGCGCCAACAGGGCGGAAAAACTTCACGTCCGCCCCGAGCTTCCCCGATGCAGAAAGTATGTCCTTATATCCGGCCCTTCCGATTCCGCTTGTGTTCCAGTTCCCTCTGCATCGCAGCCTGAAAGGCCATGAGAAAACGCCGTTCGCTTCCGGGGGAAAGCTCCCCCTTCCAGCCGATTTTACGGCGTATCTTAGCACCTATCGCGGCAAGAAGCTCGTCCGCGGCAGGCCCCTGCGGACGCTTCAGGGCTTCTGTCAGGGCCTTGAGTTCACGTTCTCCATATACGGCAAGCTGCTCACCGGTGAAGACAAATCCGCGTTCTCCGCCGCTTTCCCGGGCGAACTTGTCTTCCCGCAGATGCCCCATAAGCTGGGCGCGTTCCAGCTCCGCCCGTTCGGCGGCATAGAAGGCCGTAAGAAAGCGTCTGTCGCTCCCCGGAGGAAGCGATTCTTTCCACCCGATTTTATGCCGTATTTTTTCGCTTATCCTGACAAGAAGGGCATCCGTGGCAGGCCCCTGCTGACCGCGCAGCACTTCCTCCAGCACCTGAAGTTCATAGGCTCCGTATATGCCCAGTTGTTCGTGCGTGAACACGAATTCCCTCGAAGAGTTTCCGCTCTCCTGCCCGGCAAGATCACCGGACAGTGCGCGCCGCGGCATGGCAATGACTCTTGTACCGCCAAGAAGATCGCCCACGCGCAGATGATCGCGGTTGAACAGAGGCACGAGAGAAATACACAATGCCCATCCCAGAAGGGCCAGATCCGCCCACAGGGATGTTTCGCTCACGCCGAAAAACAGCGACAGCGGCATGAAGATCTCGACTTCACGCGTCAGATTACGGGCAACAACGGCTCCGGGGGTCAGTTCTCCTCCTTCGCGGTTCACAACCCGCAGGCCGCAAATCTTCTTGCCCGGCGTTCTGCCCTGCCAGGCCAGCTCAAAATGCAGAAAGTAAAGATTGCGAACCACAAAAATGAGAAAAAGAAGCACCGTTCCGCCGACCAGCCCCGAGCTTCCTGAAAAAAACAGGAAGATCAGCATGAGATAAAGAAGAATCACCGCAAGCGTCAGGAACAGCATGTCCAGCAGAAAGGCCCCCAGCCGCTCGCCATGCGTCGGGATCAAAATCTCCAGCGGCACGCCTTCGGGCGTGGAGAGCATGGTGCGCACATGGCGGAAATCGCCGAGCGTCCGATCCACCCGTTCAGCGTAATTCGCCATCGCTCCCTCCTCTGCCGCAACGGCAGAAATAGAACAGCCACCAGCAGCCCGTGAGCAGAGCCACGCCGAAACGTCCGGGCGTACTGGCGATAAGCTGACGGAAGCCTCCTTCCAGTATGCCTGCGACAAAAAACAGCAGCACAGCTCCGGCTGCCGCCGAAGCAGCCTTTCTTCCATGAAGAGCCAGATTGTCCAGACGGGAAAGACGGCCGGGAAAGACGATTTTTTCGGCGACAACCAGACCGGCGGCGGCACACAGCAGTATTGCCAGAATCTCCGTCACGCCATGTATGGACAACCAGCCCAAGAACGCAACACCCAGCTCAAACTTCGTGTGCAGAGCAAGGAAGGCGCCGAGAGTCAGTCCGTTATACAGCAGCAGGATCAGCGTAGGGATACCAAGAGCAAAGCCCAGCCCGAAACAGAGTATGCCCACCATCGTGTTGTGGCGGAATAAAGAATTGGCAAAGACCACAAATGTATGAACAAAGCCGGGCCACGGCGCGAACAGTTCCTGTTCGATCAGCTCTTCCCGCGTGCTGCCCGGCCCGCGGCCGCCCGCCAGATCGCCGGGAACCAGCAGACTGAACATATCAGGATTTCCCCTGACCAGCAGATATCCCCCAAGCACACCGCACAGAAGCGTGACGGCGGCCAGCAGCAGATGCGGGCCCATGGAGCGCACCGCCCGAGGGAAGCCCCGGCAGAGAAAGTCCGCCAGACAGGACAGCATTCCCCGGCGTGGGCCGTACACCACAAGGTAGGCGCGCAGGGCCAGATTCTCCAGATAGCGCAGAAGATTACGATCCAGCGCGATATGCCGGGCCACGGAAAGGGAAGACATGGTCGCACGATACAGCAGGGGCAGACGTCGAACCTCTTCCGGCGAAAGCTCCCGCACGCCGTGCTTTTCCACTCTGCCGATCATGTCGTCCAGCGCGCGCCAGATATGCTCCCGGCTTTTACGGAACTCTGCGCTTCGCAGCACCAGCCCCGCACGCTTTTCCTTCTTTTTTTCCGTCGCATCGGAGGAAAGAAACGTCAGATCCTCTTCGCCTCCATCCTGCGCGACGGAACGCACGTTCTGATCCGGAACCATATCCTTCACAGCAGCCCCCGCTGTTTAATCATCAGATAACGGTTGAGCAGCGCCGGCGAAAGTTCGCGGGACGACACATCCAGACAGTGAACGCCCAGACGCGCGATACGCTCCAGCACAACGGCTCGTTCCCGCAGCAGATCTCCGGCCACCACGGCACGGGCCACGGAGCCGAAGTCTTCCGGAGGGGAGTTTCTGATCCGTTCCGGCAGAGGATCGCGCAGGGCGACAAACAGCACCACATGCCGCCGGGTCAGCCATTGCAGGCTTTCCAGCATGAGTTCGGCCGAAACCGCGTCGACAAAGTCGGTGAACAGCACGATGAGAGAACGCCGCCTCAGGCGGCTGTTGAGTTCCGCCAGCGCAAGCGTGAAATTCGTTTCGTCCTCGCGATATTCCAGCGAGGCGGAAAAACGTTGAAAGCGCGAAAACTGTGCGTTCCCCCGTTCCGGAGGCAGAAAATGACGAAACCTGGCGTCGAAGCCGCAGGCGCCGATCAGATCTCCGGCATGCAGCGAAACACGCGCCAGCAGAAGCCCCGCGCGAACGGCATGATCCAGCTTGGGCTGTCCGTCCACACTCTCCAGCATCAGCCTGCCCGTATCAAAGCCCACGACAATCAGGTGATTGCGCTCCTGCCTGAATTCCCTGCCCAGCAGTTTGCGATGTCGGGCGGATCGCTTCCAGTCGATGAGGCGCGTATCCATGCCCGGCGCAAATTCGCGCAGAGCTTCGAATTCCGTTCCCTCGCCGCGCGCACGCTGGACTTTTGAACCGAAAATCGTATCTCCGGTAAAAAAGCGCAGGGCATCTTCATGAAGTCCCCGCACATCGGGAACAACGTCGACGGCTTCTCCGACTGGTTGACGCAGCCGCATTTCCGCCAGCCCCCAGGGGCCGCGCCAGCGCAGCCACAGCGCATCGAGAAGCAGCCGCCCCCTGCGCGTCGGTGCAAGAGGGCAGAAAAAGTCCGTCCTGCCCGCCAGCTCTCCCCGGACAGGAAGAGGCTCCAGCGCGTCCCCGCTCAGTTCGGGCAGGATTTCCACGTTCACGGGCCGATCCCAATCTCCCGCGTCGAGCGAAATCTTCACGCATTCCTCTCTGCGCTTTCCCCGCGAGGCCGGCGTCAGACGCGGCGGGACGTGAACCGTGACGCCCAGCCGTTTCCAGGGCAGAGTCATGGTCAGATCTGCGGCAAACAGCACCAGTACGGCCACAGGATACAGCAGCGTGAAACGCCATCCCTCGGGGCGCAGGGAGAGTATCAGCAGAGCCAGCGGAGCGGAAACGGCAAAAATCAGCACAAAGCGCAGGGTAGGCAGAAGGCTTCGACGCACCCTGCCCGCTCCGGCGGAATCGCTTTGCATCTTCGCCCTGTCTTTCATCGCGGCGCCGCCGTCTGATCGACGATTTCGCGCAGCACGTCCATCTCGCTCAGCCCCTCGATATCCGCCGCAGGAGTCATGATGATGCGATGCCGCAGCAGAGGCAGGGCCAGACGCTTCACATCGTCGGGAATGACGAACTCGCGTCCGCAGACGGCGGCATGAGCGCGGGCGGCTGCGGCCAGCATGGTTGCCGCACGGGTGGACGCCCCAACCTCAATGGCGGGATGGCTGCGCGTGCCCCGCACAATATCCACAATATATTCCACCAGAGGTTCGGAAAGCAGAATCCCGGCGCAGATTCTGCGTGCCTCCGCAAGCTCTTCCCGCGTCACCGCAGGCCTCACGCCGAAGTCGGCCATATGCGGCATGGCGGAGGATGTTCCGTGCAGGGCAACGATTTTCCTTTCTTCTTCGAGTCCGGGATAATCCACGACTATCTTGAACAGGAATCTGTCCAGCTGCGCTTCAGGAAGAGGATAGGTTCCCTGCTGTTCAACAGGGTTCTGGGTTGCCACGACCATGAAGTCCTGTCCCAGATCAAAGGTCTGGCGATCAATGGTCACGGCCCGTTCGCCCATGGCCTGCAACAGCGCGGCCTGCGTCTTGGGCGGAGTGCGGTTGATTTCGTCGGCCAGCAGTATCTGCGTAAAAATCGGCCCCCGCGTCAACGTGAAGGTATTGGTCTGGAAATTGAACAGGTTCGTCCCCAGAACGTCTCCGGGCATCATGTCCGGCGTAAACTGGATGCGCCCGAATTCCAGAGCCAGACCGGCCGCAAAGCTCTGAACAAGAAAGGTCTTGCCGGTTCCCGGCACCCCTTCCAGCAGCACATGGCCCCCGCACAGCAGACTGGTGAGCAGCAGCTCCACGGCCTCATCCTGGCCGATGATGACTTTGCCTATCTCCGCCCGGAGCGCGTCAACGAGTCTGTCCACATGTTCCAGAGTCATGCAGTATCTCCCTTTTCCATTGATACATGTTTCCGACAAGGGCAAACAGCCGCTCCAGATCGCGGCGTCCGCCGGAAGGCGTTCTCTCTATGTCGCGCAGAAGTTCCGCGCAGGAAAGCTCCACTCCGCGCGCCTGTCCTATGCGATCGAGCCAGACGGCCAGTTCGCCGTCTCCCAGCCCGGAAGGCGCATGCAGGGCATCTCCCGCGGCACGCAGCGTCATGCGCGCGTGCCTGCGCAGGATCATGTCCTGATAACCGGCATAATCCAGCATTCTCGCTCCGTTGACGATCAGCTCCTCCGTGCCGTAGAGACAGGCAGATCCGATACGCTGCGGCTTCCCGAAGCGGAGAGAACCGGCCAGAGCCAGCAAGGCTCCGGAAAGACAGACAAGCAGCACAACCAGAGAATAGGGAAAGCGGAAGAGCTGACGAATCGAGGTATTCTCCGGCAGGGTGAAGCCGTGCAGTCCCTCGTCGAACATCACCGGGGGCCCCAGACGGCCCGGCCCTTCCCCGCGTATGGTGGAAATCAGCCTGACCATGAAGAACGCGTTGTCCCCCTGAACCAGCCCGGAATTGGACAGCAGATCAGGATCGGACAAGACCCATACGCTCCCCATTCCGTCCCAGGTTTCCCCCACCAGAATGCCTTCATCCGTCCCCACCACGGCCCGCATACGCGGCGAGCGAACCAGCTGGACGACCTCCCCGCCCTTCGGAACAATGCCGAGTTCGTTGGTTTTCCAGGTTGCGGGCCACAGGGTGCGAACCACTTCCGCCGTGCCGTCGGCAAACTGCTGACAGCACAGGCTGGCCTCCCTTACGTCGGAAGGATAGGCCCGGGAAATCCAGTCTGGACGCCTTTCATCCCGCACGCCCTTCCACTTCGGCAGTACGACCAGCCGGGAGGGTACGGCAAGCAGCTCGGAGGAATCGTCATCCGCAAATATTCCGTCCGGTTCAATCATCACCAGCAGGGAGCCTTTTCCCATAGCGGGAGACTGTCCGCCGAGTCGCCTGCTCACAGGAAAGTCAAGCCGCCGGAGCATGTCGTAAAACGCGGCATGGCCTATGGCGGAAGCGTCGTAACTGCTGACCCGGGTTCGGAAATCGCCGCGCGGGCTGTCGTCATAGGCAGGCAGCAGCACGGAAAGGGCAAACAGCAGCAACGCGCA
Source organism: Candidatus Mailhella merdavium (assembly GCA_019119045.1). Lineage (GTDB taxonomy): Bacteria > Desulfobacterota > Desulfovibrionia > Desulfovibrionales > Desulfovibrionaceae > Mailhella > Mailhella merdavium. The sequence goes on along the minus strand of DWXS01000009.1, from coordinate 60,776 downwards.
GGAAAACAACAATATCAGCGAAGATCGGGAAAACGGCGAGCTTTTCATGCCGCACCCCCTGCCCGGATCAGGCCCTTCAAGCGTTCAAAATCGCGACGGCAGACGGCATATTCCTCTCCGTCCGGGTCATGCGGCCCGAACCAGGACACTTCCACCCTGCTGATGATCGCTCCGAACAGATGCCGCTGCTCCGGCGGCATTTCCAGAGAATGGAGCAGTTCTCTGCTGGTCAGGGATGCGGCGAAGCCGACCTCCGAGCGCCGCCTCAGCTCTTCCAGCGTCTGTAACAGAAGAATATGAATGGCCTCGGCATACCTGCCTTCTCCGGCAAGAGCATCCGCCTCTCCGCCCGCCTTTTCCATGCGCGCGGCCGCTGCGGCTGCGGCCTCCGGCGCCTGCTCCGGGCTGCGTTTTCCTCTCACGTCGCGCACCCGGCTGAAACTCCACAGATTATCGCGCAAGTGAAAAAGCACCACAGCGACGATGACGATGATTGCTCCCCACAGCAGCCATCGGGACAGCGTCACAATATCTATATCGATTTTGCCCTCGCCGGATGGCATCTTCTTTTTCTTCGCCGTCACGGTCATTTCCTCGGACTCCGGCATGGCCGTCTGGGCATTGACCTCACGCACGGCCTGATCCCGTGCAATTTCCACTATACGGGGATCAGGCAGGGAAAGAGCGGGCGCGCCGGAACATAATGATGCCAGACCGAGCCAGACGGCACAGCACAGCACTGCGGGAACGCTGTTTCGCACGGATACGCCCCTCCTCGGCGAAAAAACAGAGAATTCACGGAAAGCCCCGGGAATGTTTTCTCCTACCATATTGCCCGTACAGGGGGAAGAAGCAAGTCTCGCCTTTCCGCTGACGCCGCAGCCCCCTTTTGTTGACGTGCGCTCCGCCCGGAGCTACACAGACGGGAAGATATATTGCCGGCAACGTTACGGCGCGGCTCTTTTCCGCTCCGGCCAGCCCTTTTCTTCAAGGAAGGAACCATGCTCGATCTCAAGCTTTTGCAAAAAGACCCGGAAACCGTGGCCGCCGCGCTGAAAGCGCGCAATTCCAGCATCTCGATGGATGAATTTCTGGATATGGACAAACGCCGTCGCGCCGCTCTGGCCGAGGTGGAAAGCCTGAAAAGCCGCCGCAACACCGAATCCGCGGAAGTTGCGCGCCGCAAAAAAGCCGGCGAGGACACGGCGGAACTCGTCGCCGAACTGGGCGAACTTTCCGATAAAATCAAGGCTCTTGACGCTGAAGCCGAGGCCATCAAGGAAGAAGTGTATCAGTGGATGCTCTCCGTCCCCAATATTCCGGACGCCAGCGTGCCCGTCGGAAAGGACGAAACGGAAAACGTGGAAGTACACCGCTGGGGAGATCAGCCGAAATTCTCCTTCCCCGTGAAGGAACACTGGGAACTGGGCGCGGCTCTCGGCGGACTGGATTTTGAACGCGCGGGCAAACTGGCCGGTTCGCGCTTTTCCGTATCGCGCGGAGCCATTGCCCGCCTGGAACGCGCCCTGTTCAACTTCTATCTCGACACGCAGACGCAGGAATTCGGCCATACCGAAATCATGCCTCCCTACATGGTCAACCGCACCACCATGCAGGGCACCGGACAGCTTCCCAAATTCGAGGAAGATCTTTTCAAAATTCAGGGCTGGGATCATTACCTCATCCCCACTGCCGAAGTGCCCCTGACCAACCTCCACGCCGGAGAAGTGCTGGACGAGGCGGATCTGCCCATCAAATACACGGCGGGAACGCCCTGCTTCCGTTCCGAAGCAGGTTCCTACGGCAAGGATACGAAAGGTCTGATCCGTCAGCATCAGTTCATCAAGGTGGAAATGGTGCATTTCGCCCACCCCTCCCGCTCCTGGGAACAGCTGGAAACCATGTGCCGTTATGCGGAAATGCTGCTGGAACGCCTAGAACTGCCGTATCGTGCCATTACCCTGTGTACCGGCGACATGGGCTTCGGCTCCGCAAAAACCTATGACCTCGAAGTGTGGCTGCCCGGTCAGAATACCTACAGGGAAATTTCCTCCTGTTCCAACTGCACCGACTTCCAGGCCCGCCGCGCCAACATCCGCTTCCGCCCCAAGGGCGGCGGCAAACCTGAATTCGTTCATACCCTCAACGGCTCCGGCCTGCCCACGGGCCGCTCCCTCGTGGCCGTCATGGAAAACTACCAGCAGGAAGACGGTTCCATCCGCGTTCCCGACGTTCTCCAGCCCTACATGGGCGGCCTGAAAGTCATTACAAAGGCATAAGACTCCGGCCGGGCAGGAACGCTGAAGTTCCCGCCCGGTTCCGCTTCACTTCTTTCCTTTCTCCAGAGCCTCATATTTCCGGTACAGGGCGCGAAACTGATGGTAGGTCAAGCCAAGCAGACGCGCCGCTTCCGTCTGCCGGTAACGGGCCTGCTTCAAAGCGCGTTGCAGGAACTCCCGTTCCCGGCGGGCCAGCTCTTCATGCAGAGAAAAATCCGCCGGAAACAGCTCCGTTTGCGTCTCCGGGCCGGAAGAGACGGTTCCTTGCCGTGGCGCAGACGATAGCGCAGAAGACGCGAAGGGATTCAGTTCCAGCCGCTCCACCCTGATCTTCCCTCCCACACACTCGGCATGGAGGACGCTGCGCTCCACGGTGTTCCGCAGTTCCCGCACATTGCCGGGCCAGCAATAGGCGTCCAGTTGCCGCAGAGCTTCTTCTCCGAACAGAACCTCCGCTCCGGGCACGCGGGCCATATCCCGTTCTTCCAGTTCCGCCGCCATGCGCGCGGCAAAATGTCGGGCAAGAAGCAGCCTGTCTTCTCCCCTTTCCCGCAAAGGCGGCACATGCAGAACTTCAAAGGCCAGACGATCCAGCAGATCCGCCCGGAAACGGCCTTCTTCCACAAGCCGGGGAAGATCGCGATTGGCCGCGGCAACCACGCGCACATCGACCCGGACAGGCGCACTCCCCCCAACACGCTCAAATTCCCCGTATTCCAGCACACGCAACAGCCTGTCCTGCACGGGCAGAGGCATATCCGCCACTTCGTCCAGAAACAGCGTCCCTCTGTCGGCCCGCTCAAAATATCCGGCGTGCCTGCCCCGCGCTCCGGTAAAGGACCCCGCCTCATGTCCGAAAAGCTCAGATTCCAGCAGCGTCTGACTGAGCGCGGGACAAAGTACCGTCACAAACGGGCCTTCCCAGCGGGGAGAAAGATAATGCAGCCTCTGTACGGCCAGTTCCTTACCGGTCCCCCTCTCTCCAAGGATCAGTACAGGACGATCCGCCCGCGCTGCCCGCGCCACATTTTCCTGAAAAGCCAGAAAGGCTTCCGAAGTTCCCAGAGCATCAACAATCGTACTTTGCATAATTTAACCATTTTCAGGTTTTAAAAACCTTTTTCTGTGTATCTATACCTATACCCGCTTATTTATTTTTGTCCATTTTCAAAAAACAATATCATAATATACTGTATTTCCACATTTTTTATAAATATGGCATGATTCGGGCATATACTGAAACGAAACGACCGTTTCTGTTTCATGACGTAAAAGAATGCACATGGAGGCATGTTATGGGTATTTTCTCCCGCTTCAAGGACATCATCACGTCAAATATCAACAGCATGCTTGACGACGCGGAAGATCCGGAAAAGCTGATTCGGCTCATGCTGCGGGAAATGGAAGAAACACTTGTCGAACTCAAGTCGGGCTGCGCGGCCACCATGGCCGAGGCCGACAAGGCTGCAAAGGTGGAACGCGAGGCAGAAGAAGAAGTACGGCAATGGGAGCGGCGGGCGGAACTCGCGCTGCGTGCCGACAGGGAAGATATGGCCAGAGAAGCTCTTGCGGAAAAGATCCAGGCGCAGGAAAAGGCGGCCCAGCTCACGCGCAACAGAGAAGAATACGATCATATGGTGGACAAATGCCGTGAAGATATTCAGATTCTGGAAGAACGCATTGTCAACACCCGGGAACGCCAGCGTCTGCTGATAGAGCGGCATAATCAGGCCAGGATGCGTCATCAGGCGCATCAGACCATCAGTTCCGCAGACAATTCCGACGTCATGCGCCGCTTTGCCGATCTTGAACAACGGATCAACCGCATGGAAAATGAAGCCGAACTCAGTACGCCCCGCCCGACCTCTCACAGCGCGTTTCGGGACATGGAGCGGGACGCCGCCATTGACGAAGAGCTGGCGGCTCTCCGGCGCAGAATGGAAAAATAAGCCTTTCCGTTGAAGTTCCCTTTCCCCGGAAAAGGCTTGCCCGTCCCGGACGGGAACATTAATATGACTGAACCCGGCTGGGAGCATTCAGCTCCACTCTCCCCGAAGGAAGCCGGTTGAAACCGCAAGGGAACTTCTGATGAACGTTCTTCTCGTTCTCATTGTGTGCCTGCTGGCCGCAGGGCTGATCGTCCTTCTCTGCGCACTCAGAACGCTGACCCGCAGCAATGCGTCTCCGAACTCATCGCATGCAAGGGAACGCAGGGGTACGGCGGACGATACGGAAGCAGATCTGCAAACGCTCGTCAATATCGTAGAGAAGCTTGAAAAGCGTATAGACGTATTGGAAACACTGCTGGATCGACATGATGGAAAAAGCCCTTCCGGCAGAGATTCCGACTTTTCGCACCATGACTCGCGCCTCTGATGCGGCACTCTGTTTCTTTTTGAAGCCAGAGTGTCGTGAACCTGCCCGGACGATGTATATGCCCCGACCTGCTCCTGAACGGAAACACAGCGGGTAAAGCCGTGCCGCTCACGCCGTCCAGACGGGCGGACGACCGCAGATTCAGACGGAAAGGTGACGTCCATCGCTCATACGGACGCAGACGGCGGCATCCGGATCTGACGGACAGAATCCGTTCCTTTCTTTTCCCGACATACGTCACTCCAGGAGGGGTGTCATGATATTCAATCTCCAACGCGCCCCGGACGGCATGCTCCTCGGAGTATGCAAGGGAATTGCACGTTCCCGGAATCTTCCCGTCGTCGTTGTAAGGCTCGCTGCCATAGTGCTGATCATGATCACGGGCTTCTGGCCGGGGATCGCACTGTACATTCTTGCCGCAGCCCTCATGGAAGCCGCAGCCCCGCAGGATGCGCCCTCTGCCGGAGGATACGGCTCTGAGCCGCATGTCGATCGCGCCCGCCTGATGCGGGATCTGAAAGAACGTATCCTGCGTCTGGACAAGCGCATACAGCGCATGGAAGACAGGGTGATCCGTCCCGATTTTCACTGGGAAAGCCGCTGGAACAAACGCATGTGATTCCGTCGCTCATCTCCGTTTCCGCCCTGAGGCAAGCCAGAAATAACGGGGCGTTTCCTCGGGCGGAACCGGGGAGAGATTCTCCGTATCCATACTCATATCCCCGCTTTCATCTCGCGCATTGAAAAAATGCTCCAGCATACGGTTCAGGCTCTTTCTATCGCGCAGGAGCGAGGAAGCGTCTCCACCCGCGGAGCGAGAGCGCGGGATTTCCTTCATATAAATACGCACATTGCGGCGCGGCATGAAAACGACGCAATTAAGCAGCAGATCCCGCATTGCCCTGAAAAATGCGACGAAAAAGTCCGGCGTGGGCAGAGGCTCTCCTTCCCCGACATTCTTCCTGCTGCCCCACCTGCTGCCCCACCTGCTGAAGGAGGAGCCCCACAGGCCCCGCGTGCGTATGAGAACCAGCCGACACTCCGGAGCTTCTTCCAGCACATGCCAGGCGCCGCCGTTACTGCCGAGATGCTCCAGCCCGTCGGATGTCAGACGCCCTGAAGGATACAGCAGTACGCAGTCGCCGTCGCGCAGAGCCGCAGCAGCGCGCCGCAGTCCTTCGCGGACAGCCTGAGCGGCCTTTCTGCGATCGTCCCGCCCCGTATTCCCCACATCGGGGATATATATCGGATGAACAATAGAGATTATCTGCCGGATGACAGGACGCCCGCCCTGACCTTCATCAGACAGAGGACGGGGACGATAACGCCACAGCAGGGCGGAAAGTATGACCGGATCGGTTAATGCCGGATGAGACGCCAGAAAAAATATGGGGCGGCCGTCATCCGCGGCATCCAGCTCTTTCAGACCCCGCACAGTCACCCTGTAGCGCAGCCCCAGGCATGCCCGGACAAACCCGGCCAACACGGCATACAACGGCCCTGCCCGGCGCACAGCGCAGCTCTTTCGTTTCCGTTCCTCCAAGCTTCCGACAGCCAGCCCAAAGCACAGCGCGGCAAGCAGAGCCAGCGCGCCGAGGACAATATGCCCTTTTGAAGGCGACAAAAAGGAAAGCGCATAGTACGCCGGCCCGGCCAGCATAATACCGCTGAAAACAAGACAGTTATCCAGACCAAGCACTCTCCCCTTGCGATCCGGGGCGGGACGCACCTGAATGAAGCTTGTCAACGGAATCAGATAAAAGCCGCCGCAGGCTCCGGCGCAGAGATACACGGCGAACAGGAAGGCGTGCTGCATGCTCTGCGGCAGAAAGGGCACGCAGGCGGCCAGACACAACAGAAGACCTATCCCGATGCAGGAGGGGACCAGCCAGTTCATCCAGCTTTCAGGCGTACCGCGCGAGGCAAACAACGACCCCAGACATATGCCTGCCAGCAGAGCGGCAGGCATAAGGCTTGTCGCACTGTGAGAAAAGCCCAGCTCGAGTTCTCCCAGCGCATTGATCTCCAATAGCAGCAGGGACGAAAGAAAATAGAAGAAAACCTCGCCCCATACCGCAAGAAAGAGGGGGCGATCCTGGCCTAATTCCCGCAGCTGAGAGGGAGCTTCCAGCAGCGCAAGACGCGGAAAGGGGGTATTCGCTGCCGCCGCCGGACGGCGTGGGATAAGCGGGGAACAGCACAAGCCCAGCAGCGCGACTCCCACCACGCCGAAAGCCAGCAGAGGTATTCCCGGCGGCAGAGAAGAAGAAAGCTCCTCCGCCCGGGGAACATTCATATCAAGTACGATTCCGGCCAGAGATATACCAAGAAGAATAGAAGCGGTTGTTGCCAGCTTGAACAGCGCGTTGATCCTCGGCACCAACTGAATCGGAAAAAGTTCGGGAATGGAGCCGTTCAGAGCCGGACTGAAAAGCGTGGAAGAAAGCCCCATACAGAACAGCATGGCGGCAAGCCCCGCCCAGTTCATGGCAAGCAGTCCCCAGGCTCCGGCAAGCATGGCGGCAAGCTCCAGCGTTTTGGCCCCCATGACAAGATTCTTTTTGGGAAAGCGATCCGCCAGCCAGCCGGCCCATACGGAAAACAGGGCGAAAGGCAGTGAAAAAAGAACGGTCGCCCATGCGGGAAAAGAAGTGTTGCCTGCAGCCAAGGCCAGAAGCAAGGCCCCCTGCTTGAAAAAATTATCGTTAAAAGTTCCGAGGACATAGCATATACCGAGGCTGAGGGCGCGACGCACGCTCCCTCCCCCGGAGAATGGACCGGACTGTTCCGACATGGGGGAAATTCCTCCTGAAGCACGTCAGGGCTGCATGGTAAATTCTGGATTCTTGACTAGGGTGTGTCTGCAAACCTCTTATCGAAGCCAGATAAGTGAAGCAGCCAGGTATGCAAAGCCCGCAAAAACTTCTACCAGTTTGTCATACAAGTTGCAATTTTACGATATTCTTTAATCTTGATCTTGTTGAAAAACGTCTCTATAAGATGGCGTTCCTTGCAGAGATGTCTGTCGATGGTACGGGGATGACGATTCGTCCTTTCGGAGGGAATAACTGCTTCACATCCCTGATGGTAAAGCGCATCGATGAGACTCCTGCTGTCATACCCCTTATCGGCTGGAATTGTTGTGTTATGATACCGTATTAGAAGGTTACTGGCTTGTGGATACTCGGAGGATTGTCCTGCCGTGATAGTAAGATAAGAACTAAAGAATAGCAGTTAGATATCCTCTTTTCTGCCAACGCCTGAAACGGGAATATACAGTTTTCCACGAACCGTATTTCTCTGGCAAAGCTCGCCATGGAGATCCGGTTCGCAGCATCCAATGTACATACAGCATTGCGAAAGTTTCTGACGTCACCAGTCGGTCGCCCTCCACGAGGAGAAGCTTCTGTCGGCAGTATAGGCTCAAGTCTGAGCCAGAGGTCTTCAGGGATGTCATAGTAGCACATTTCCCTGTCGTAGCACGATAAAAAACTTACCTAACCAGACTTCCTTTTTTTGTGAAGAGGGTTTGCAGACACACCCTAGACATACACATAAGAACAGTTTACAATAGAATAACAATATAACAAATATCCAGGAAAAAAAGAATGAGAGAGAGAGAGAGAGAGAGAGTCCCTCACATATCGGACTAATACGTCCAATGCGGACAGTTTTTCTTTAATTTCTTATATTTATAGGAAGATACCGGAGCCGGAGCCTGACAGGTTTTACCGGCTTTCTTCCTTGGTTGCTTATCCGTTTTCTTATCCGTTTTTTGCCAGTCAGCTTTTATTTCCCCAAGAATATACCGTAGTTATCGAGAACAAAAATTTTTCCGAAAAAATTTCACTTTTTTCGGATGTGTTCCTTTTTGTTCTCCGTACAGAACTCCTTGTGACCATGTGTCCCACATGGTCGGCGGGAGTTTTTTTCATATACGGCCACGTCCTTCTTTCTTCGGTTCCAGACGCCCACCCACGCATACGTGCGCCTCCACTGGCCGCACCGTACTCCGGGCAGACGCCGGAAGCCTCCCCGGCGCTGCTTCCACGGCTATGCGTGATGCCCACGTTTGAATGATTCGCCAACTCGCCTCACGAGGACTTTCCATTAAGGAAATAGCACAAGCCCAGGAAAACAAAAAAGCCGTCGAGCGGCAACTCAACGGCTTCTTGCAGAACTGTGTTCTTACTAATGCAATGTGAGAACAACAGTAACCGTAAGGTTCATCGTTGTCAATAACGAATCTGCTGTTTTTGTCTTTTTTCGGGCCGGGAGAAAGAAAAAATGGAGACGTTTGCCCCAAAGGGAAATATTTACGGCCCAATTCTGCCACAGTTTGTTCTGCAAATGTCCATTACGTTTGGAGCAAAAACCATGTACGCGATTTTGTGTGATTATGCCGCCGATAAAGACCATTGCTGGCCTTCACAGGCAACGCTTGCCAAACGACTTTCATGCAGCATCAGCAGCGTCAAAAACTACATTGCTGAACTTGTCAGAGAAAAACTCATTTCCATCAAACGGGAGCAATACCGTTCTTCTGTTTACTATCTTCTGCGCCCTGAAGAACTGACCAAAAAGCAAGAGACACATTTTGCCGACAAGCAGTCAGAAGCTGGCTGCCATGAGACAAAATCTGGCTACTTAAACAATCTTAGCAAACAAAGAAAAGAAAAATACTCCCCCCTTTCCCCCCATATGCCCGGAGAGACGGTCAATCCTGTTCGCCGCATGGTCGGAACGCCTGCGGCGGGGTGTGCGGCTTCTTCTCTTCAGGATTTTGAATCCACCTGGGCCATGTACCCCAAAAAGGAGGCCAAGGGCTTCGCACGTCTGGCCTGGCTCCAGCTCCTGCGAAGTGGAGAGCTGCCGCCTTTGGCTGAACTTCATGCCGCCATTCGACGCTTTGCTTCCTCGGAAAGCTGGCAACGCGAACAGGGACGCTTCGTACCGCAAATGGGCAACTGGCTGCGCGGACAACGCTGGCTCGATCCGGTGCGGCCCTCCGGTCAGACAGGACAGGAACGCACGCAAGACCTGCGGAGGGCAATGCAGGCACGGGAGGAGCGTGAACAACGCCAGCATGAGGCATGGATCGCGAACAAGGCGCGACTGCGGCCTCTGTTCGATGCATTTGCGGCGAAATTTCCGCCTGTCGCCAATGATGCCATGCCGTTCGGCATCTGGCTGCACCTGCATTCCCAAGACCGCGCGCCATCGGCGGACGATGTGCCACCAGGAAATACCCTGAGCATCAGCGAGTTTCTCCAGGATTACAAACGCCGCCAGACTGTCGAATACCGGATGCAACGGGAAGCGCCGCTGGTTGTCCGAAAGAACGGCGGAAATCCGTGTCGTTCAGTGGGAGAAATTCTGAAGGGCATGGGCGCGACGTTCCGTAGGGAAAGCGTCTTCGGTGCGCCTGATTTTCCCATAACCGCTTACACATAAGGGATTCATCGTGAAGAAAATATGCTGTCTTCTGGCCTTGACCGTCCTCGCCGGGCGACCGGCGTTTGCGGATGAGACGCCCGCCACGCCGCCCGAAAAACAAAACACGGTTCTCGGACAGACGGAAAAGAACGCCGCCCAGGACACGGCGGACAAAAAAGCGCGGGACGCCCAAGCCCTGTTTGAAGAGAGTCTGCGGCAGATGATGCCGCTGGATCAAGAGCAGATACAGGAATATCGCTCGCGTTCGGATGAGCGCGACCGCGCCCTGCTGCCCGTGTCTCCGACATTGAACACACGCACGGTGCGCGTGACGCTGGAGCCGGGCCGCTCTCCCGTGGCTGTCCACACTACGGCCAATGTCGCTACCTCGCTGGTGTTCCATGATTCCACTGGTCAGCCCTGGCCGATCACCTCCGTGACCAACGGTGGGCCGTCCTTCTTTCAGGTGCTGCGCCCGGAACTGCCGGACGGAAACCTGCTCAACGTTATGCCCACGCAGGGGTATGCCACGTCCACCATTGTGGTGACGCTGGAAGGCCGGGACATGCCGCTGGTCGTTCGGCTGGAATCGGATTCCGTGCGTGCGCCGGAACGCAAGGCGGACGCGCTGGTGCTGTTCCAACTTGCCCATCACGGCCCGAAAGCCGCCCTCCCGATTATCAGAGACATCAAGGAAACGGCGGATTCCTCCATGCTGGCCTTTCTTGATCGCGTTCCGCCGAAAAAAGCCGTGCGCGTCCGCGTGGAACCGGAGACTGATGACGTGCTTGTCTGGAGTCACAACGGCAAGCACTACGTCAGAACCAGCCACAGCCTGATGTGGCCCGCCTGGACAGCCGTGGTCAACGGTGCGGGCAATACCAGATGCTACGAGATTCCGGTCACGTCACGGTTGATGATTTCCAGAAACGGACAAATCCAGACAATCCGCCTGCAAGTTTCCAAATGAGGATACGCCATGAGCGATATGACAAGCACGGAAAAAAAGCGGCGGCTCATCCTGTTCAGCCTTCTGGGGGTTGCGCTCGCCGTCTCCATACTTCTCGCGTCCTTTTTCCTGTTCTCCCCGGAAAAACCGTTCGCCACGGCCAGCCTGACTTCGGCAAGGACGGACGCCATCAGCGGCAAGGCGGGAGGCGAAGGATCGGAAGAATATAATCAGAAGCTGAAAGAACACGATGCTCGGCAGGCTAATGAAGCCCTCAAAACAGGCGAGAGTTTTATCCCCACGCCTGTAGGGCAACGAAAGTCGGTGGTGATGAAAAAGGAAGACACGCCCCCGCCCGTGCCCCCGGTCGCGCCGGTGCGAACCGCGCCCGTCCAGACGCCCCGCACGGACAATACCATGCTCAAGCGCATGATGGATGATTTGACGGCGTTGGATACGAAACTGTCCGCCGTTGCCGTGGGTGAAGGCAGGATTATCTACCTGCGCGACTTCTCGGAGGAAACAGCTCCTGTCGCCACGCCTGTTGCGGCAACGTCAGAGACAACGCAGTCAGGGAACACGCCTCCCGCCGTGACGCTCAAGCCGGGCGATCTGCTCTATGCCATTGTGGATGTGGGCGTAAACTCGGATGTGCCGTCCGCCGTGCTGGCGACAGTCACCTCTGGGGAATACAAAAATGCCCGCCTGATGGGCAGTTTCCAACGGCATGACGAACGCCTTGTGCTGGCCTTCAACCGGGCCGTTCTGCCTTCCGGCGAAACGGTTCAGCTTGAAGCCTATGCCGTTGACCCGTCCACCTCGGAAGCCTCGGTCGCCAGTTCCGTGGATACCCACTTTTTCTCACGCTGGGGCGGGCTTGTCGCGTCCGCCTTCCTTGAGGGCCTGGGAAGCGCCAAACGCTACAGCGGCGCACAAAGCACCATCTACGGCTACGGCAATGACACTACTGACCAGATGGTCTGGAACACCTACAGCGTGGAAGACCAGGCATGGATAGCCGCCGGGAAGGTAGGGGAAAAGGCCGGAAAAATCTTTGAAAAGGGCTTTGACCGTCCGCCGACCGTCCGACTGGAAAGCGGCACTCCCGTGGGCGTTCTCGTCCTGAACGTCAAGGACAGGTGAGATCATGGACAACTACGTCGCCAACGTCATCCCGCACTTGCAGCAATGGTGGCCGGTGCTTGTCCGGCTGGCCTACCTGGTGGGCGTCGCCTTCGCCGTGGTTTCGCTTGGGCAGGCCATCAGTCACAAGCACCGCTTCAACCGCTCCACAGCAGTATGGACATTCGTCTGCGCTGTGTTGCTGCTCAACTTACCGGCACTCATGGATTCCCTTTCCATGACGGTATTCAACCAAAGCTCGGAACAGTCATTGAGCTACAGCCCGCCGTCCTCACCCGGTTCCGTCTACATCCAGTTCGCGGTGTACGCCATCGCCACGGTGGGCCTCATCGGTATTGCGCGGGGGCTGTGTCTCATGCGCGACACCCCCAATCAGCCCATGAACCTCAGCCGGGGCCTCGTTCATCTGTTCGGCGGAATACTCGCCGTCAACCTCGTCACCTTCCTGCGCGGCATCGGAGCCACCATAGGAGGCGACGTGCAAACATATATCGCCAACATCCTTGGCTAATGGAGAAAAACCATGAATATCGTCAAGAATACCTTTTCCATCTCTCCCCTTCGTTTCACCGCCGTTTTCATGGGCATGGCCGCTGTCTGGCTGTTCGCTCCCGAAATAGTCCATGCCGCCGTCACGTTTGGCGAAATGGGTGAAAACGTGGCTGACAACGCCAAGGGCGTGGCCAAAGGCATCACACTTGCCGGATACGCTGCCGGAGCGGGTATGGGCGTATGGGGCACCGTGGATATGTATAAGGCCACGAAAAATCAGGGACAAAGCACTTACGCGGGCGGTCTGACCAAGGTGGTTATCGGAGCGTTGGCGCTCGGTCTGGGAGAACTCCTCGGTTCCGGTTCCGCGACGCTGTTCGGAAGCGACCAGACTTCCGGCATGGGCGAATTGGGCCTGTAAGCGTGAGGCGATGAGGCATGAACCTTTTCAAAAAACAAAAAGACGCCCCGGAGTCTCAGGAACAGGCTCAAGGCATGAAGGAAGCTCATGCCTCGTCGCCCACCCCGGATGCCGCCGCCGTCATTGGGGGGCTGAACTGGTACAGGGCACAGTTCCGCCGGGCCATGAAACTGGCTCTCGCTCTGACCGTGGCCTTGTGCGCCAGTCTGGGCGTTGCCGCCATCCTGCTCCTGAACCAGCCGAAGCCGCAATACTTCGCGGCCACGCCGGACTTGCGGCTTGCGCCTATGGTACCGCTCGACCAGCCGCTGCTCACGCAGGAGGGCCTGCTGACCTGGGCGTCGAACGCCATCACCGGGGCCATGTCGCTCAACTTCCTTGAGTGGCGCGAGAAGCTGGAAACCATTCGGCCCCATTTTGATGACGCGGCCTACAAGTCTTTTCTGGCTTCCCTGCAAAGTTCCGGCGTTCTGGACATGATCCGGGACAAGCGACTTTCCGCTTCCGCCGTCGCCACACGCGCCCCGGTAATCATCGCTTCCGGTCTGGTGGGCGGCAAGGCCACATGGAAAGTCGAGTTTCCCCTGATTGTTTCCTACGAATCCAGCCAGGGCGTGGAAAGCACGCAAAAACTCCTTGCCACAGTCCTTGTTTGCCGCGCGTCCACGGCAAAGACGCCGCGCGGCGTGGTCATTCAGCAAGTCGTACTCAAGAGGGATGCGTAATGCTTGATATACTTGTCAACGGCGTGGATCGCGGCATCCGCGCTCTCTCGGAAGCATTCGCCGGGCCGGTTCACAGCTATTGCAGGCTGGAAACCGTGGATAACGGCGTACTGGTGGCCGATGACGGGAGCCTTGTCAGTCTCCTGCATCTGGAAGGTTCGCTGAAGCATGTGGGGGTGGAAGAATACGCGGCCATCGTCTCCGGTCTGACGGAAAAGCTCCAGGCCACGCTTTCCAAACCGGGCCATGCGCTTCAGGTGGTCTTTGAATATGACCCGGAAAGCAGCGGGGAACGAATTGCCGAACTGCTCCAGCCGTCCCGTCTGACGGCGCACAACCTCGGCCTGCATATCGGCCCGCTGCTGGAGGATTGGGGCCATGCGCTGCAACGCTACTGCGCCCTTGAAAAATGCTGGATTGTACTGTGGACGCGGCCCGCCGTGTTGCCCGACACTCTGCGGAAGACGGCGCTGAAGGAACGCGACACGGCCATGTCCAAAATGCCCACACTTGCAGGTTGTCAGCAGATTGCCCGTGCCGTCGCCGCCCTGCATGACGCGCACAACGGCTTTCTCACTGGTGTTCTTGATGCCTTCCGGCAGGCGGATTTGCTGGCTTGGCCGCTCACGGCGCATGACGCCCTGCGTGACATTCGCCTGTGCATCGCGCCGGAGTTCACCAACCGGGCATGGCGGGCGCTTGTGCCCGGCGATCCCCTGCCGCTCCGTCTGCCTGACCCGGACACGGGCAAAAGAGAGGAATTGCATAACGTCCTGTACCCGGACTTCAGAACGCAGCTCTGGCCGCGCGAGGGGAACATGGTGTCGCGGAGCGCAATCCGAATAGGCGAGCGCATCTATGGGCCGCTGATTATGACGCTCATGCCGCAGACGCCCAAACCCTTCCAGGACTTCTTCCGGGTGCTGGCTCGGCGGGACGAGCGGTTGCCGTATCGAATGTCTTTTCTGCTGGAAGACGGCGGCCTGAACATGGGTCTCAAGCCGTTGCTGGCAGCGATTCTGGCGTTCACAAACGCGGACAACAAACGTCTCAATAATGCTGTGGAAACCTTGCGCACACTGGATTTGGAAGGCGTGTGCTGCGTGAAGTTCCGCATCTGCCTCTGCACCTGGGCCTGTGTGCGGGAAAGTGAACGGGAGGCTCATCTTCTGCTCAGGCGACGGATGGCGGAACTCTCCAAAGCTGTTCAGGGATGGGGAACGTGTGATGTAACGGAAGCTCTTGGCGACCCGCTGCTCGGCGTTACCGCGACCCTGCCCGGCCTGATGCCGTCCAGTCCGGCCCCGGTCACAGCCGCGCCGCTTCAGGACGCCATCGGCATGTGGCCCTTGCGTTCGGCTTCGCCGTGGAAAGAAGGAAGCCTTCTGTTCCGCACGCAGGACGGCAAAATCATGCCCTTTGCGCCCAATTCCTCGGAGCAGGCCGCATGGATTGATCTGGGGGTAGCTCCGATGGGCGGCGGGAAGTCAGTTTTCCTCAACGCCATGAACTTCGCCTTTGTCACGCAGGCCGGGCTGTCCCGCCTGCCGTGGCTGTCCATCGTGGACGTGGGGCCGTCTTCCTCCGGCCTTATCACGCTCCTGAAAGAAAACCTGCCCGAAGGGAAAAAGCACCTTGCCGCCTATCACCGGCTCAGGATGACGCCGGACTATGCCGTCAATCCCTTTGACACGCCGTTGGGGTGCCGCAAGCCCCTGCCCTCGCACAAGGCGTTTCTGGTCAACCTGCTGTCGCTGCTGGCCACGCCGCTGGATGTAACGGCTCCGGCGGACGGCGTGCCGGGTCTGATAGGCCGGGCCATTGACCTTGCCTATGAGGAACTCTCGGACGGCAATCATCCCCGGCTCTATCAGCCCAACGTCCTGCCGGAACTGCACGAACTTATTGTCCATGAAGGTATCAGCCGCGACGCTTCAACCTCATGGTGGGAAGTGGTGGATGGACTTTTTGAACGGGGTCATGTGCATGAGGCATTGCAGGCGCAACGCTATGCCGTGCCGCTGCTGGCCGATGTGGGCGCGCAAATCCGGCAGAACAAGGGCATCCAGAACACCTATGAGGAACATACCATCAACAATGTCTGGCGCTCTCTGCTGGATGCCATTGAAGCGTATGTCATCCTGAAGGAACCCACGCGGTTCGATTTGGGCGACGCGCAGATCGTCAGTCTCGACCTGGACGAAGTGGCTCCGCGCGGCGGTGCCACGGCGGACAGACAGTCGGCGGTCATGTACATGCTGGCCCGACACGTTCTTGGTTCGCGCTTCTTTTTGATGCCCGCTGATGTGCAGCTCATGCCCGAATACTATCAGGACTACCATGCCGGACGCATTGAGGCCATCCGGGAAGACCCCAAAAGATTGTGCTACGACGAGGCTCACCGTGTGACCAACAACGTCTCGGTGGCAGGCCAGCTTCAGGCCGATATGACCACAATGGCGCGGGAATCACGCAAGTGGAACCTGTCCATTGGGCTGTACACGCAGTCCATTGACGACATTCCCAAAATCATCACGGACGAGCTTGCCACCACGGTGGTCATCCTCGGTTCCGGAACCGAGAAAAGCATCGACAATCTCTCGGAACGCTTTGGTCTGAACGGAGCCTGCCGCCATGCGCTCTCGCGGCTGGGCAAGCCCGGCAAGGCCGGTTCCAATCTCATTGCCCTGTTCAGGACTGGTTCGGGCATGTCCCAGCTTGTCCTCAGCCTGACCATAGGCCCGCAATCCCTCTGGGCCTTTTCCACCACCACGGAAGACGTGGCTATCCGCAACAATCTCTATCAGCGCCTGGGGCCGTCCGAAACCCTGCGGCGGCTGGCCGCTCGTTTTCCCGGCGGTTCAGCCAAGGCCGAAGTAGAACGCCGCAGGCGCAAGGTCGAAGACCAGAGCGACGTCGATGGGAAAGTCGTCAACGTCATCCAGGAAATTGCCAACGAAGTAGCGGGGGAACAATGAAAAAGCTCTTTTTTGCCCTGGCGCTTGTCCTGCTTCCGGCTTCGGCATGGGCCGGGGGCTGCGGCTGCGGTTCCATCAACGCCATGATCAGCGCGGCAAAGTCGGAAACCATTCAGGCGGTCAATGCCTATACCGCTGCGGAAGCGGAAGCCATCCGTTCGGAAATCCTGCTGGCCGCGCAGAACATCATCGGCACCATCAAGACGGAATCGGCCACCATCGTGCGGGCGCTGGTCGCGCTCAAGGAAAGCAACGCCGCCACGCTCAAAGGACAGGCCGTGGCGGGCGAAGCCATGAAAACCGAAGATATGTACGGCAAGGCCGCGCAGCCCGCCGGACTGTGCGGAAGCAGTTCTCTGGGCGCAGGCATCCAGCTCGGCGCTCAGGCCGGACGGGAAATCCACGCGGCCATGCGTGAAAAACAGCTTGCCCATGCCAATACGCCGGGTAAAAAACCGGTGGAATTTCTCCAGCGCGTACTGGCCGATGACCAGCCTTCCGAACAGGAAAGTCTGGACGCGCTCTTTCCGCTGCAAAGTACATTGACCGAGGATCAGGTGGCGCAGGCCCATGAAACCGTCAAAACACTGGCCAATCCCCGCCCGTTGCCGGTGGTGACGGAGGAGCAGAAGGAAACGCCCGCCGGGCAGACCTATGCGGCGGCGCGGAAAATCCATGAGGAACGTGTGGCCGCCGTCATGGAATCCCTGAACAATCATGTGGTCTATCACGCTCCCACGCTGCCGGAGGATGTCACGGCCTGGGCAGAAAACCAGTGGTCGGAAGCGGGCGGGAGCGGCACGCCGCCCGGCATTGTGGACGGCAGGCTCTCGGAAGCCGGGCTGCACAAGCTCCTCTCACAAATGCGCGTAGGCAATCCGAATTGGTTCGCACAAATCGCCACGGCCACGGATACCGGCCTGCTGCGGGAACTGGTCATCATGCAGGCGTTTCAGATGGAGCTGACGCGCAAGAATACGGATTTGCTCGACAGGCTGACCGTCATTGCCTCGCTGGACTACCTCACACGCATGGAGGGCACGACCGGCAAGGAAATGGATGACCTCTACACGCGCATGGTCGGCGCTCAACAGTAGGGGGAGATCATGCGACAACTACAACGAAAAAAGGTCGGCGTGGGTGCCGGTTCTGGCAAAAAAGCATTGCTCCCCGGAGATTTGATAAATCAACAACCAATCAGGCTCAATATGCAGTTCCCATTTTGGTTTCCACTTTCCCTTAAGAGGATGGTCTCTATACGTTTGCGGCAATGGCCTTTGATTAAGCAGGACAAGCCTTATCACCGCCTTCAATTTTTCCATGTCGTAACCGCGTTTTTCAACACGTTTAACGTCTTTTTGAAAAGGGGTCGTGAATACAGGCTGAAGCATTTATATGCCCAACTGTTTGAACATGTCATCCGCATCTTTGGCGTAATGCAGCCCTTCACGCTTATCAATAGCCTCAAATGCCTTTCTGGTTTCCTCATTGGGGATTTCCAGGTTGAACGGCAGGCGTTTTTCATGGGCTACTCTGGTCAGAGCGATACGACAGAGGTCGGATACCGTCAGGCCCATTTTCGCAAGCACGGTTGCCGCTTCATTCTTGATGACCGGGTCAATTCTGGCACGAACATAGTCATTGGCAGGCATAGGTCTTCTCCTTGTTTTCAACATTGTAGCTCACATGAGCATAAAGTCAACTTTACCCCCGACATCGACATGGAGGGCAGTCATGGCCTCGTCTGACCTTCCCGCGACTTCGGAAGTCCTGCTCCCGACCGATGCCAGTAAACATATCCTTGATACCTTTCTCGGTCAGGGATGGGATACCTGGGGCACGAGTCTCGGAGGTTCGCAGGCATCGGAATTGATGCTTGAAATGTTCAGCGCCTTCAACCTGATCGCGCTGGCTGTGGTGTCGGCCCTGTTCATCTGGGTGCTGGCCGTTGCCGTGGCCGGAACAGCGCACGAGGGAACGCCTTTCGGCAAGCGATACAGTTCCTTGTGGATGCCCTTGCGTTTTGTGGGCGCAATGGGGGCATTGGCTCCCATCTTCAAGGGAGTGAGTCTGTTTCAGGTGGCGATTCTGGCCTGCATCGGCTTTTCCATCAATCTTGGCAACTACGTCTGGGAGCTGGGTACGGATTATTTTGTGGAGCATGGCGGGCAGCTTTCTCCCCAGGCTCCGGATCAGAACGTCACGCAGTATGCGTCCATCACCAACGGCGCTCTGGAATCGCTGACGCTCCAGTATTACCTGAACGAACGGCGCGGTCTGAACATCACGCCGGGCGGAGAATGGAAATACAGCGGCAACTGGTTCCAGTCCGGGGGCGAATACAAATTCATCTTCAACGGCAATGCGGGAAGCATCACGGTTTCCTGCGTGGACGAAGGCGACGCCTTATGCCGGGGTAAGGTCAATGCCGTGGGCGCGGCCATTTCCGCGCTCTCGCCGCTGGCGCAACAGCTTGCCGATCCCGATACGCCCGCGTCTTCCATCGAGCCTCGCGCCCTGTACGATGCGGCCAATCAGGTCAACACGACCATCCTTTCCGGCCTGCAAAGCTACGCGCAACAGGGACAGCTTCAGGGCAAGCTCAACGAGTTCAGGGAAAACGCCGCGCAATACGGCTGGTTCGCAGCAGGCTCATCCTACTGGTCAATCGCCTGGATCAATCAGGAAGTCCGGGAAGCCATGTACTCCGGCGTCACCTACAGTCCGCATGAATATACCGTGTCGGAGCTTCAGGCGCTGATGCACGGTCTTCGGGACTATGAAGCCGCCAAAGAAAGGGTAGCCAACTACGTCAAGACCGCCTACGCCAGTCGGCGCGGCATTTCCGACACCACGGCCACACCGTCCGTCACGGACGAAGGCCGGGCTTTCGACGAAATCTGCAACTGGCTGCGGGCTACGTTGAATCAGCTTGTAGCCGGAAACATTCTGCCCATTGCGGTGGAAAAGCTCTCCAGCCAAGACCCGATTATGGCCGTGTCCAATGTGGGGGATTACCTCATCGGCTCGGCCTGGGGGCTGGCCTCGGCGCTCGGCATCGTGGACGTGGCGCACTCGATGGGCAAGGCGCTGCCGTTTGTGGGCAAGGCCGTTCCCAATCTGGACAAGTACATCAGTTTCGCTCTGTTCACGGTCTTTCTGCCGCTCCTGCTCTATGGCCTGGCGCTGGCTTATTATCTGCCTGCCATTCCGTTCATCCGCTGGATTTCGGCCTTGGCGGGCTGGATTATTCTGGTGGTAGAAGCTCTTGTGGCCGCTCCCCTCTGGCTCTGCGCCCATGCCCTGCCCGAAGGGGACGGCGCTGCGGGACAGCACGGCAAACGGGGCTACTTCCTGCTGCTCGGCATCCTCATCCGCCCGCCGCTTATGGTCTGCGGATTCTTCGCCGCCGTCATCCTCATGAACGTAGTGGGAAGACTGCTCGGCGCGGGTTTCGAGATATTTGTCGGCGGAACCATGCAGACAAAAATCATCGGCATCACCGGTACATTCGCCATGCTGGTCATCCTCGGCATCGTGGTCATCATGACGGCCAACAAATTTTTCAGCCTCATCCACTACCTGCCCGAACACGTCACCAACTGGATAGGCCAGCAGTTCCACGCCCTCGGCGAGAAGGAAGACCAGGCGGGCGTGAAAAACGTCTTTGTCGGTTCCACCAATGCGGTTTCTTCCGGCGCTCATGGAGCGCGGGAACTGCGCGGCGACATTTCACGGCAATGGAACAACCCCGGCGCGGGCAACGCCCGGACTTCAACGCCGCAGCCCCCTGCGTCCAGCCCCAGGCCGGGACTGACGCAACAGAATTTCAGGAGCTGATATGGATATTTTCGACAAGGAAAAAACCGTCATCAGTTGCTTTGATTTGACCGGCAACATGGTACGTCCCTGGGCGGAAGCGGGATACCTCTGCTACTGCGTCGATATACAGCATCCGCAGGGAGAAAAGAGACAGGGAAACATTATCCGTGTCGGCGCGGACATGCGCGACTGGCTGCCGCCGTTCAGACCCATCACCTTTGCCGCCTTCTTCCCGCCCTGCACGGATGTGGCCGTTTCCGGGGCAAGATGGTTCAGGGACAAGGGGCTGTTCGCGTTGTTCCAGTCCATACGCCTGTTCTATTCCTCCATCCGTATCGCGGAATGGACACGAGCGCCGTACCTTATCGAAAACCCCGTTTCCACCATCTCCACCTACTGGCGCAAGCCGGACTTCACCTTCGATCCCTGTGATTACGCGGGCTATCCGGGTGGTGAAAACGACCTGTACACCAAGAAAACCTGCCTCTGGACAGGCGGCGGATTCATCATGCCGCCGCCCAAACGCCTTGAGCCGGTACAGGGCAGCAGGATGCACCGGCTTCCTCCTTCACCGGAAAGAGCGAACCTCCGCAGCGCCACGCCGATGGGCTTTGCCCGTGCGGTGTTTGAGGCGAACTGTCCCGGTTGGAGGTCGGCATGAAAACGCCCGTTTCCCTTTCAAGCGTTCTGGCTCTCGCCGGTGAATCCCGTCAGCACCTGACGGAACTCCGTTCCGGTTTCAGTTCCCGGCTGGCCGCTTTCCGGCGGAACCGCGCGGCCTCGGAACAGGCCGCGCTGGAAGAAGATTTCTCCCTCGTTCTTGCGGCTTGGGGTATTGCCGACGCGGATATTCCCGGCGTCATCTCGGCCTTGCGCCTGCGTCTGCCGGTGTTCGCCGTTCCGATGCTGGCCTGCCTCATTACGGCGGCATGGTCGCACAGTCCGGTTTTCCTCCTGTCATTGGCCTGCGTTGCACCGCCCTGTCTGCTCGGCATGGTCACGACGCTCTGGCGTATTTCCATTTTGCGTCACCGTCGCTTTACGCCGCTGTGCCGCTGGTTGTTGCGTTTCCGCAAACGCCCGTAGCGGGCGGGGTGTGTCTCTCTTAACCTTAATTATGAAGGAGTAGCTTCGTGTTTCCCAGAACCCTATTGATACTGTCCTGTCTGGCTCTTGCGGCCTGCGCGGAGAAAACAGCGCCTCCGGTTCCTCATGAAGTCGATTTCGTATCAGCTACGCTTGGACAGGCTGCGGAACAGGCCCACGGCGAACTCGCCATGCTCGCCAGACTGCGCGGACAGGGCTTACAGCCGCTGCTGCCGCCAGCCGATCTCTCGCTGACCATGCCCGTTTCCCTTGCCTGGACTGGCGAAGCGTCTGGGGCGCTCAAGGAAATCTGCCTGCAACTCGGCTACCGTTATAAAGAGGCGGGGACTCCTTCCGCGCAGGCTTTAACGGTCGTGGTGCGCGGTTTGAACCGTCCGGCGCATGAACTGCTGGAAGACATCGCATGGCAGATTCAGCCGCAGGCCGTAGTGCGCGTCGATTCCGTCAACCGGGTACTGACACTGGCCAGAACTTCCGGCGCGGAGGCACGGTCATGAAAGCTCCCGCCATCCTTCTCCCCAACGAGCCGTTACCTGATTTGCGTGAGGCTCCCATCCACATGGGAAGTTATCAAAAAGGATTTCGGGAAGGTTTTCAGGACGGCTTTGCCGCCGCCGACTTGTCCACGCCCGGCGTCGTTCTTTGTGGAAGCGGTATCCTGGCATTGCTGATTGCCTGCATCGTGGTCATGCGTCACGCCTCGCGCGTGGTGAACATCCTTTGTCAGCGTTTTCAGCAGGTTGAACTGTCCTCAAAAAACGCATCACAAAAGCTGGCTGTACTTGTTTTGCCGTTTCTGCTCTGCGCCGGTTTGACCGGCTGCGCCGTCAGACAAGGTGAAGCCGTCAATCCCGCGCCCGTGCCGCCGGAAATAGCCAATGCGCCGAAGCCTGCCGATGGTGTAACCAAAGAAGGAGCCTTCACTCCCTATGACGCCGCGTACCGGGAAGACGGTTCCGGGCAGTACCTTGCCGTCCATATTCCCGCAGACCCGGCCTCCGGGCCGCGTCACGGCGATCCCGCCGAACTTGCGGGACTGCTGGAAATGACAGGTACGGCGACCGGCAAAGAGAAAACCGCCGTTCAGCTTATGCGCCCCAAAGCCATCCGGGAAGCGGCGCGGCTTGTCACCTTCCAGACAGCCATGTCCTGGCGTTACGGCCAACTCCTGGAGGAAACGGAACGCTACAGCGCCATTATGGATACGGCTTTCAACTTTGCGCCCCTCATGCTCACTCAGGGTGAAGCCCTGATCATGCCGCCGCAAATCGCGCGGGCGGGCGCGTCCATGCGCATCGAGGACGGGGCCACGGCCACAGCCGCCAAAACAACCTATGAACTGCTGGAACCGGCCCGGTACATCGCTGTTGTCCCCAACTGGCGGGAATTCCTCATGGCGGATGAATTTCCCTCGCCGGAAGAGCCTCATCCCGCCGTGCTGCCGAAGAACGCGGAAGAACGCGCCATCTGGCGAGCCGCCGTGCGCGAGGCATGGGCACAGGGGCTGGCCGAGGCCGACCAGCTCTATGCCGACAACGTGTCCCGCATGGCGCGGAGCTATCGCGGCGTCATGCTCTATCACCTGCTCACCGCGCAGCACCTTCTGAGCCGGGTCAATACCGCGTCCTCCGACCTGGGGACGCGCCGATCCGACAACGGCAACAAGCTGAACATCGGCCAGAAGGTGTACAGAATTACCGCCCCTTCCGCGTTCACGGTCGCGACGCCCGCGTCCCGGAAGAAAGGAGGGAAATAGCATGGGGCCAGCGATTTCTACCCTCATGAACCCCGTATTCGCTGGACGCATACGGAACTCAACGACCTGCTGCTCTGGGGAACCCACTGCGGCATGTCCGACCTCAATCTGCGCTCCGGTCTGCCCGCATGGATGCGGTTGAACGGCTTATGGCGGAAGGTCACGCAGCGGGCCATCACGACCGATGAGCTGCTGGCCGCGCTGGAGCGGCTGACCAAAAACAATTCCGTGTCCGCTCTCATCAAGTCCGGCCAGTCAGACTACGACTTTGCTCACGAAATTGAGGAATCGCGCGGCGTGCGCCGCCGTTTTCGCGGCAACGCCACGCCGGTGGCGGACGGGTATTCAACCGGCGTCAAGATTGTCTTCCGCACCATTCCTTCCATGCCGCCCGCTCTGGAAGACCTGAACGTCGAACAGGGCATCCTTGACCACGCCATGCCGTCCAACGGACTGGTGCTGGTCACGGGCGTCATGGGTTCGGGCAAATCCACGCTGCTGGCCGCCATTCTGCGGCGCATCATCGAAACCGGCGGGCGTAACGTCAGCACCTACGAAGCGCCCATTGAGTTCGACTTTGATGCCGTGCCCAATCCCGGCGGGCCTGTTTCGCAAAGCACGATTCCCGAACACCTGAAATCGTTTCTGACGGCCACGCGCAACAGTACGCGCACAGCCCCGGACGTGGTGCTTATCGGGGAAAGCCGCGATCCCGATACCCTGCGGGGCATGATGGAGAGCGCGGAAATCGGCGTCGCCGCCTATTCCACCGTGCATACCCGCTCCGTGCCGGAAACCTTGAGCCGTATCATCAACGTCTTTCCCTTCGCTGAACGACTGCAAGTTGCAGCCACGCTGCTTTCCAGTCTGCGGCTGGTCATCTCGCAACGTCTGCTTCCCCTGCCGGACAACAACGGACGTATCGCCCTGCGCGAGTATCTGGCCTTTACGCCGGAGATTCGGGAAATGCTGCTGGAAACTCCGCTGGAACGTCTGATTCTGAAAACCGAAGACCTGCTGGCCGCTTCCGGTCAGCGGATTCAGGATGCCGCCCAAACCGCCTATCAAAACGGAAACATCACCAGAGAAAGCTGTCTGGCGATTCTGGCGGAACGCAAAGACAAGGGAAGGAATGACCATGAAACAATTCTCTAACATCGTTTCCCTGTCGGGCGGAAAAGACAGCACAGCCATGCTGCTCATGCTCCTTGAACACGGAGAATCCGTGGCCGATGTCATGTTTTTTGATACCGGATGGAAATTCCCGGAAATGTATGAACATCTGGAAAAACTTGAAGCCTTTACCGGCCTGAAAATTACGCGCCTGCGCCCCAGACTGCCGGTAGATGTGGAAACGGACAAATCGCCCTTTGACTGGATGCTCTCCGAATATCCGGTGGCCAGGCGGGGAACACGTCAGGTGCATATAGTCGGGCGCGGATGGCCCAATGCTCCCGTTCGCTGGTGTACGGGACGTAAGCAGGATGCTCTGAAAGCTCACCTGCTGGCACTCACACACCAGAGCGGCCTTGAGCTGCCCCTGTGCAAGTGTATCGGCTTTGCCGCCGATGAACGGCATCGGCTGGATGGCCCCACCAAAAAGGGCAGTACCTATTATGTACAGCGGTATCCGTTGGTGGAATGGGGCGTTACGGAGGCCGACGCTCTGGCTTACTGCTACAAACGTGGCTTCACCTGGGGCGGACTGTACCATTTCTTCAGTCGCGTCAGTTGCTTCTGCTGTCCTTTACAGCCTCTTGATGAACTGCGGACACTTCGCAGCTACTTCCCTGACCTGTGGCAACGGATGCTGATGATGGAATCCTGGCTGCCGGAAAACAGACGGCGTTTCAAGGATTCCAGCGTCTCTGCTCTGGATGCCCGCTTTGCGGAGGAGGTGGACAATGGCTGACGTTCTCTGGCGCGATACCGCGCTCACGCCCAAAATCTTCATTCTGGACGCCCGCGCCGTTTTTCCCCTGGCCCTGTGGCTCTTTCATTGGGCCTGGTGGACGGCTGGACTGGCGCTTGCCGCCATTGTTGCGCTCTATCTGGTGCAACGCACCGGTATGACTCCCGCCGCCTACTTCCGCGCCATCCGCGTGGCCTGCATGGGACGGAGACGCGAAACACGAAACACTGAAAGTCAGTGGCGCAAACGCTGCCGCTGGTAATCTCGAAAAGGAGTTGTCATGGAACATTACGTTACGCTTTTGAACCTTGAAGATGCTGATTCCCACTGTCTGCAACTGGATGAACTCTTTAATTATGATCTGCAACCCACAGTATTGCATTCTATTCTACTTGGTTATGGGCAGACTGAATATGCGGCGCTAACAGTCGCGCTCAGCACGCTTCAGGAGAATGGAATGCTGAAAACCTATAAATGCGAGGAAGCCGTCGGTGATATTCTGAAATCCAGTTCTGGCAAAAAGGCTCTGCGCCACCTTTGGTTATATGGCGACGATAAGAGAACGGAGACTAAGTGTTTCTCTTTGTCCGGCCATTCCGAAGCGATGAATTTTTGCCGCAAGCACAATCTTTCTGAAGAAGCAGAAGAAGAACTATTTCTGCTGATCGAGGCAGTTATATGACAGGGAAGAATAAGGAGCAATGAAACCATGACAGAACAAAAACGAAATGCTTTCGGACTGTTCGACACTCCTATACGAAGCCACGAAAAAAAGCGCGTCACACTCACCCAGGCTGACATCGAACGTCAGCTCGACAAGGGCGCGTTTTTTATGAACCGCGAGGAAGCCGTCGCCGCCGGATTTCTCAATCCGTATGACGAACAGGATGCCGTGATTGTGGACATCAGGGAGGAACGGAAATGAGCCAGACGCCACAGAATGAAAAGAAGAGCCGTTTTCAGCTCAGCCGGGAAGTTCAGGAGGAATTTGTCAACGGCATTGCCCAGACCATGTTGGCGCTGGCCGAAAACGCTGAACAAAGTCAGCCGTCTGTAGCTGAAACGCCTTTTTGCCCCGTGACCGGCAAGGAATACAGCGGCGCGAACATGGTGCGTCTGACGCTGACCGCTATGGAAAAGGGCTACGACGACAACCGCTGGCTTACGTTCAAGCAGCTCCAGGCGGTCAGGGAGGAACATCCCGACCTGAACATCCGCATCCGAAAAGGAGAACACGGCGTCACCGTGCTGCGCCCGGAGGACGTGTTCTTCACGGTGGAAAAGGACGGAAAGTGGAACTTTGTTTCCGAAGAGCAGGCAAAGGGCCTTCCTGATGTGCAGCGTCATACACTGCTGTATCCCTTCACGGTCTTCAATGCGGCCCAGATTGAAAACTTTCCTGCTAGGGAACAGCCCGCGCCCGTCATGAGCGAAGCCCAGCGCAACGAACTGCTGGAACGCTTTGTCGCCAGTTCCGGTGTGGCTGTCGAACACGGCAAGGGCGTTCCGCGCTTCGACCACAGGACGGATACCGTCAGGCTGCCGTACCCAGAGAATTTTCACAGTTCCGGCGCTTACTACGCCGCGAAGCTGCGGGAGTTCTTCAAGGCCACTGGCCATACATCACGGGAAGCCCGACGGCCTGTAAAGGCCCAAACACTCAAAAGCTGCGCCTTCGAGGAAATGCGGGCGGAAATGTTCTCCATGCTGGCCGGGGCGAAATTCGGCCTGCCCATGCCGGAACACGGTTCTGCGGAACGGCTCAGGCTCTGGAACCAGACCTTTTCCGGCGGGGAATCCAGGGCGCTTTTCCGGGCCGCCTCGGAAGCCGCGCGGGCGCTGACAACCCTGCGCCAGTTTGAAGCGGGCGAACAGCCCGCCGCCCGATGGTTCCCCAAACGCGAAGCCTGGCTGGAACTCATGGAGATGCAGAAACAGCGGGATGCCGTGACCGGCGTGTCCTTCCGGGAAAAGGCCGGTTCCGACGTGCCTCGTCCCGCGCCCGGCAATACCGCTTCGCGTTCTCTGTCCGAATCCGTCAGGGCATTTGAAGAAACGGACGACCTGACCGTCAAGGCCCGCCTGATTCTCCAGAATCCCGACTTCCTGAACATGGCGCTCATGCTCGACCCTTCCGCCACCAGGGAACTGGCCGCGCTCTGCGATCAGGTGTCTCAAACGCTGCACATGGAACTGGACGCACGACTCCAGTCCGCGCCGGGCGCTGTGGAAAATCCCCTTCCCCTGAACGAACAGAAAGCCGCTTCCGCGCGGCGTATGAGGATGTGATATGCGACTTTTCATTGCCGAAAAACCCAATCTCGCAAAAGCCATCGCCAATGGTCTGGGCAACGGCCGCACGGAGAACGGCTGCATCCGCTGCGGCGACGATACGGTGACATGGTGCTTCGGGCACATGCTCGAACTTGCCTGGCCGCAGAAATACAAGCCCGAATATGCCCAATGGCGGCGCGAACACCTGCCCATCATTCCTTCTGAATGGAAATACAAGGTCAAAAAGGATTCCGCCAAACAGCTTGCCGTCATCGGTTCCCTGCTGCGTGAGGCCGATTCCGTGGTCAACGCGGGCGATCCCGACCGCGAAGGCCAGTTACTCGTCGATGAGGTGCTGGAACATTTTGGCTATTGCGGCCCGGTAGCCCGCATCTGGCTTCCTTCCTTGGATGACAAATCCGTCCACATCGCCCTGAACGGCATCAGGGACAACGCGCCCTATGCGCCGCTGCGCGACGCCGCCCGCGCCAGAAGTCTGGCCGACTGGCTGGTAGGCATCAACGCCACGCGCGCCCTGACCATCAAGGGAAGGGATAACGGACGCTCTGAAGTGCTGTCTTTGGGCCGCGTCCAGACTCCCACCCTCGCTCTGGTCGTTGCCCGCGACAGAGAGATTACCAACTTCAAGCCCGTGGATTATTTCGTGCTGCGGGCCTCACTCACCCATGCCGCCGGAGAATTTACGGCCACCTTTGTTCCTTCCGAGACGCAGGCCGGTCTGGACGCTTCCGGGCGGCTCGTGGATTTCACCCAGGTTGCCGCTGTGCTTGAACAGGTCAACGGCGTGGAGGGCCTTGTCACGGAATCCCTGCGGGAGAACAAAAGCAAGGCCGCGCCTCTGCCGCACAGTCTTTCTTCCCTGCAAAAAGCGGCGTCATCCCGATTCGGCATGTCGGCTCAGGAAGTGCTGGATACCGCGCAATCCCTCTATGAGCGCAAACTGACCACCTATCCCCGGACGGACTGCCGCTATCTGCCGGTTGAGCAATATCAGGATGCCGCCGCCGTGCTGGCCGCGCTTTCCTCGCTTCCCGGTCTGGAGCAGATCGCGGGAACGGCTGACGCCTCGCTCAAAAGCGCCGCGTGGAATACGCAGAAAGTCACCGCACACCACGCCATCGCACCCACGGGCGAACTGCCCCCGGACAACCTCAAACCGGAGGAACGCTCTCTCTATTTCATGATTGCCACGGCGTTCTGTCTGCAATTCCATCCGCCCATGCGTTATGAAGCGCGAAAAATCGCGGTCAACCTTGCTGATACCCGTTGGGAGGTCACGGGGCGGCGCATGGTGGACGCCGGATGGACGGCCTTCTCCAAAGACGAGGAAGACGACAGGCAGGAAGAGGAATCCCTGCCGCCGGTCGAACAGGGCGATGCCGTGACCTGCCGCACAGTGGAAAGCGTGAAGAAAAAAACTTCCCCGCCTTCCCGTTTCTCCGAGGGCACGCTCATCGAGGCGATGGCCAACGTCCACCGTTTTGTGGGCGACGCCGAGGCCAAAGCCACGCTCAGGGAAACCAAAGGCATCGGAACCGAGGCCACCCGCGCCAAGGTTCTCGAAACCCTGAAAGAGCGCGGCTATCTGGCGCTTGACAAAAAGTCCATCGTTTCCACGCCGCTGGGCCGGGAAATCATCGACCTCACCCCGCCCGTACTCAAAGACCCCATCACCACAGCGGAATGGGAGTCCCGCCTTGAGGCCATCGCCCAGGGCAGGGAAACGCTCGACGCCTTTCTTGCGGAACAAAAGAAGATTCTGCCGGAACTCCTTGCCCCCATTCTGGGCGACGGCAGGCCCGCGTTTCCCTGTCCTTCCTGCGGCGCGGCCCTGAACCGCCGCAGGCGCAAGAAGGACGGTTCGTGGTTCTGGGGCTGCACGGCGTATCCCGACTGCAAGGTCATCCTGCCCGACGAAAACGGCAGGCCCGGCAAGGCCAGGCCCAAACCCGCGCTTTCGGAATACGCCTGCCCGGACTGCGGCAAGCCCCTCGTCAAACGCTCCGGCGCGAAAGGCGAGTTCTACGGCTGCTCCGGCTACCCCGGATGCAAAAAGAGCTGGCCCGTCGCTCCGAACGGCGCTCCTGATTTCAACGCAAAGAAAAGAGGAAAATAGAACGGAAGATGTGGGGGCGCTGCCCCCACTCCCCCCACAAGGGGCATGATGCCCCTTGACCCCCATTATTTGGAGACAGCGACATGAAATATATTGCCATGTTTCTCTTGTGCATGGTTCTGGTCGCGCCGTGCTTTGCCGGTTCCTGCCAGGACATGCAGGAGGCCGTGAGCGGCGCGATTCAGGAACGCAACAACAGGGTATCGGACTCGCACGACATTCTCATGCCCGACCCGGAAACCGAACGGGACGCGCTTTCCGGCTGCCTCGGCTCCGTCAATGCCATCGGTGATGCTTTCTCTCTCGGCGTGACTCTGCCGAGCATGGATCAGATTGTCGCGGGCATGTGCAGTCAGGTCAATTCCTACATCAACCGGAAAATCAACGAGGCTCACAATCAGGTCAACAACGCCGTCAACGGCATGGGCGGCAACAACCCCTTCAAGGTCTACGGCACCGGTGGGGATTATGTCGTCAAAATTACGGGAAAACTTCAATGAGAACGGTAATCTTTCTTTTCGCCGCTCTGTGGTTGTTGCCGGATGCGGCCTTTGCCGCTGACCGGACAAGAGTTGTTTTGCCGTCCATGCGACCGCTGACGGCTGACTGCGTTCTGGACGCCGCCCGCATCAGCGGAATGCCCGTCGCCGCGCTCTTCGCCATCCTCGCCACGGAAGGCGGCAAAACCGGGGAAGCCCTGAGCAATGGAAACGGCACATGGGACCTGGGGCCGTTTCAGGTCAACACCATTCATCTTAACGAGTTGGCCGCGATGGGCATTTCACCTGACGCCGTACTCCGTGATGGCCGCGTCAATGCGTATGCGGCGGCCTGGCTGTTGCGGAAGGAATATCAGCGCACGGGCAGTCTCTGGCGGGCCATCGGCGCGTATCACTCCCGGACGCCGCATCGCCGGGATGCCTATATCCGGCGAGTACAAGCCAATCTGGAACGTCTGAGCCGGGAAGGGATTTTCACGCTCTCCGTTCTTGAGCGGGAGGCGGGACAATGAACGGTCGGGATAACAGGGATGACCACCTTTTCTTATGGTGCGCCTTCCTGATTCTTGTCTTTGTGGTGCTGCCCGCCCTGTATATCGCTCATGCCGATAGCGTGAACAGGCCGCTGCTTGCCCTGGCCAAAGCCCAGATTCAGGTCTTCACGCCCTTCTTTGATGAAGCACAAACAGCCTGGACACGCATTGAGGAAGCTGATCCGGCTTCTCTGTCATGGGAAACCATGCAAAAAGTCCTGCACTACACCGGCTCATGGATTCGCTGGCCTTTTGCGCTGCTGCTCGTTCTGTTCGGCGTGGCTGCCATCTTCATGGGGCGCGTGGGTGGTCTTGTCCGCCGCTTCAATATGGAAAGTCTGCTCCGGAACAACGCGGAGTCCTTCCCTTGCCTGCGGCCTGTGGTGGGGCGCGGCAAGTATCTGCTCTCGCCGGAATCCCATGATTCCGGGCCGTGGAAAATCGCCCGGACGCCCGCGCAGTTCGCGCTGGAACACGGCCTGCTGGTCAATGACGCCGGGGAGCCGTTCACGCCGGAACAGGCCCTGAAAAACGGCCTGCCGTCCACGGAACTGCCCGCATGGGGCAACGCCCGGCTGGATGAAAAAAAGGCCCTTGCCGTGCTGACGGAACAGCTCGGCAAATCCTTTGAGGGCTATGAGGGCTTCTCGCCGTGCCGCCGCGCTCTGGCCGTCGCTTTTCTGGCCTACGCCAATGGAGACAAGAAGGGCTGCGTCAGTATGCTGGACATGGTTTCCAGTTCCTACAACGAAATTGACGGGAACGCGGATTGTCCCGTGCTGACGGACTCCGCATTTGAGAAGCGTTTGAAAAAAACATGGGCGCGGCACAAGGATGTTCTGTCCGAGAAGAGCATGGCCACTCATGCCGCCTATGAGCTGCCGTGGTTCATGGCGCTGCTGTACCGGGCGCGGCAAAAAGGCGTGCTGGCCGGTTCGCAGTTCCTGTGGCTTCGCCCGATGGACAGGCCGCTCTGGTATGCACTCAATCAATGTGGTGGACGGGCGGCATGGGCCGAAGGCTTTGCGGCATGGGCGCACTATATGGCGGAAGAACAGGAAGGGAAGGCTCTGACTGAACCGCATGTGGCTCCCGCCGTGGCAAGTCTCAAGGAAGCCCTTTCCGCCCAGGGCTGGCTGACGGAAATCTTTGTGCCGCCCATGCCGGAAACAATCCCGGTTCCGCCCGCTGACGCCGCCGAACCCTCAAACTCCGAGACTGAAACTTCTTCCATTGAATCGCCGCCGGACGCGGATGTGGTTCTCTGCCCCCCGGAAGAAAACCCCGAATACGATGCCAATGAAGATGAACATTTAGCTGACGAATACTACTAGAGGTTCCACTTATGAACAGAACCATCAGAGGTCTGGAAGACCACGAAACACAGGAACGTAAACGTCTGCACCGTGATGTACGCTCCCCCTCGCAACGTCTCGCGGACGCTCTCAAGCTCGGCCAGGTGCAAATCGGTGGAATGTTCGGCGCGGGGGTGTGTCTGTTCCTTTTCCCCGTTCTGGCGACGCCGTTGTTTTTGGCCGGTATCGCACTGTTCCTTGCACGTTGCGCCTGTATCAACAAGGAACGCCTGCCGTTCCGTATGCCGATGGGTCTGTCCGGTACGGACAGAGGCGATCCCCTGCCCGGACGGGGCGGTTTTGCCAGACCGGAAGGCATCTTCTTTCTCGGCAACCGGCTTCAGGACAAACAGGAGCTTTGGCTGAAAGCCAAGGACATCCTCACGCACTGTCTGCTCTTCGGCACGACAGGTTCCGGCAAGACGGAAACGCTGGTTTCTCTTTCCTACAACGCGCTGGCCACAGGAAGCGGGCTGTTCTACATCGACCCCAAGGCCAGTCCCAAGCTGGCTGTCCAGATATGGCAGATGGCCCGGTTCCTTGGCCGGGATGACGACTTCCGCGTGCTGAACTATGGCACAAGCGGAAAAGTAAAAGGGAAAAGCCCGCGCCGCCTTTCCAATACCAACAATCCCTTTACCTTTGGGAGCGCCGAGGCTCTGACGCAGCTTCTTGTTTCCCTCATGCCCGCGTCGGATGGAGCCAATTCCATTTTCGCGGACAAGGCGCAGGCCCTGATTTCCGGCGTCATGTACGCGCTGGTGGACTTGCGGGACAAAGGGCTGCTCAAGCTCTCCACCTCCATTATCCGCGATTCTCTGGCTCTGGAAAAATGTGTGGCTCTGGCCCTGCATCCTGAACTGGATGAAGAGTCCCGCGCGTCCATTCAGGCGGCTCTTGCCACCTCCGGCTGGATTGCCGGTCGTGACCTGAAAGAGCAGCCGGAATCCTTCGCGGAACAGTTCGGCTACGCGCAATCCTACTTCGGCAAGGCTCTGTCCAGCCTGACGGATACCTACAGCCACATCTACGGCGCGGAAGATGGGGAAGTGGACTTTGCCGACAGCATCATGCAGCGACGCATCCTCGTGGTTTTATTGCCTTCTCTGGAAAAAGCGCCCGCCGAACTCGCCAGCCTCGGTAAAATCAGCCTTTCCGCCATCCGCAATGCCTGCGCCGTTGGCCTCGGCGCGAATATCGAGGGCGACGCCGCTGATGTACTGGAAGCTCTGCCCACTGATGCCATAGGCATCGGGCCGTACTTGTGCATCGTGGACGAGTACGCGGCTATCGTGACGCCGGGTTTTGAAGTCGTGCTGACACAAGGGCGCGGTCTTGGCATCGCCGCCATTGTAGCCTCCCAGGACTATGCAGGCATCATGGAGGCTGACAAGAAAGGCGCACAGCAGATGGTGGCAAATACGTCCATCAAAATTTTCATGAAGATGCAGGACGCGGAAAAGACATGGGAATTGATACGCGGACAGGCGGGACAAAGCACTGTCCTGCGTACCACAGGTTTCAACGTCAACGAACAGATCAGTTCCGGCTACCGCGACGCCAACTCCACCACGGTGGAGCAGGAAGATCGCGTCGTCCTGCGCGACTTGCAGGAACAGATAGAAGGCGAAGCCCACTTTGTCTTCTCCGGGCAGATTGTCCGGGGCGATATGTTCTTCGCCAATCCTTCTCTCAAAAAGGCGCAACTGCGCGTTCCTCAACTTCTACAGTTTTCTCAGGAGAAACAGTATGACCATGCGGCATAACATTATATTGGCCCAGGTTCTTTTCTTTTGGTGCCTTATTGGACTTTGCCATACCGCTTCCGCCGGAACGCCCATGTCAGACCGGATGGCCGTGGAAGCAGACGTAAAAACCGAGATAGCCAAAGACCTGGCATCCCCTTACTCCCCGCACGAAAGTCTTTCCGGCAGAACCTGTCTCGACGGCAGGCCGGTGGACGGCTTTCAGGGCGACATTCTTGAATACTGGTCAAACCTCGAATGCCCGTACTGCGGCATTCAGGAACCGCTTCAGGCGCAGCGGGAAAACCCCGGTCTGTGTATCGTCGTGCGGCATATCCCCTCGGATGAATACGGCGAATCGTTGAAAAAAGCCCTGGCCTATGAGGCATTGCGAGGCTTTTCCACCAATGCGGCGCATCGCTTCTGGGATGCCGTTCTGCCGAAAACCTCTCTCGGCATTCCGGTTCCCTATGAAGCTGCTCTCCAGACCGCGATTCAGGAAGCCGCCATTGCGCCGGAAGCCTTCGCGGACGCCCTGCAAGCCGCCGCTCCTCTGGTGAGCGCGGATATTGTCGCCGCACAATCGCGCATCACGTCCACGCCGACATGGATTCTGGACGGCATCCGCTTCCCCGCCTGTGACTTCAAGGCAGGAGAACTGCCTGCGGCTCTGGAGCTGGCCCGCAAGGCCCGCTCTGGAGATATGCGGGCAAAAGACGAAATCTCGCAAATCATAACACGCGGCCTGCTGAACGAGTCGCTTCTTTGAGGGGGAACGCATGAACGTGCATTTTCTGAGTAAAAAGCATGATTGGGCGACTCCCTGGCCGCTGTTCAGAGAACTGAATGCCAGATTCGGGCCGTGCGAACTGGACGTATGCGCCACGGCGCGGAACGCCAAGTGCGAAAACTTTTTCTCGCCGGAAGAAGACGGACTGCGCCAGGTCTGGCATGGCGTCTGCTGGATGAATCCTCCCTACGGACGGGCACTGCCACATTGGCTGGCCAAGGCTGTGAACGAAATTGAGATGGAACGCGCTGAAAGAGTGATCTGCCTGCTTCCCGCCCGGACGGATACAGCATGGTGGCACAGGTATGTCCTGCCCTTTGCGGCGGAAATCCATTACTTGCGCGGGCGTATCCGCTTTGAAGGTGCCGGTTCTTCCGCCCCCTTTCCGAGCGCGTGGCCATCTTCGAAAAACGCCACGACAGCACCGGGGCTTTTGGCCTGCCAGTCGAAACAGAAACGTGCCCCTGATGGAGACTCTTGACAGCTTCCTCTCTTTGCCATAGTCTTACTTTCAAGGAATACATTACTAGTAAGACTGTACAAGGAGGCAAAATATGGAACTCGCCAAGCTCACGACCAAGGGACAAATCACGATTCCCGCTGAAACCCGCAAAAGACTCAATGTGCAGGCGGGAGACAAGGTTGTCTTTCTTGAAGAAAACGGGCGGATTTTCATTGAAAACGCTGAAAAGCTGAAATTCGCCCCGGATGAACATTCCGGCGGGAAGGATTAGCGCCGCAAGCATTGCGCCGCCTTCCCGCCCTTCAGACAAGGATGGGAACGCATGGCCAGACGGCGCAAGCAGACACACGATCCCCGCCAGTTGTCGTTCTTCGACCTCATGGCGAACCAGATCGAGGAAATACGGGAAGAAAACATTCAGGACGACATGCGGGAGGAAAGTATCCCCGCTCCCGCGGCACAGGTTGAACAGGAACAGGCTGTTCCTGCCATGTCGTTGCAGATGGAACCGGTAAAAGAAGAGGAACGGCAGCCGGAACCGGCACGGACAGAAAAGCCTTTTCCCTTCCCCACAAATGACGGGGACAAAAGACGCCTTGGCATCAATGGAAGGGGTGATTCCGTATATGAGCTGCAAGACGGCTCCCGCATGTACAGCCCCAACACGGCCATCATGCAGTTCCTTGACGGTGAAAAAAGAACGCCCGAAAAACTGTTTGAAGCCGGAGCCGACGACTATCTGACCATACAGGAAATTTCCGAGTTCACTCATACCCTTTCTCTGGAGGTGCAACATGCTCGACAGACAAACCTATCCGCTCGAAATCGCACGAAAAGTTCTCAAGCCCGAAACCATCAACGACGTGAGAAGCGGCGGGTACACCAGTTTGGGCTACTCGATTCTGGATCGCTGGGCGCTGAACAGTCCCGAAGAACTGAAGAAGCTGGAGGCAATGGGGAGCATAGCCTTCGATCTGAAGGTGTACGGACAGCAGCAGACGGAAGCGAGAGCCTTGAGCAGCGAGACAGCTCGGCAGGCGAGCCTGCGGGGGATGTCGGATTCGGAGATATTGCAGAGTATGGGCATCGACATGAGCCTGAAAATTACCAAATAACTTCCGAGGACAGGCTGGGCGTTGGCGGCGCGAAAACCAAATATGCGGATAACGTCGCCGCCATACGCCTGCTCAAGCAGCTCCAGACCAGCGGCGCGGAACTGGCCACACCGGAGGAGCAGAAAGTCCTCGTTCGCTATGTGGGATGGGGCGGCCTGCCGCAGGTCTTTGACGCCAGAAACGAGCAATGGGGCACCGAATACCGGGAAATGCAGGGCCTGCTTTCCCCGGAAGACTACGCTGCCGCCCGCCGTTCCACTCAGGACGCCCATTATACCTCGGAAACCGTTATCAGAGGTATCTATGAGGGGCTTTCCCGCCTTGGCCTTGGTACTGGAGAACCGCTCCGTATTCTTGAACCTTCGGCGGGCATCGGCAATTTCATCGGCCTCTGTCCCGAAGATTTTAACGCAAACTTCCTTGCGGTTGAGCTCGATCCCACAACGTCATCCATCGCGCAATACCTCTATCCCAAAGCGCAACATCTCAATATTGGTTTTCAGAACAGTCAAATTCGCTCCGGCGGTATAGACGCCGTAGTCGGCAATCCCCCCTTCGGCAACCAAACATTATACGACCCGGACTTTCCCGAACTGCGAAAGTTCTCTGTCCACAACTACTTCCTCGCCAAGTCCATCAATCTGTTGCGGGAAGGCGGCGTCGCGGCCTTTGTGGTCAGCCGTTATTTCATGGATGCCGTCGATTCCTCGGCGCGTGAGCATATCTCGCAATACGCCGACTTCCTGGGGGCTGTCCGTCTTCCGGAAACGGCATTCCGCCAGAACGCGCTGACCGATGTGACCACGGACATCGTGTTCTTCCAGAAAAATTCCGGGGAAAAACTGCACAGCCGGGATTGGGTGAACACCGCCTCCATAGAAGTTGATGACCTCAAAAACGGCGGCAGGCGTCCGGCCACGGTCAACAGCTACTTTGTGGAAAATCCCCGGCAGATTATCGGCACACTGGCCTTTTCCGGGGGGATGTTCGAGGGTGCGCTGGCCTGTTTGCCTGATCCGGCACATGTGGATTTGGGACAGGAAATCGCCTCCCGGCTGGATGTGCTTCCGGCGGACTGTTTCGTGCCGCAGGAGGAAAATCCGCTCAATACGGAAGTCAGGGTACGCAACGCCGACTTCATCCGCAGCCCGTATTTCCAGTCCCTGAAAGCGGACGCCCTGTGCGTCGAGCCGCAAAGCCGGAAGATTGTCTTCAAGACCGCCGCCGCATTCGGTGAAAGCGACTACGACATTTTCCCGGTCAAGAATGAGACGGCCCGTCTGCGTCTGGTTTCCATGATTCAAATCCGGGATACCCTGCGCGAACTGCTCAATACGGAAAAGTCCGCCAACGCCGATGAAGGTCGGATGGCGACGCTGCGCCAGAGGCTCAATTCGCAGTATGATACCTTTGTCAGAAAATATGGCCATCTCAATTCCCAGACCAATCGCGGCCTCATGCGGAGCGACCCGGAACATTCCCTGCTGGAGTCGCTGGAGCTGGATTACGACAAGGGCCTGTCGCCGGAGACGGCCCGCAAGCATGGCGGCGAAGCTCGTCCGGCGTCAGCGAAAAAAGCCGCCATTTTCCGGCAACGGGTACTCAGACCCGCCCAGGTGGTGGAACAGGCGGAAACCATCAAGGATGCCCTGCTTATTGCCCTGCGGGAAAACGGCAGGGTGGACTTCAGCCGTATGTCGCGGCTCCTGCATCGTCCGGCTGAGGATATTCAGACGGAATTGCGCGAGCAGGGACAGATTTTCCTGAATCCTTCCACCGAGGAATGGGAAATCCGCGACAGATACCTGACCGGCAATGTCAGGGCCAAACTGGCACGGGCGAAAGAAGCAGCGCAAACGGACGCCCGCTTCGCTCCCAATGTGGAGGCCCTGTCCGCAGCCATGCCGCCGGACATCGAGGCCGTGGACATCGGCATCAGGTTCGGCTCCTCCTGGGTTCCGGCGCAGGTCTTTGCCGACTTCGTGGAACACCTGCACAGCGGCAAGGGGATGCAGACCATCAATTATCTGCCGACGCTGGGCCGCTGGGAAGCGTCCGTCAGTATATGGGATGCTTCGCTTGCCTCCAGCGTCTGGGGCATTCCCGAATATTCCGCCGGAAAGATTATCGAAGCCCTGCTCATGAACAAGCCCATCAAGGTGCAGAAGGAAAGCGGCCAGCATGACGACCAAGGCAGACCCATCATGGTCATCGACCAGGAACTGACAGCCGCCGCCATGCAGAAGGCCGATGAAATCAAACAGGCTTTCCTCGATTGGGTATGGACGGACGATGAACGGCGCGACATGCTGACCAGGCTCTACAATGAAAAATTCAACACAAACGTCCCGCCGACCTATGATGGTTCCCATCTTGAGCTGGTGGGCGCTTCCGAAGCCGTCAAACTGCGTCCGCATCAGAAAAACGCGGTCTGGAGGGCCATTCAGGAAGGCACTTGTCTGTTTGACCATGTGGTGGGAGCGGGAAAGACGCTGGCCTGCGTCGCTACTGTCATGGAATCAAAACGCATGGGCTTTCTTTCCAAGCCCATGATTGTCGTCCCCAACCACTTGTTATATCAGTGGAAAGATGAATTCTATAAACTCTATCCCGATGCGAACATTCTGGTAGCCGACAAGACGGACTTCACCAAACAGAACCGGGAACGGCTGTTTGGACGTATCGCCACCGGCGATTGGGATGCCGTTATTGTGGCACACAGTTCCTTCAAAAAAATCGACATGCCCCGCGACGTGCAGGAGGAGATTCTCAGGGAACAGATTGACGCGGTCATCGAGGCCATTGAGGCTTCCAAAGCCGCTGAAGGCGGACGGGCCACCATCAAGCAGCTTGAGAAACAGCGCGAGAAAATGGAGGAACGCTACAATGCCCTGCTTGCCGGAACTGGGCAAAAAGACCGGGCCGTGGATTTCTCGGATTTGGGCGTGGATGCCCTGTTTATCGACGAAAGCCACGAGTTCAAGAATCTCGCCTTCCAGACTACCATGAATGTCTCCGGCCTCGGCAATGTTACCGGATCCGCCAAGGCACTCGATCTGTTCATCAAGTGTCGTTATCTGCAACGTCAGAACAACGGGCGCGGTGTGTACTTCATGACAGGGACTCCCATCAGCAATACCATTGCCGAAGTTTATACCCTGCAACGCTACATGCAGTATGATGAACTGAAAAACAAGGATATTGAACATTTTGATGCGTGGGCATCAACTTTCGGGCAGGTCACAAGCGGTTGGGAGTTGGATGCAACTGGCGTGAACTACAAGTTAAAAAGCCGCTTCGCCAAGTTCCAAAACGTGCCGGAACTGCTGTCCATGTATCGGACTTTTGCCGATGTGGTGACAAAAGCCGATCTTGATGTACAGGCAAAACAGGCCGGGGAACGACCTCTGACGCCTCCGATTGAGGGAGGCAAGCCTTATAATGATGTGGTGGAACGCTCCCCGGCTCAGGCTGCGTATATGGACAAGATCATCCAGCGCATGGAGAATCTTCCTCCAGACCCGCGCATCGACAATCCTCTCAAAGTCACCAATGACGCCAGAAAAGCGGGGCTTGATTACCGGCTGATAGAGCCGACCGCCGATGATTTTGAAGGCTCCAAGCTCAATGCGGCTGTCGAGCGGATATACGACATCTGGCGCGATACAACCAATGACAAGGGAACGCAGCTTGTCTTTTGTGATTTGTCCACGCCCAAGGGAGGGAAGGCTCCGGCATCCGCTCAGAGCGAACGGCAGAATTTGGAATCCGGGGCGCTTATCGACGTGGACGGTACTCTTGTCCGCGAAACGCCGGAACAGGAAGACATGGCCGAAGATGACGGGGACGACGCTCTTGCCGGTGTCGTCAATATGGATGAAGTCATCGCCATGTCGTCCGGCAAGTTCTCCGTGTATGACGACATGAAGCAAAAACTCATGGCAAAGGGGATTCCCGCTGATGAAATTGCCTTCATCCATGATGCCAACACGGATATACGGAAAGCAAAGTTGTTCAGCGACATGAACACAGGCCGTGTTCGTGTTCTTCTTGGCTCAACCGCCAAGATGGGCGCTGGCATGAATGTGCAGAAAAGGCTTGTGGCCGCGCATCATCTTGATGCGCCGTGGCGGCCGTCAGATTTGGAGCAACGCAATGGAAGAATTATCCGTCAGGGAAACATGTTTTATGAACGAAACCCTGATACTTTTACTGTAAAAATATTCAACTATGCCACAAAGATGACTTACGACTCGCGGATGTGGCAATGTATAGAGTACAAATCGGCAGCCATTGAACAGTTTCGCAAGGGCGATCTTCTCCAGCGCGTCATTGACGATGTAGCCTCGGAAGCCGCCAACGCCGCCGAAATGAAAGCCGCAGCATCCGGTAATCCGCTTATTCTCATGCAGGTACAGCTTGCCGCCGATCTGCGCAATCTGGAAGCCCTGTATTCGCAGCATCAGCGCAGCCAGCATCGGATGCGCGACCGCCTCAAGTATCTTGCTTCCACGGAAACACGACTTGCCAAAGAGGAAACTCTGTATGCGGAAAACATCCGCCGCAGGGATTCCCATACCCGCACGGTCATGGAAAAGGGGAAAGAAAAAATCCTGGTGGAGCTGACGGCTGACGGCAAGACATTGACAGCAAAGGACAGCGAAAAGATAAAAGACCGTTTGCTTGAAGGCGTGAAGGAAGTCACCCGCGATTCCAGCGCAGAATTTCCGTTCGGCTTCTATCGCGGTTTTGAAGTCTCTGTCGAACGCACGACAACACGCATGAGCGGCAAGGACGGTTTTCAGCTTTCGCTTCGGGGGGCGGGTGAACGGGAGTTCCGGCCGGGGAATCTGTTCTACGATTTTGAGGAAAAGTTCAGTCTGGCCGGTCTGTTTCAGCGCATGGACAATTTTCTGTCCAGGGGGCTGGATGAGGCTGTGGAAACGCAGCGGGAGAAAGCCCGGCAGGAAAAGGCCGAACTGGAAACGGTCAAGGCCGCTCTGGGCAAGGAGTTTCCGCAGCAGGAAGAACTGGCTCTGGCACGGGAAAATCACAGCGCGGTCATCCGGGAATTGCAGCGGATGCAGGATGATTCGAGCTACGTCTCCACCTGGACGCCGAAAACATCTCTGACCGATGAACAGCCGACAACAACGGAAGCGCCCCAGCCGAAGGCGGACAGCGCTGCCGCAGTTCCCGCCGCGCCGCCGGAAAAACAGGCTCACACGCTTAAATACGGCGAAGGTGAAGGGAGAACGGAATACACCGTATCCAATCAGCACAACGGCTATACACTGCAAAACGGGTATGTCCTGCGCCGCGCCTATTTCAACAGCAGCATCGGTTCCCTGGGGCAAAGTCTGTACGAGGACGGTCAGTGGCACAGCACGGCGACCGCGCCGAGCGGTATGAAACTCAAACAGTTCGAGACGCGGGAAGCAGCCATACAGGTTGCCCGCAGTGACGCTGCACAACGCGGGCTTAAAGAAATGCCGCCCGCCGAAACCGCCGCGCCAGCGTCGGCGCTGGATAGCGAAACCTTCCGTGAACGGCTTGCCATGGCCGGTTTTCATCCTACCGGCAGCGATTTCTACGGCAAAAACGAACATGCGTTGACTCTGAATGCGGTAGACGGCGGAATGTATGAACTGCTCGTATTTCAGACGGGAAACGACAAAATCGGTCTGCGTGTCCAGTACGAAAAAAACCATATCATCAACGGAGCGCGCACCGTTAACGCCACCTTTGACAGCCTTGCGGAAGCCCTGGAGCATGTGGAGGCATACAGACAGCTCACGACTCCGCAGGCCAAAGCAGCCGTTCAGACAGCTTCACCCACCGGCGGCGTACATGGATTTGTGATTTCACGTCCGCGCATGAGGTAAGCGGCATGAATCATTTTTCTCTCTAACCTCGCGACAAGACAAGGAGTTATTCATGTCAGGTTTCATGTCTTCAAGTACAGCCTTGACCATCTGCAAGGCCGATTCCGCAGCCGGGCTTGCACTGGATGCCCTGCGGCAACACGCCTTTACGCCCGATATTGATGCTGACGGCAGACGCCTCGGCTGGGTGGCGCTTGGCGATCCGCTGGATACGGACGGTTTTGAACTGGCCGCCGTGGATAGTCGCTATTCCGGCTTTTCCTTCCGGCTGGATACCCGCAAGGCTTCCGGGGCCGTTATCCGGCTCCAGCTTGCCGAAGCCGTGCGGGAAGAACGGTTTTCCGGCAAAAAGGTCGGAAGCAAGCGCAAAAAGGAGCTGAAGGAGGCCATCACTGCCAAACTGACCGCAGGGCGGAATTTGTGCCGTCCGTCATTGACTGCATCTGGGATGCGGAGAAGGGACGCCTGCTTGTCGGCTCGGCGTCAGCCAAGGCGGTACAGCCGGTGCTTGACCTGTTCAAGACCACGT
This sequence comes from Candidatus Mailhella merdavium, assembly GCA_019119045.1. Classification (GTDB taxonomy): domain Bacteria; phylum Desulfobacterota; class Desulfovibrionia; order Desulfovibrionales; family Desulfovibrionaceae; genus Mailhella; species Mailhella merdavium. The sequence goes on along the minus strand of DWXS01000009.1, from coordinate 18,054 downwards.
TCGGCATTGATGCCGCGCCCATCACGCCTGCGGACGACATGCCGAAGCTCTTTGCCACTATCCTGCGCGGGGAAGGCTACCCCTGTGAAGGCTACACACTGCATCCGATGGGTTCCGCCAGTCTGGCCGCTTCCGAACAGGCGGAGGAAAAGGCCGCCGTGGCTGTGCAGAACAGCCTGAATGCCGTTGCCTAGGCACTTGAGGAAGGCATGGTTATCCAGAAGCTGCATCTGGTAGCGACTTCCGATGCCGATCTCGACCGGCAACTGGAGTTCACGCTGGATGCCTCTCTGGCCGTTTCCGGTCTGCGGTTTCCCAAAACCGAAAAAGATACAGAAGAAGATGCAACGTTCCTTCTGAACGCCGACATCTGCTCTCGGGTGGCGGATATGATAGAGGCACTGACATTTGAATAATTGTCAATAAAGATAGCAGCAAAGGGCCTCTTGTGAGGCCCTTATTTGGAAATTATTACCCTACATTCTAAGGCAATTAATTTCTATAACTATTTTTCCAGTTCAATACAGCCTGAACTTCATTGTCCCATAACAAATTATCTGGGAGATTACTTTCAATAACACCTTCATATTTAGCTTCATTGATATACGGATAAGCTTCATCATATCCATTTACAAGGCACCGTAATATAAAAGTAGCACAATCCCGACGAAATTCTTCAGTTTTTGCCTCCCACACATACATGGCAAGAAATTGAGCCATTCTCTGCCTAAATTCTCCAATATGGGAGTCATGGGGCAAACGGATACCAGCAAAATGCTCATCTCTATGTCCACATCTAGGATTACAATGCCAGAATCCTAACGTACCAGGAATATAACGACCTTCACTATCTGTAAAATATCCTACCATATCGCCATCATCAACAGGTTGACCACATTCAGAACACTGCCAAGCCATACAACACCTCCATAGGTGTTTTAAAAGTGAACCATCAAATTCAGTATATTTTATCTAAAAATATACTGAATTTGATGGTTAAGCCATTTCATCCCGTGGAACAATCGTGAGTTTGTACCCCATTGGGGTGAGTACCTTAAAAAGTGTGTCTATTTGTGGTGTAACTTTCATTCGCTCCAGTCGTGCGACAGCAGATTGTTTTAGACCTGCCGCTTCCGCTAGTTGTCCCTGGGTTAAGCCTTTCGCCTCACGCGCTTCAATCAACTTACCAATCAACTCAACTTCAAATTCAATTTTTGCGCGCTCAGTAGGCGATACGTTATTATCGTCGTTATAGAAATCACGAAAGTTTGTTGTGGACATATTACTTATTCCTCTCAAGAAAGTCTTTCAAGTTTCTGGTAGCCTGCTCTATTTCTTTAGCTGGTGTCTTTTGTGTCTTTTTTATAAAATGATGTAGTAAAACAAACTTATTATCACGCCAATAAAAGAAAAAAATTCTATGCGATAACGGACGCATTTCCCAGAGATTACCATCTAGATGCTTTACCTGTGGTTCTCCAATTCGTGTCCCATAGGTTTCTAAGGCTCGTATATGTGTCAGTATTTTTTGATACTGAATACGGGCGTCTTTGCTCGTCCGTGCTTTGTCTCGAAGCTCAATCAAAACTTCTTTTACCGGCTGTGAGCCATACCTGTCTTCATAAAATTCTACTTCAAACATCGAATATCCCTTTGTCACTTATGTTTATAACAAATTTGTTATTATTGTCAAGAGATAACTGCCTCATCCGCAGAATTTACCGTAACCTCAAGCCAGTTTTACTCTTTTCTTTATATCCTCCATTCTCAATTTTTCTCCATAACTCCCGATACCGCTCATTCCGTTCCAGATCTCTGTCTCCTGCCGGGCCGAAAGCGTAATCCGCCGTTCTCTCGGCGTACCGCTGCCAGTTGCGCCCGGTCTGCGTTTCCCGGATGGTCGGGGCACAGGTGCGGATGGTTTCTTCCACGCTTTCCCGGCTGTGGCCGTTGGAGCGCAGCCGCAGGGCGATCATCGCATCCACGCGGGAATAGTCTTCAATGGTCAGATGCCTGCGGATATTCTCCAGATGGGCATAATAGGCCGAAGCCGGGTCGCCGGGCCGAAAGTCCGACATCGGGAATGTCCGGCGCTCGGCCTTCCGCTTCTCGGCAGCCTCCGCGTACTCATGGTCAATCCTTCTGGCCAGCGCCAGCGCCTTGCCGCATTCGCGGCGCTCCGCGAACAGCAGCTTCACCTGGGGATAGCCGCCGTCTTCTCGCTTATGTTTCGGCTTACGGTTCGCGAAGCCGGGCGCGCGGTGCGGATGGATGCAGCCGCACAGCTTTTTGTCGCCATACTCCCGGTTCAGGCGTTCCGTAATGCGGTTGCCCACATCCCGGTCAAATTCCGTACCCTGCCGGGGAATGGTCAACAGGCATTGGTAATTGCCCGGCGAGCTTTCCAGCACCACGGCAGGCCGGAAGCCGTCTTCCTGGAACTTTTTCAGGCTGTCACGGGTCATGTCGTCGATAAGGATGTGATGCCGATCATCCGATAGCGGCGTGTAGTAGATATTTTCACCCCGCTTCTGGAAGCGCAGCATCTCCGGTATGTGAGCCTCCAGTTCGTCCGGGGAAAAACCTCTGGTCATGCCGCCTTTTTTGTCCAGGATAAAGGTCTTTTTGCCGCCGTCCTCTTCCATCTTTATGCAGGTCACACGGTAGCGTTCCGCATTCACCGCATCCGCATACTTTCTGAAATCCGCAAGTTCCCGCATGGGTTCCACTCCCTTTTCCCGTCTTTCGGCAGGGGGCGAGGTGTGTCTTTTTTCCTCCCGTGCCGCCCGATACCGCCAGCAATTTGCCTCCTTTTCCATGCCTCGTGACCGCAGCCAGTTCTCAAAACGCGGCTTGCCTCCACGCACTTTTTTCCGGCCTGACCGCAGGGAAATCCGTTCCGCTCTCTGCTGCGCCATCAGGCAATGCCGGGCGATATTCAGAACCGGCAAACCATATTTCGCCAAGTGGGAAAGCGCCTTTTTCCTCTCGAACCTGTGCCGTTCCTTCATCCGGGCAAGCTCGGCATTACCTGCTGTTCCTGCCCTTCTCTGGCCTCCGGCGAACTCTTCCTGATACATTTTCCATGCGTCCAGATTGACGGAGCTTACCGGCTCCGGGGCAATCTTTCCCAAGGCATCCGGGTACGTTCCTTCCTCAAACTCCCCCAGCCTTTTGCACAACTTTCCCATGCTGAACACACGGTCTACGGAGGATGCCTTCACGGCCTTTTCCCCCACAAAAATGATGGCCCCGGAGCCTTTCTTCTCAAAACGCAAACCGACTTCCGCCAGTTTTTTGTGCAGTTCGGGCCACGATTGCGCGTCTTTTATGATGGAATGCCCGCGCTCCTGCGCGATGCGCTGGGCGGATTTTTCGCCGGTGGCGTGTTCAAAATCCAGCGCGGCCTGTTTCGGTTTTATTTCACGGGCCGTCCTTCTTCGCACCAGCTCACCGTCTTCCAATACCGCATACATGGGATTTTCTTCGCTGGCCCATCCTTGTCCGCTCTCAATGTGAGCCACGATTTTATGCGCTTCCCGGATGTCTAATCCGTTGAACGGGAGCACGACTTTTCCCGTTTCCGGGTTCATTCTGTTGACCGCGATATGAAGGTGATAATTGTCCGTATCGTAGTGCAGCCCATAGACAGTCTGATGTTCGGCCAGCTCCATTTTTTCAAGGAACATATCCACCACTTCCTCCACCTGTTCCCTGGTGGGCTGCTCGCCTTCCTGCCAGGAAAACATCCAGTGCTGCACCGGCATGTGGCTGTGGACCGACTCCCGCGCAAGAGCGATCATCTCTGCTTTCTGACCTGTATGGGTTGCTGAAAGAAAGTTCCTTCCGCCCGCGCACTCGATTTTTTCCTGCGGGTTCCTGTTGTGGGGAAAGCGGATGTAATCCACCAGGTCGCCTATCTGCCACGCCTTGGGCTTTTCAGTTTTCGTATTCTTGATTTTCTTGACGATCATGATGGCAACGCAGTGAAATTTTCTGGATGGCCCAGACCAGTTTCCGCAGGGCGTCTTCCTGGCGTTCCAGAATGTCCGGGGGAGCTTTGGCCTGCCGAAGCGTCTCAAAATTGTGTTTGAGCAGGCCGCCGATGCGCCGCAATTCCGCTACGGCACTCAGGTCCGTATGGGCCACAAGCGGCCTGCCTCCGAAAAAACGTCGCCGCATGTATTCCGACAGGGACAGCCCGGCGATTTCCGCCTGCTCCGTGAGGCGCGTTTTTTCCCTTTCGGTGACGCGGATCGTCACCCATTGCCGAGCGGCACTTCGTCCGCCGTCTTCCGTATTTTTGTCTTTCATGCTTGCCGCCTTTGGAATGCGAGAAGCGAAGCGCCGAGCATTCCGGGAGTCCAGAGGGCGTAGTCCTCTGGCAGGATGGGGGTTGTGTGTAGCACAACCCCCATCCTGCCACGAAGAACCCGCCTCGTAGAGTGGTAGCATTGTGTGTTTTTATCTTTTTGCGCTATATTGGACGAAACTATTTGCAAAGGAGTGAAGACATATGACAAGGCAGACAAGTATCTCTTTGAAAAAAATTGAAGCCCTGAAAAAACGGCTACAAAAACTCCCGTTGAGAGATGAGATAAAAAGCCGAGAAGAAGCTGTCGAAATTTTGGAACCATCCTTTCAAGGAGCGCTGAAAAAAGGTTACACGTTGAAAGAACTACGCGCTCTGTTTGCAGAGGAAGGCGTTTTTTTACCGCTTTCCTTGTTGAAAAAACGAGTCCCCGAAAAGCAGAACTATTCTGCCCGTATTGCGACGGAAGTTGCAGCGAAAACCGTCCGGAACGAGCCGGAATCCTCTGCAGAATTTGCTATCAAACTGAATATGGCGGATGAGGAGTTATGAGTGTGATAAAAACAGGCAAAAAAAAGCAAAATTTGTGTCTACCACCTGAAGGTGGATCTGTTTACAGCACTACTAAACTCAGGAATTCTTGGTAGGCAGAATGAGAAAAGGATGACACGGTGAAAACACCCTGGAAACGGATAGTGATCTTATTGACCTTGGGAACGGTGGCTCTTGGCGTTTGGCTTTTTCTGAACTCCCCGCAATTCGGTGCGTTGCCGAAAGGCGCACATCTGGAACGGATTCAGAAATCACCTCATTACGGGGATGGCTCTTTTCATAATCTCCTGCCGACACAGACGTTGACTGACGGCAGTGGTTTTATCGGCGCATTGCTTCAATCATTCTTTTTGAAAAAGGACAATCCTGTACCGCCAGGCCCAGTGCCCGCAGTCAAGACCTCGCTTAAGTCGCTGAACCGGGATACGGATATTGTGATTTGGCTTGGCCATTCCTCGTTTTTCATTCAGCTTGGCGGAAAACGTATCCTTATTGACCCGGTACTAAGCGATCATGCCGCACCGGTCTCTTTCAGCACCCGTGCCTTTCCGGGGAGCAATCCGTATACGCCGAACGACCTGCCGGAGATTGATGCTCTGCTTATCTCACATGACCACTGGGATCATTTGGATTATCCCACATTGACCGCCCTGCGACCTCACATCCGGCAGGTTTTCTGCGGACTTGGCGTGGGGGCGCATCTACAACGATGGGGATTTGCCGAAAGCATTATTCATGAAGGTGATTGGGGAGCAAGGGAGACTCTTGACGACCTGACTATCTACTTCACACCCGCACGGCACTTTTCCGGTCGTTCACTGACCCGCGATAAAACCCTGTGGGTCGGTTTTGTGGTGGAATCACCGCAACGACGTATCTTTTACAGTGGTGACAGCGGTTATAGCCCTCATTTTGCGAACCTGGGAAAACAATTTGGAAGGTTTGATCTTGCGCTGCTGGAATGCGGCCAGTATGACAAACGCTGGAGTCTTATCCACATGATGCCGGAGGAGACAGCAAAAGCAGCCGATGACCTCCATGCCGCGATACTTCTCCCTGCTCATTCGGGAAAATTTTCCATCGCGTATCATTCCTGGGATGAGCCATATAGAAGGCTCACCGCCGCAAGCCTGGATAAGAACTGGCGACTTGTTACGCCCATAATCGGCGAGCCGCTTATTTTGAGTACGACACTGGAAGCCAATACCAAAGGAAATCCTGTGTCTAGATGGTGGAACAGCCTCCAGTCACAATAGTATCCTCTTTTTTGTACCCAAACTCAGTGTCTAAAAAAGGAGTTCCCGTGAATCGACGAAATTTTATCAAAACGTCCCTGGCTGCAACAGTCACTGCGGCAGGAAGCGGCATCATCGGCCATACACTGTTGTTCACATCGCCAGCAAATGCGCAAAGCAATGGAGGTAAAAAAATGAAAATCCTTGTCTTGACCGGCAGCCCCAGAGAAAACGGCAATTCCAGCATACTGGCCAGCAATTTCATACGAGGTGCTGAAGAAGCTGGACACCAGGTTGTACGTTTTGATGCAGCCTCAAGTGACGTTCATCCTTGTATTGCCTGCAATTCCTGCGGCATGGATGGGCCTTGCGTTTTTCAGGATGATTTTGAAATGGTCAGGGAACATATTATTCCTGCCGATCTGGTCGCGTTTGCAACCCCTATGTACTATTTTGGCATATCCACACAGCTCAAGGCCGTTATTGACCGCTTCTATGCCATCAATGGGAAAATCCATGTTCCCAAAAAAGCCGTATTGCTGATGACATACGCCAACAACTCCCGCAGGGATGAAAGTCCGATTCTCACTCATTATGAGGTCTTGCTGGAATATCTGGGCTGGACAGATGCGGGGCGGATTGTCGCTCCCGGCGTCTGGCCTGTCGGCGCAATCAACAGTACCCCGTTCCCGGAACAGGCTTACCAACTCGGAAAACAAGTATAGATAGCAACACATTAACCTCTCAGCAAACTTTACAAATATAGGAATCACGCCCGAAACGTCCGGCATTCCCCTCCTGCAACTCCTCCTTGCGATACTGTGCCGTCCGGTCTTCTACTGAAGATCGGGCGGTTCTTTTTTCTTGCCTCTCCGTGGACAGCCCCATATCCGTCATCTTCATGAAAGAATCAGGCAATAAGTTGCAGGAATCATGTCTGTCAGAAAGCCATACCCACGGATAAAACTCTCCATGACGAGAAGAGATTGATTCTGGCACAGGTAAAGATATGTTTGACATTCAACTGTATTTATTGAAGGAGTCCATGATGAGGAGATTTATCATGATTTTGTCAACATTTGCCATACTCGGAGGAGCATCAGGTTTTCACGCCTCTGCTGCGGAATCAAACGCTACCGAACAGACGATTATCCGCAATGAGGAACAGGTATCAATCCAAGGCACTGATAAAATTTTTACCGGAAATGCCCGCATAGATCGTATCTACCCGGCCAACAACAAAATGCGTTCCAATGGAACCAGCATAACATTTGAACCCGGCGCACGAACCCACTGGCATGTTCATCCGGTAGGTCAGGTTTTGATCGTCACTTCCGGCCTGGGACGCACTCAGGAATGGGGAAAACCGGTTCAGGAAATTCACCCCGGAGATGTCGTCATCTGCCCTGCGGGCATAAAGCACTGGCATGGCGCTGCCGCCAATAAATCCATGACGCATATTGAAATCAATGAGGCGGAGGAACCTGGTAAAGTTGTGGAATGGATGGAACCAGTCAGTGACGAGCAGTATGAGAAATAAAAGTTCCGCATGATACTGGGCGGAATTCAAGACAACACAATTCTAACCAAAGCAGACAATACCATCAGGAGGACTGCTATGGGACATTATCTCTCCCGCCGTCATTTTCTGAAAGGAACCGCCGTGGCTCTCGGTGCGCTTGCCGCCAGCTCTTTGCCGTTCCCGCATCCGGTTTTCGCCGCGCCCGAAAACCCACTGGTGGTGTATTTTTCATGGTCGGGCAACACGCGAGGCATCGCTCGTTTGCTCCAGCAAAAGATAGGAGGCGAACTCGTAGAACTTGAATTAATGACGCCGTATTCCCGCGACTACAACACTTGCCTGGAGCAGGCCAAACAAGACCAGCAAAAGGGAGCCAGACCGGAACTCAAAACACGCATCGCAGATATGACGCGTTATGATGTCATTTTCCTTGGCTATCCCAACTGGTGGGGCACCATTCCCATGCCTGTGGCCTCCTTTTTGGAACAGTATGATTTTTCCGGCAAAACCATCGTGCCATTTGTCAGCAGCGGCGGAAGCGGGCTGGGACGAAGCGTCGACGACATCACCAGACTTTGCCCTTCGGCAAGCATCGCGGAAGGTTTGTCCGTGCGCTCCAGCGGCGGCAGTTCCCTGTCCGGCGACATGGATGCCTGGCTGAAAAAAATCGACATGGCGCGATGAGCAAAACAACGTACATTTTCTCTGAACGGAGAAACGAACATGAAGAAAAATATCGGTTCCGTATTGGGTTTATACCCCACACCGTTGGCCGTGGTCGGAGCGGTGGTGGATGGAAGGGTGAACTGGGTGCTGGTTGGGCATTTGGGCATCATGGGGCATGACCATATCATGATCAGTCTCGCAAAGTCCCATTACACCAATCAGGGCATCAGGGAAAACCGCATCCTTTCTGTCAACATCGTGGACGAAGCCATGTTGAAGCAGGCGGATTACGTGGGGTGCGTTACTGGCAAAAAAACGGATAAGTCGCTCGTCTTCCCGCACCATATGGGAGATGCAGGCGCACCGATAATCGAAGCATCTCCGCTGGTCATGGAGTGCAGCGTGGATGACATCTATGAAACAAAAGGATTTGATAATTTTATTCTGAAAATTAAAAACACCTATGCTGAAGAGGAGGTGTTGAACGAAAACAACAAAATTGATTATGCAAAGCTGAAGCCGGTTCTTTTTGAAATGCCCACCTATGAATATTTGCGGACGGGCGAAATCATTGGAAAGTGCATGACTTTCGGAAAGGAGTAAGCCATGAAAAGTTTTGAGTTCTGTGTAACGACCGACGTCCTGTTTGGAGTGGGCCAGGAAGCTGCTCTTCCCGCCAAATTGCGCCCCTATGGCAAAAAAATACTTCTGACCTACGGCGGCGGCAGCATCAAAAAAAGCGGCCTCTATGACAAGCTCAAAACCCTGCTGAAAGATTTTGAAATCTTTGAGCTGGGCGGGGTCGAACCCAATCCCAGGGTGGAGACCGTCAATGCCGGAGTCGCCATCTGCAAAAAAGAAGGCATCGACATGATTTTGGCCGTGGGCGGCGGCAGCACCATAGACTGCTCCAAGGCCATTGCCGCTGCGACTTACTATGAAGGCGATGCCTGGGATATGGTATTGCATATGGACAGGATAACCAAAGCCCTGCCCATTGCCGTGGTGCTGACCATTGCGGCCACCGGCAGTGAAACGGACGCGGTGGCCGTCATTTCCAAACCGGAGACCAACGAAAAACTGCCATTTTTCTCCCCGCTTGTTCTCCCGAAGGTGGCCGTTCTCAATCCGGAAAATACATATACAGTGCCCCCGTTCCAGACGGCTTCCGGTTCCGCCGACATCATGTCCCACATCATCGAAAACTATTTTGATCGCGAGCAGGCATTTGTGCCGGATGCCATCAACGAGGGATTGTTGCGCGCCGTCATCAAATACGCCCCGATCGCACTGGAAACGCCCACTGACTATGAGGCGAGAGCGCAACTGATGTGGGCCGCGTCTCTGGCCCTGAACGGCCTCGGCTCCACAGGCAAGAACTTCGTCTGGAGCTGCCACTACATCGAACACGAACTCAGCGCAATCTACGATATAACGCATGGAGCCGGGCTGGCCGTCCTGACGCCGAAATGGATGCGCCATGTCCTTTGTGAGGATACCGTGGACAAGTTCTGCGATTATGCGGTCAATGTCTGGGGGATTGAACGCGGCGGCGACAAATTCGCGCTGGCCCGCCAGGGCATTGACGCCACGGAAGCCTTTTTCAAAAAAATCGGCCTCCCCTCAACCCTGTCAGAATTTGGTATTGATGACAGCAAGTTTTCCGCTATGGCGGAAAAAGCCGTGCGCATCGGCGGCCTTCAGAATGCGTATGTGCCGCTTTCCGAAAAGGATGTGATCCATATCTTGCAAATGAGCCTGTAACTGCTCATATTGTCCGTATGTATGACACCAGAGCCATTCCAATTTGAAATGTCGTCAAAAGGAGAACCTGTCATGAGCGAAACATTGGTAGCGTATTTTTCCGCCAGCGGCCAAACCGCCCGCCTGGCGAAAACGCTTGCAAAGGTGGTCAACGGCGATTGTTATGAAATGCGACCAGAACAAGCCTACACTGCCGCCGATCTGGACTGAAACAACAAGGGCAGTCGCAGCAGCCTTGAAATGAATGACCCGTCTTCCCGCCCCGCCATCGCCAACCGCGTTGATGGGATGGAACGCTATCAGACTGTTTTTGTCGGCTTTCCCATCTGGTGGTATGAGGCTCCGCGCATCATACATACCTTTTTGGAGAGCTATGATTTCTCCGGCAAAACGGTAATTCCCTTTGCCACTTCAGGCGGCAGCGGTATGGGCAATACCGGTGCGGTTCTCAAGAAGACCTGCCCCGCCGCCCATTGGCTGGAAGGTAAACGCCTGAAGAGCGGAGCGTCCTCCGCCGAACTGGCGGAATGGGTAAAAACTCTGAAAAAATAAGGCAGCGTGGCGGAGATGGATACTGTCATGAATGCAAGTCTTCAGGGCAAAATAGCCCTCGTCACCGGCGGCGGTTCAGGGATCGGGGAAGTTATTGCCAAGCGGTTGGCAGATGAAGGCGCAAAAGTCATGATCCTTGACATTCTTGATAAAAGCGTCCTCGAAGAGTGTACCGCCCGGCATGACAACATTTCATATGTTATCGCCGATGTCAGATCGTCATCAGAGCTTGAAAAGGCTCTTCTGACGCTGAAAAAAAACTGGGGGAAGCTCGATATTCTGGTGAACAATGCCGGAGTGGCTCCGGTTGGCCCATTGGCTGAAGTGAGCATGGACGAATTCGACAATGTATTCAGCGTCAATGTGCGCGGGGTGGTGGATTTGACAAGGCAGGCTTTCCCTTTGCTGAGAGAAGCACGGGGAAATGTTGTCAATATTTCTTCAGCCCTTGTCAGCAAGCCTATGGCAAACATGACGCTGTATGCTGCGAGCAAGGCGTCCATCCAGGTATTCACCCGCGCTCTGGCCAAAGAGTGGGCGGAATATGGCATCCGTGTCAATTCGGTATGTGTCGGCCCCATTAAAACGCCCATTTACGAAAAGACGGCACTGTCGGAAGAAGATGCTCAGAAGCATATCGCCGCCGTAAAGCGTACCGTGCCTCTTGGACGATTCGGCCTCCCGGCAGAAGTTGCCGCAGTTGTGGCCTTTCTTGCCTCCGATGCCGCAAGTTTTGTGACAGGTTCCGATTACGCTGTGGATGGAGGCGTCGGGGCGTAGGTGGGTGATGCATAAATGCGCATTGAGCGTGCCTGAGAAGCTCCATTTGATCCATCATTGATTAAATGGAGCTTTTTATTTGTGTCATATGACAAAGTTACAGCGCATATCAATGCAGGGAGATTGCGGAAAAATGGTTATGGGGCATACCTTCCAAAACAGTTTGTGCAAGATTTAGGCAACAAAACGATGAATTTATATCTACCGCTTCTACTCTGGACGGATATTCTGTGACATAGCTGATGGGTGATGGCAGCGCCGTCAAATAAGGCTGACAAGCTTCATCCCTGTCGCACCTACCCCAAAAAAAATTCAAGTTACAGGAGCTAGAGTATGAGCGACATGAACGACGACGGCCGGAGGCAGTTCACACCTGAACATGCGGGCACAAACGACTTCGAGAACTCCCGGAAGTCAACTTTGACGCGCCGTCATCTGTTAAAAATGGCAGGGGGCGCTCTGGCGTTCAGCCTTTTGTCAGATCTGGCTTCCCCCGCCGACCTGTTGGCCGCTGACAATAGCGGGAAACCCATGAAAATCGTTATGCTTACAGGCAGTCCGCACAGGCAGGGAACGTCTGCTCTTCTGGCCGATGAATTCGTCGCCGGAGCGACCGCCAAAGGTCATACCGTCGTTCGGTTTGATACGGCATTCGAGAAAGTCGGCCCCTGCCGAGCCTGCTATTACTGCGAAAAACATAACGGGGAATGTATTCAGAAAGACGCCATGCAGAAAATTTTGCCGGAAGTGCTGTCGGCGGACATGATCGTGCTTGTGACTCCACTGTATTACTTCAACATGACAGCACAACTGAAAACCGTTCTGGATCGCATGATGCCGCAGCGGGCGGCGCTGAGGGAACATCACATGAAATCCGCCATGCTCGTCACCTGCGGCAGCAATACGGACTGGAATATGGATGCCATCATGGCCCATTACAAGGTACTGCTGCGGTACCTTCCCTGGGAGGATCAGGGCGTGGTGCTCGCCAAAAACGTCTTCGCCCGCAAGGATATTGAGGGAACGGCGTTTCCCGCCGAGGCCAACAGGCTGGGCGCCAGCCTGTAATCAGCAGTTCAGCAACATCACATAACAAGGAGGAAGCCTTATGCCGGTGATTACTTTGGAAACAGCTTCTTTGAGTACAGAGCAAAAGAGGGCATTGGTTTTGGAATTCACCGAATCCGCCGCTCGAATTACGGGCATTCCCAAAGAAGGGTTCTATGTCTTTCTCAAAGAGAACAGCATGGACAATATCGGAGTTGGAGGAGAAATACTTTCAGAAAAGAAAGCACACGAAGCAGCCATGTAGCTTCATTTTATATCGGCAAGTTCGTCACCACTGTTTATGACACACAAAACCATTAACATAAAGGGCAATAACATGAAACAATTCTCCGCACTACTGATGGTTCTTTCCCTGGCGACTTTCATCGGCTCTTCCGTCAACGCCGTAGCCGCTGAACCCGATAAGGCTGAGCAGGTCATCTATCGACTGGGGAGCCAGACTCCTTACAAGGGATCAGAAAAATTTTTTACCGGTAATGTGCGGATAGACCCGTGGTATCCGGTAGGCAACGGGATGCGCTCTGTGGGGGCAAGCGTCACCTTTGAGCCGGGAGCCCGTTCCAACTGGCATACCCATCCGGTGGGACAGGCGCTTATTGTGACTTCCGGTGTGGGATTGACACAGGAATGGGGCAAGCCGATTCAGGAAATCCGCCCTGGCGACGTCATTGTCTGTCCTGTCGGTGTAAAGCACTGGCACGGCGCTGCCCCCAACAGTTCCATGACGCATATTTCCATCGCTGAAGACAAGGATGGAACATGCGTCGAATGGCTCGAAAAAGTCACTGACGATCAATATAACGGAAAATAAAAACATCACAGCGGAGTCAAACATCTATATATTCGTTTGCTCCGCTGTGTTTGATGCTCTCAAAAATATATGGAATAGCGAGGGAAATAATGACCATTCTCCATAGAGCGTCCGTGATGCTATTGTCTGCCATTCTGACAGGAGGTTTCTTCATGCAACACAGTTCATTTGCGGCGGAACGCGGAGAAACAACTCCGTCAACCCGGCCCGTCCTGGCCCAAAAAAATATGAACAAGCTGTTTGGAAGCGTTCAAGACCCGTTGGCAAAAACCGACCCTGATCTTGCGACCATTCGGGATCGGTTCCTGTACGGCGAAATTGCCGAGCAGGGAAGCCTGAACGACAAGCAACGCGAGCTGATTACGCTGGTTGTTCTTACCGCCAGCCAAAGCACAAATGACATCAAAAACCATACAGAAGCGGCGCTTCGCATCGGACTCAGCCCCGTGGAAATCAAGGAAGCCCTCTACCAGTGCGCTCCGTATATCGGCTTCCCCAAAGTTGAGGCCGCTCTCCGTCAAGTCAACGGAGTTTTCACCGAAAAGGGCATCCCTCTGCCTGTTGAAAGCCAGGCAACGGTAACGGAAGAGAGCCGCTTTGCGGACGGATTGGCGGTGCAGAAGTCCACTTTCGGCGATGCCATCGACAAAATGCACGCTGCCGCGCCTGCCGGGCAGAAGGAAATCATCATCAATTATCTCTCCGCCTTTTGCTTTGGCGACATATTTACCCGCAAGGGGCTGGACGCCAAGACGCGGGAACTTCTCATTTTCTCGGCAATCAGCGCGCTCGGAGGATGTGAAAGCCAAGTCAAAAGCCATGTGCAGGGCAATATCAATGTAGGCAACAGCAAGCAAAATCTGGTTGATGCCCTGGCGCAGAGTCTGCCATACATCGGATTCCCACGTACCCTGAATGCGCTTGCCTGCGTCAATGACGTGGTTCCGGAACAGTAGGCAAACAGGTTGTGGGGTATTGAGTTGACGCAATTCAACCGAGAAGATTCTCGCGACGCTGGGATACATCTCTATACGGAGGTTCCCCAAACATACTCTTATATTCTCGGTTGAACTGCGTTATACTCTCATATCCCACAGCCAAAGCTGCGCTGGAAGCCCTCTCATTTTCCAACAGCATCAAGCGTTGTGCTTCATGTAAACGGAGGTGCTTAATATACTGTAGGGGACTAAGACCTGTAAGATTCTTGAAATGGCGATAAAGAGTGGCTGTGGACATATTCACTCTTTGTGCCAGTTCATCCACCCGCACAGGCTGCGCCAAATTTTGGCGCAGCCATGCAATAATTTGCACTATCTGATTATTCTGTGTCCCTAATGTATTCACCTGACGCAGAAGTTTCCCAAATGGGCCAAGTAAAAGAAAATAATGCAGGTCGCGTAGGAGCATGGGCGCACGGATGGGAATCTGTTCAGGTTTGTCAAGTAGATTGAGCAAACGCAGAACGACATCAAGCAATTCCACATCTGTATCAGAAATCGTAACCCCTTCGCACTCCATATTTTTAGATGTGGATTCCTGATGCATCTCCATAGAAAGGTCTGTAATCAGCTTGGTATCCAAATAAAAAATAGTAGAATTTTTCTCTCTGCCGCAAGATGATTTTAGGTCGGTTGAGGGATTAGAAAACGCCGGAAACCCGCATAAACTCTATGTTTTTGCGCGTTCTCGGCGTTTCTTTTATCGCCTGTGTTAGTGGTGCTTTTTCGGTAAATGGTGCCCAAATGGTGCCCAAATCCCACGCGGGGCTATAAAACGATATAAGAAGCGGTAAAGAGATACAGCGGTTAAAGCTCTAAATCGCTGCTCTTTTTCTTTGCCGCGCTCTTTGCTTTCTTCGGCTCGGCTTTCTCTGCCTTTGCCGGGTCTGCCTGTTTGACCGCCCCATGATAAGCGTCTAAGACTTCTTTTTTGCGTTCAAGCCGCACGTCCACATAACGGGCGGTAACAGCTTCAAAGTTCATAGACAGCCCAAGCGATACGCCGATACCCGCAAGTGTATGTCCTAACACTTCGCCTACGGTGTAGAAGTCGCCTGTCAGTTGGTGCATATTTGTAGCTGCTGTATGGCGCAAATCGTGAAAGCGGATATGCGGCATATCCAAATCTTCAAGCAGCTTTCCAAACTGGGAAGATACCCACGACGCGGAGATAGGGGAACCGTCCGGCTTCGCTACAACAAGGTCATTGTCATAGTAAGGCTTTCCGTCCTTTTCTGCCTGTTCGCGCTGCGCTTCCTGCATAGCAAACTGTTTGAGAAAGAACGGGCGGGCAAGCTCTGTGATAGGCAGCTTTCGCCCGTTGGATTTCGGCGGTGCCATTTCCTCAATGACTTTTGTTTTTGGCGGTACCTTAAAGGGTAGCTGCTCGGAAACGTCAAAGGTGTTGTTTTCCAAATCCACATTGCGCCAACGCAAGCCCAGGATTTCAGAACGGCGCATACCGTAAAGCCCGCCTAAGATAACGGGCATTTCCCAAACGGTACCCTCGACGCGCTGCATAAGGGCTTTTACCTGTTCCGGCGTGTACGGGTCGGGGGTCTTGTCGCTCTTTCCAAACTTCGTAAGCGTGTCCTTTGCTGCGTTTGTTTCGATATAGCGGTATTTCCGGGCATGGCTCAACGCCACGCTCAAAACACGCTTTGCCCCGGCTGCGGTGGACGGTTTCAAGCCTTTGTCAATAATCTGCTGAAACATTTTGTCTACCATAGCGGGGGTAAGCTGATTAAGGGCAACGCCGCCGATATATGGCGTGATGTAGTTTGCAATCGTTCTTTTGTACCCGTCGTAAGTAGAGGGGCGCAAGTTCACTCTTGCATAGCTTTCTACCCATTCATTCAGATAGCTTGCAACGGTCTGTTTCCGCTGTGAAGCGATAGACGCAATCTGTCCCGGATTATGGAGCTTTGCTTTCATCTCTGCTTCATGCTGCGTTGCTTCCTTTTTTGTTGGAAAGCCCTTTTTTGAATAGGTTTTCTTTTCCCCATTCGGGGCGGTGTACTTTATATTCACGTCGTAAACTGTACCCGGCCGCCCGGTCAGTACGCCGTTGCTGTCGCGTTTATTCTTAACCTGCCTTGTTGATATAGCCATAGCTTAACCTCCCTGTCGTGCCGGGGGCTTCGCTGTCGTCTTTGCCCTGTGGTACCAGTCCCAGATTGCAGCGTCAGCTATCAAACGACGGTTTCCATTTTGTATATATTCAAGCTCGCCACTATCCATAAGCTCGCGCAGTTTATTTTCCCCGATACCGCTAATCTTGCTCATTTGCTCAACGGTCTTTAACATAGGGAATACAGGGATAGCGGGGCTTGCTGTTTCCTTTTTTGCCATAGGAAAATACCCCCTTTCATAAATGGCTAAAAAGTCAAGTTACAAAAAGTGGGCTTTAACCGGGCGGCTGTTAGCACAACCTCGCGGGAATTGCACCCCTGCTCATTTAAGGCAGCTTTACCCATTGCCTGCGACGCTCTGAACGCTCGGACTGTGGCTGTAAAGGCTTATCTCCCCTCAATGCGTGTTGTCGCCCGCAAGCTGCTAACTTGCTTCCCGTCGCGGTGTTTCTCACTCGGCTTTTCCCGATAGAGGAATAGCGTCATGGCGCACCCTCCGTATGGCTCGGCGCAAAAAGGACGTACCCGGTTTGCCCTATACTGCGTCGCCGTTATCTTGCGTCGCTTTCTTTGTCAAGGAACATACGGGGCTGCTGCGGATTGATACGAAACGGAAAAGGGGTTAAGACGTTTCGGTATCGGTGCAGTTATTCAACCCTAAATGTGAGGATTGCCCTCATTAGTCTTGCTTGCAGCCGTTGGCGAATATCCTCGTCAACGCCAAAATAGACGTTTCCGTGCTCGTCGCAGAGCTTCCGCATGGAAAGGCTCGCTATGTAACCACTAAAATGCTGCAAGACAATTTTCATAGCGTCCGGGTCGCCCTTTGTCGCTGCCACAATGACAGGATAGGGAACAAGGGCAACGTCCGGGAAGTCAGATTGTTTACCATTCGTCCCATTCATCAGCGTGTTCCTCCAAATATTTCTTCAAGATTTCAAAAGAGCTTGTCCGTCTGTACTGTATCGTGCTGCGCGACGTATTGAATAACTTTCCAATCTCCACGTCGGTCATGCCCTCGAAATAGTACAGCATGATAGCTTACCTTTTTTCTTCCGGCAAAGTGCGGATTGCTTCAAGCAGCAGCTTCGGCGTGATTTTCTTTCCTGCCTGCTGATAGCTCGGCTCGGCTTCTTCGTCTTGAAAATACTTATCAAGCGTATAAAGCTGTCGTTCCTCATGCAAGGCAAGGTCGGAAAACGACACTTCCTTTGCTCTGCGACGCCGGATTTCCTCGTGGGCGTTGCAGGCTTCGTTGTGCAGCACCCGTTTACAGAAACTTTGAAAGATACATTGCTTCTGAAATTCCACGCGATTAGGTTCCATGTTCTCACCTCCTTTCGTGTTGAAAGGTGGCGGTACCTCCCCTTTTCGCGGGATAATACAGGCGATTTTTTCAAACGCCGAATGAAAGCGAAACTTTTTTGAAAAAACCTCCCGAAAATGCAAAATGCGCCTGTCTGCAAGATGCAGACAAGCGCAAAGGAATTGTAAGCGGTATTTAGATGATTTGACAGTTCATATATGAGGGTAGAAGTGTTCCCGGCGGCGGTCGGGCTTTTTTTGATAAGCTAAAAGATATGGCGATATAGAAAAAGGACATGGCGATACCTCCCCGATACCGCCGTATCCTTAAAAAAGGGCGACTTTAATACACTACCC